>CAMATI010000065.1 GCA_945861095.1 Asaia bogorensis | reverse complement strand
GCACCCACGAAGCCGTCACGGCATTCATCCGGCCGGATCCGGCACTCCCGCCGGTCATCTTCCTTGTCCCTGAGCAATACCGGCCGAGGGTCAGGACACGAGCTTAAATTACGAACCCGGGTGTATCAAAGTCGTTGACACGTTCCGCCATGGTCGATCTGGACCTGGAGGAACTCGTCGCCATACAGCCGTCCCTCGGCTTTGGGCGCGATTAGTGTGGGCAGGTGAGGCAAGGGTTCACGACACTCGGACAAGGCCGCATGACACGCTTCCAAAGCGGCCGTTCTGTCCCGGGGCATGCCCCGGGACAGAACAAGAACGAAGCGGACACTTCACGAGCTACATAAATCGGACATGTTGACGAGCTAGCGACATGCACGCCCGGTCAGGGCACGCCCGGTCAGGGCACGCCCGGTCAGGGCACCCCAAGGCTGGTCGTTCGGTCGGGGTGCGGTTGCGCGGGGCGGTCGCTGCGCTATGACTGCCTGGCGCATCCCTGGGCAGGAGTTCCTCATGGCCGACCTCATCATCGTCGCCTACGACAGCGAAGCGACCGCGGAAACCGCGCGGAAGAAGCTTTTTGATCTGCAAAAGGAATATCTCATCGAACTTGGCGATGCTGTCGTGGCGGTGCGCCAGCCCGACGGAGAGGTGAAGCTCAATCAACTGATCAACACAACCGCCGCGGGCGCCGCGTCCGGCGGCATGTGGGGCGCCTTGATCGGCCTTCTGTTCCTCAATCCGCTCATCGGTGCGGCAATAGGCGCGGGAGCTGGCGCGTTGAGTGGTCGGTTCACGGATATCGGGATCGATGACAATTTCATGAAGGAGGCAGCGGGCGCGCTGACGCCAGGTCAGGCGGCGCTCTGCGTGCTGGTACGCAAGGTGACCGCCGATAAGGTGCTGCCCATCATGGCCACGTTCGGCGGCACCGTTCTGCGCACCAATCTGACAACGGAGCAGGAAGCCAAGCTGCGAGAGGCTCTGAAGGCCTGACGCCGCGCTCGCCAGTCAGACGGTTGGCGGCTTCGAGCGGTTCAGCGCGGAGAAACCTTTGGCGAAGTCGCGGTTTGCGGTTGGCTCGGGCGCGCTTTAGGTTCGCCGGGAACGCTCCAAGGAAGCCCAGCCGATGCAAATCTACCCGGCCGTTGCCGCCGTCGCCGGCGCCATCGACTTCGATCCCGACGCGCTGCACAGCAAGTACCTCGTGGAGCGCGACAGGCGGGTGCGTCCCGACGGTATCGAACAGTATGTCGAGGTGAAGGCCGAGTTCTCCCGCTATGTGGAGGACCCGTACGTCGAACAGAACATGACGCGCGAACCTGTGTTCGACGAGGTGGAATTCGCCGTCATCGGCGGTGGCTTCGGCGGCCTTCTGATGTGCGCCCGCCTGCGTGAAGCCGGTTTCAAACGCCTGCGGGTCGTGGAAACCGGCGGCGATTTCGGCGGCACGTGGTACTGGAACCGCTATCCGGGCGCGATGTGCGATGTCGAATCCTATTGCTATCTGCCGCTGCTGGAGGAGCTTGGCTACATCCCCGAACGGAAATACTCCTTCGCACCGGAAATCCTGGAACACAGCCGGCGCATTGGACGTCACTACAACCTTTATGACGATGCTCTGTTGCAGACCTCCATCACCGACCTGCGGTGGAACGAGGAAGACCGGCGCTGGATCGTCAGCACCAATCGTGGCGACCGCTTCCGCGCGCAATACGTGGCGATGGCGAACGGGCCGCTCAGCCGGCCGAAGCTGCCGGGCATTCCGGGCATCAACGAATTCAAGGGCTATACGTTCCACACCAGCCGCTGGGATTATCGCTACACCGGTGGTGACAGCTACGGCAATCTGTCGAACCTGAAAGACAAGCGGGTCGGCATCATCGGCACCGGCGCGACCGCGGTGCAGTGCATCCCGCATCTGGGGGCCTCGGCCCAGCAGCTTTACGTGTTTCAGCGCACGCCTTCGTCAATCGATGTCCGCAACAACACGCTGACCGATCCCGCGTGGGCGACATCGCTGCGGCCGGGCTGGCAGTACCGGCGGATGGAGAATTTCAACATCCTGGTCAGCGGCGGCGACCAGGACGAAGACCTGGTGCATGACGGCTGGACCGATATCTTCCGCAACCTGACCGCAACCGCCGCCGCACTGGCCGCGCGGAAGGTGGGACGCACGCTGACGGCCGACGAGCGCGATCAGTTGATCGTGCTGTCCGACTACCGGAAGATGAACCAGGTGCGCGCTCGGGTCGACAGCATCGTCAAGGATCCGGTCATCGCGGAGGCGCTGAAACCCTGGTATCGACAGTTCTGCAAGCGCCCGTGCTTCCATGACGAGTATCTACAGACCTACAACCGCCCCAACGTGACGCTTGTCGATACGGTTGGCCATGGCGTCGACCGCCTGACCGAACATGGAGTCGTGGCGAACGGCCAGGAATACGAACTGGATTGCCTGATCTTCGCGACCGGGTTCGAGGTCGGGACGTCCTTCACCCGCCGAACCGGCTACGACGTGGTCGGGCGGGACGGCGTCAAGCTGTCCGATCATTGGGCCGGCGGCACGCGCACCTTGCACGGCATGAGCACGAACGGTTTCCCGAACTGCTTCTTCATCGGGCGCCAACAGGCCGCGCTGACCGTGAACCTGCCGCTGTCATTGCAGAACCAGACACGGCACATCGCGAATTTGGTGACCCAGGCGCGTGCGCGGGGCTTCGACACGGTGGAACCGTCGCCCGACGCGGTCGACGCCTATGTCACCGAAGTGAAGTCGCTGGCCGGGACCAATGCCGGCTTCTTCGAGGAATGCACGCCGGGCTACTACAACAGCGAGGGCACCGCCGGGAACAAGAACGGCTTCTTTTCAGATATCTACGCGGCCGGGTCGCTGCGGTATTTCGAGATCCTGGCGGCCTGGCGGGATGGCGGGATGCCCGGTCTGACGATGCGCTGAGCCGCGCTGGCCATGCGGTGGTCGGTTTTCGCCGGCCGCGGCAGGGTTACGCAATGGGTCATCGCTCCGGCGGCTGCCGCCGCATCCAAAAACGCGACGCCTTCGCATACACCGAGTTTCGGCATGGCCGGCGCCGCGGCCACGAACACCGAGCATCCGATCCAATCCCAGGCAGGCGCACCAGCAAGCTCGGGGCTGCTGCCACGTCGTTACGTCATGCTAGCGACCACCACTCAGCAGCAGCGCCAATCCGCTGTTGAGCGTCGCCAGCGCGACGATGGCCAAGACCTGGCTCATGACTCCCGAAACCGTCAGGCAGCAGGGCTAGCTGCACCGAACCCCTCACCAAAAGACGACGGAGCCGAGCATGGTGACGTGATCGATGGCGTAGCGGCAGGCGAGGCTGTGGCTTATCGGCAGGCTGGCACCGAAAGGCCGTCCCGCGGAGGATTGGGCCTTCCGGCTACAGTCCGGCGCGCGTCCGTCAGGCGGCCTTGATATTGGAACGCTTGATGTGATCCAGGTTGGCGCCCTCGACCCGCACCAGTTTGGTCAGACCTTGCCGGTTCGGCGAATGCACCACCCCGACATCGTAGAAATGCGAATCGCCTGGCTTCAGGACGTAGCTCCGCTCCGGCGCGACCAGGGTCGGCTTATCGCCCTCACCCGGCGTGACCACGCGCCAGTCGATCATCTCCGTGTCGCCAACCGCCAGCCCATAGATCGCCCAACTGGATCCGTGATCGTGCGGCCCTCCGATGGCAGCGGTTTCATAGACATGGCCGCAGACGCAGAAGCCCAGCTCGGGGTCCTCATACAGCACCTTGCGCGGCCGGCACTGCTCCTCCGTCAGGTGCTGGGCGACAAATTCCTTATCCAGCAACACCTTCGACACCAGCGCGCATACGGCCTGTTTCCCGTCTGGTCCGGAATCGGCTTTTAGGGCGCCGCGAATGTCGGTGCTCAGTTGTTCCAGCGTGTAAGCCATGAATTTTTCCTCCGGCAGCGTGCTCCGTGAGCAGGAAATTTCTATTATCCCAAGCACCGGAGTTGGTAAATGGCGCGCCCCTGCCCGCGCCCTTGTTCCTCGGGTGACGTGGGGTTCGATCGGGCTGCCCGATCCGGACCGGCACCGCGACGGGCACTCAGGCATACGGGCACTCAGGCATACGGGCATTCAGGCATCAGGCGATCAGCCCAAGTCCCCGGGCCAGCATGTAGATCGCCACGACGATGATCAGGCCGGCGAAAACCTGGGTCAGCAGACCCCGGCGCTTCGCCAATCGTACGGCCACACGCCCTCCGACCCAGCTTCCCAGCGCACCGCCAGCCACGAACAGCGCCGCGAGACGCCAATCCACCAGACCTGCCATCGCATAGGTGGCGGCGGTTGTCAGGCCGAAGGCCGTCACCGCGACGAGCGACGTGCCGATCGCTTGCAGCATCGGCATGCCCGTGGCGAAGACCAGACCCGGGACAATCAGGAAACCGCCACCGATCCCAAAGAAGCCCGACAGGCCGCCCACGGCGACGCCGGTTCCGACCAGCGCCGGTGCATTGCCTCGACTGAGCCGTACGGTTCCGTCCGTGGCGCCGTTGGCCCGTCGCAACATCACAACCGCGACCACGATCATCAGCACGGCGAAGGCGGTCAGCAGCAACTGCCCGTCCACTCCGCGACCGAGGGCCGATCCGGCGAAGGCTCCGGCCACACCGGATGCGGCGAAGACCGATGCACAAGGCCAGCGCACACGTCCCGCCCGCGCATGCCCGGCCAGGCCGATGGCTGCATTGACGGCGACCGCCACCGCGCTGGTGCCGATGGCGATGTGGGGGTTCGGCACCCCCACAAGATAGACCAGCAGTGGGACCGCGAGGATGGAACCGCCGCCCCCGACCAGCCCCAAGGTGAAGCCGACCAGGGCGCCGGACGCGCCGCCGAGCAGGATCTGGGCCAGGGTCAGGGCGATCATGGCGGCTTCAGGCAAGCCCTGCGCCGGCCTGCCGGTTCCACGGCATCAGCCGCAGCACGCTGGCCAATCCGCAGGTGCCGCTTACGCCGGCAAACACCAGACCAGCGCCAACGAAACCAGACAGGGCATAGAACCACGGGGAAAACGTGACGCCCAGGATCACCCCCAGCACGACCATCGACCCTGCGGCGATCTGCACCTGACGCATCAGTTCCAGCGGCTGACGACGATCCATCGCCACCGGCAGGCCCGCCTTCTTCCAGGCATCCAACCCGCCTTCCACGATGAACGCCTCCCAATCCCCCGCTTTCTCGGCCAGCCGAACCGCATTGCCTGCGGTACGGGCGCCGCTTCGGCAGTGGAACAGCACCGGCTGGCCCTTGGCCACGGTCAATTCCACTTCTTGCAGTTGCGACAACGGCAGACTGTGGGCGCCTGGAATGCGTTCGCGGGCGTGCTCGTCTGGTTCCCGCACATCCACCAGGGTCGCGCCATCCCGCAGCAGGCGAGAGGCGTCCTGGGCTGAAATCGTCTTCAACATGGGGCAATTCCTTTTGTTGTCGGATTGGTCTCGGATGGGCAATACAGGTCCCGCAGCACACCCAGTAATGTCGCGGCCTTTGAATCGGTCAGTCGGTAGAAGACCGTCTGGGACACCTTCCGGGTCGCCACCAGCCCGTCCTCCCGCAGTTTCGCCAGGTGCTGCGACAGCGCCGGCTGCGAAAGGCCGACAGCTTCTGCCAGGGCCGTGACGGTCATCTCGCCCTCGCTGGCCAGGTGACACAGCAACAGAAGCCGGTTCTCGTTGGCGAGCAGGCTCAGCATTCGCGCCGCCTCCGCCGCCTTGTCCCGCAGCGCCGCCAGATCGGGTTTGGTTTCGGTATTCATCGTGGGGCAGGTTCATCCATAAGATAAAACTAAATAAGTGATGACTTATGTAGAGTTCAACCCCTATCGTAGGGACAGGAGGAAGAAATGGACGCCGCCATGAAAAGCCCGGTCATCCGCGCCTTCTTCGACGAACCGACGAACACCGTCAGCTATCTGGTGTGGGAACCGGGGACGAAGGAAGGCGTGGTGATCGACCCCGTGGTCGACTGGAACAACCGATCCAGACAGGCGGACACGCGATCGGCCGACGCGATCCCGCGGACGGGGAAAAGCCGAGCAGGTGGCCGGGTTAAGTGCGACAATGGCCACGGGGGGCATCTCGGTCGCAGCGACTATTTGCGGGCATCGCCGAAGCGAACCCGAGGGGCACGCAAGCGATCCCGCACGGACGGGCGCCATGACCGCGGCAGGACCGCCGCCGTTTGGTTCACCCTGTCCCGCACAACGCAGCACCAGCGACAGACGTCCCCGCTCGGCGTCCGCGTGGCAGCGCCTGCCGCATTGCTCGGGGGCAGACTCTAGAGCGGTTTTACCCTGACGGGAAACCGCTCTAGATCTTTGTTTTAGCGCACAATTCTCACGCTGTTATGTTCCGCTCAGCGTGATCCCGCGCTATCAAGCCTCGTTGGTGAAGATGATCGTCCCGGACGCGGCGAACATGCCGCCGACGCCGTGACAGACCGAGACCTTCGCGCCCGGAATCTGCGCCGCCGCGGTGCCGCGCATCTGCCGCACGCTCTCCTGCAGCGCATACATCCCATACATGCCGGAATGCATATACGACAGCCCGCCGCCATTGGTGTTCATCGGCAACGACCCGCCCGGCGCCGTGTTGCGTCCGGCAATGAACGCCGCCGCCTCGCCCCGAGGCAGGAATCCCAGATCCTCCAGACCATAGATCGGCAGATGCGCGAAGGCATCGTAGATCATCAGGTGGTCGACATCGTTGCGGTTGATACCGGCCTGCTGGAACGCCGTCGGACCCGCCACCCGGAAGGCGCGTGAAGACGTAAAGTCTTCCATCTGTGAGACCAGCGGGGTTTCGACGCTCTCCCCGGTGCCCAGGATATAGACCGGCTTCGTCGGGAAATCCTTCGCCCGTTCCGCCGAGGTCAGGATCAGCGCGCCGCCGCCATCCGTCACCAGGCAGCACATCAGCAGCCGGAACGGCCAGGCGATCATGCGGCTGTTCAGCACGTCATCCGTGGTGATCGGCGTGCGGAAGGTCGCGCGCGGGTTCATCCCGGCCCATTCGCGCTGCACGACGGAGACCTGAGCGATCTGCTCTTCCGTCACGCCATAGGTCTTCATGTAGCGCAGCACGGGAATGGTGAACATGCTGGGCGGGCCCATCGGGCCGAACGGCTGCTCGAACTGCCCGGCCAGAGACGACGGCGGCACGCTACGCGGCGGATTGCCAATGCGCGACTTGCCGCTTTCGCCATGCGTGATCAGGATGGTCTTCGCCAGACCCGCCTCGATCGCCGCCGCCGCGTGGCGGACATGCAGCATGAACGAACACCCGCCGACCGAGGTCCCGTCGACCCAGGTCGGGGTGATGCCCAGGTAATGCGCAAGCTGCACCGGGGTTTCGTTGGCGGTCGCGATGCCGTCGATATCCTTCGGCCGAAGGCCGCAATCGGCCATCGCGTTCAGGGCCGCATCCGCGTGCAACTGAATCTGCGACATGTTGGGAATGACGCCAAGCTGGGTCGTCTCGGCGGCGCCGACGACGGAGACTGCATTTCTGCGCATCGGATCAGCCTTTCACCGAAGAGGGCACGGGCCGGAAGAGCGGCAGCGTGATCTTGTCGTTCTGCTTCTCGAACACGACCTCCAGCGCCATGTCCAGTTGCAGCGCCTCCGGCGTTTGCGGACATTCGACGATGTTCGTCATCATCCGCGGGCCTTCGGCCAGTTGCACCACCGCGATGGCATAGGGCGGCGTGAAGCCAGGCACCGGGCGGTGATGGATCACGTAGCTCCAGAGGATCGCCTTGCCGGAAGCGGCGAAGAAGGACACCTTGCGCGACCCGCAGGCCGGGCAGAACGGACGGGCCGGGAAATAGACCTTCCCGCAGCCGTCGCAGCGTTGCAGGCGCAACTCGCCCTCATTGGTTCCATCCCAGAAATGCTGCGTCTCCGGCGTTGGCTGCGGTAGTGCTCGGCCTGGTTCAGCCATGTGTCGTTCCCTCCGTTTAACGTTGTTGGACTATTGGGATCAGGCCGCCGTCCGGCGAAGACCGGCGACATAGGACACGCCGGTGGGACCGACATGTTCCGCATGCAATTCGCCGGCCGCCACGGCGCACCACTCACCAACCCCGAACCGAGTCGCCTGACCGGCACGCGTGATGGTGATCTCGCCCTCGGTCACCAGGACGCGCGCATCGAAGTCATGCGTGTGGTCCGGGTTGACTGTGTTGGGGGCCATGCCCCTGGCCACGACTTCATAGCCGTCTTTAGCCAGAGCGGCCTCGAATTCCGCGCGTTCCATGGGTCCACTCCTCCTGTCCACGGGGTCGCAGGTTAGGACGCTGGATGCGGGTGGGCAACCGCCGCCAAAAGGGCTTTGTGCCTCTGGGCACCCAACCGGGACAGACGGGCCTTGGAACCCGGTTATGGAAGCTGCTCTGCCGCGATAGTCAGCAGGCGGGCGAACCGGGCGGCCCATTCGGATTGGCCGGTGGCGTCGGCGATCAGGTCCTGGCGGATTTCGATCTCCACGTGGGGCAGGCCACGCTGTTCGCCGTGCACCGGGATGCCGTAGTCGCTGTCGCCGGTGATCGCGTACGGGGCATTGTCGCCGACGATCAGATCGCGCTCCGCCCGCAACAGGTCCAGCATGATCCGGGCCAGGGTCGCATCCTTGTTGTAGAGGACGCCGACCTGCATATCCCGCCGCTCACCCTTGAAATTGGGCGTGAAACTGTGCATCGCCACCAGGACGGTGCGCCGCCCGGCAGCCTGGCGCGCGTCCAGCAACGCGGTGATACGGTTCTGATAGGGCGTGAAAATCGCCGCGACCCTCGCCGCCCGGTCGGCCGCCGACAGGTTCCGGTTGCCGGGGATTTCGGTGAATTCGCTGATCGCCGGCATGGCGGTGGGCCAGGCGGGTTCCCGATTGCAGTCGATCACCAGCCTTGAATAGGTCTGCAGCACCGCCGTCGCGTTCAAGGCCGCCGACAGATACTTCGTCACCCCGGCAATGCCGATATCCCAGGCGATATGGCGCTCCAGCTCCGCCTCCGGCACGCCCAGTTGCTGCAGGCGTCGCGGAATCAGCCGCCCGGCATGATCCGCGGTCAGGAAAATATCCGACCCCGCGGATTCGCGCAGCACCTGGACGGGATCGGGCTCATCTGGGGCCAGCAGAGGGGACATGGCGGCTTGCATCGGTGCTCCGGAAGGTTTTGGCTTACGGTCCAGAATGCGCTATCATGCGGTCATGGACAATGAAGCCCTTCGCGCCCACCACGACCTGGGCGGCGCCTCGAAATTCATGTGTGAGCCGGTGGATATCGAACCACACGGATTGACCGATTTCGACCGGCAGGTGGACGCGCTCCGCCAGATACTGGGCGCCAAGCAGGTGGTGTCGGTGGACGAACTGCGCCGCGGGATAGAGGCGATCCCCGAGGCCGAATACCACCGTCTGAGCTATTACCGCCGCTGGATCCGGTCCCTGACCGACAACCTGCTGCGCAAGGGCGTCATCACCGAGGCCGAACTGCAAGCCGCGTTGGAGGCAAAATGAATTTCTCCCCCGGCGACGCTGTCCTGGTGAAGAACGACTGGCCGGAGCGGCGGGGACCCGCCCATATCCGCACCCCTTATTACCTGCGCGGCGTGGCGGGCAAGGTCGTGCGGCATCTGGGCGATTTTCCGAACCCGGAAGACCTGGCGTTCGACCGACCGGCCGAGGCGCGCCCGCTGTATCACGTCGCCTTCGATCGGCGCGCGATCTGGCGGGAACCGGCGGGCAACGACGAATTGTTGGTGGAAATCTTCGGGCATTGGCTGGAACGGCCATGAACATACAGCGGCTGGAACGGCCATGAGCATCCATTGGCTGGAACAGCCATGAACATGCATTGGCTGGAACAGCCATGAACATGCACTGGCTGGAACAGCCATGAACATACACTGGCTGGAGCGACCATGAGCGTCCTGGACACGGAAAGCGAACCCCTGCTGGCGGCGGTGCTGGGGCTGCTGGCACAGAAGGGCATCGCGTCAGCCGCGGAAATTGCGGACCGGATCGCGATCACCGATGCCGCCAGCCCGGGACAGGGCGCGCGCATGGTCGCGAAGGCCTGGGTCGATCCTGGCTATCGCGCGCGGATGCTGGAAGACGGCACCAAGGCGGCCGAGGAACTGGGGATTCCCATGCGCGGCATGCCGCCCCTGGGCGTGCTGGAAGATTCGGCGGCCGAACATAACCTGGTGGTCTGCACGCTCTGCAGTTGCTACCCGCGCGCGGTGCTGGGCTATCCGCCGTTCTGGTATAAATCCGCCGCCTTCCGGGCGCGCGCCGTGCGCGATCCGCGCGGGCTGCTGGCTGCCGAATGGAAGACCGTGATCCCGGATACGGTGAAGTTGCGAGTTGTGGACTCGACCGCCGATTACCGCTGGATGGTGCTTCCGCTGCGCCCCACGGGGACTGACGGATGGTCGGAGGAACAACTCGCCGCCATCGTGCGGGAAGGCGATATGATCGGGGTGACGGTCCCGGCGCCACGATAGGGTTCCGACGGTGGGCCTGGTCGCCGCGTGATTGGGCGGCAAGCCCGCCGATAACGCGGCTACCCGGGGCCTCTCGCGCGGTCCGGCCGCATTTTCGATATAGGGCTTCGTCGCCAATCGACGCTGTTCGCCCCCCTGCCCTCAGCCGCCGTGATCCAGCTTGCCGTCGGCCAGACGGCCCAGGGCATCGTAGATTTTCCGATCGATCTCAACGCCTTCGTTCATGAGGCGGGCGCGGGTCTGATAGCTACGCTCGCCCGGGATGCGGATTTCCTCGACCCCGATCTGGCGGGGGGTGGCTTTGATCGTGTCGATCCGTCTTGTGACCTCGCGCCGATAGTCCTCCGGCGACAAAAACAGGTCCGGCTTGAAGGCGATGAACATGTAGCCGCCGATATCGTCCGCGGCCCGCGCGCCGGCGGCCAGGGCACCCATCGCGTCCATGGCCAGGGCGAGGCCGAAACCCTTGTAGCCGCCTTCCGGCCCGCCGAACGGCAGCAGCGCGCCTTTGCGGGCGGCGCTTGCATCGGTGGTTGGATGGCCGTTGGGACCGAGTGCCACGCCTTCCGGGATGGGGGTGCCGAGACGGGCGCGGAATTGCAGGTCGGTGCCCATGAACGCCGATGTGCCCATATCGATGACGAGCGGGTCGGTTTCGGTGGGAAACCCGAAGGCGATCGGGTTGGTGCCGAGCGCGGGGCGGATGCCGCCGAAGGGCGCCACGGCTGCCGGGGCGGATACGGTGTGGATCACGACCAGGCCGGCCCGGGCGATCATCTCACAATAATAAGCGCTGCGCCCGGTCATCCAGGTGTTGGAAAGGCACACCAGGGCGAGGCCGGTCGCCTGGGCCCGCGCGATTGTTGCCTCGGTGGCGCGGTAGGCGGCGACCATGCCGTTGCTGTTGCCGCCGTCGAGCATGGCGGTCGATCCGCTTTCCCGCAGCACGGTGACGGGGCGGCGCGGCTGGCGGAAATTGGCAGCATCGACGACGTTCAGCAGTTTCGGTAGGCCGGAATACTCGTATCCGCAAAGCGCCGCGTCCAACACGTGGTCGGTCAGGATGCGGGAATCGTCGTCGTCGTGGCCGGCGCCGCGCATCGCCGATTCGCCAAGGTCGCGGGCTTCGGCGACCGTCAGGTGGATGCGATCCTTGGCCAGTCTGTCGGTCATTGTCATATCCCCCGCTTCCTTCGATGACGCATCCGTCAGAGACGTGTTGCCCATCGTGATATTGTTCACTGCCATGTCGCCGGATGACACATCACGCGGCGACGCATTACCAGGTGAGAGGCGCGAACGGCCCAGGTCCGGGTCGCTAACGATGGCGAAATCCCATCGCGATCACGTACAACTCGCTGGATTCCTTCCGGCTTGCGGGCGGCTTGGCGTGACGTACGGTCGCGAAATGCCGCTTCATACGGTCCAGCATGTCCCGTTCGGACCCGCCCTGAAACACCTTGGCGACGAACGTGCCGCCCTCGGCCAGGGTCTCCACGGCAAACAGCAAGGCCATGTCGGCCAGCGCCATGATCCGCAGGTGATCCGTGGCGCCATGCCCGGTCGTGTTCGGCGCCATGTCCGACAGCACCAGGTCCACCTTGCCGCCCAGCATTTCGCCCAGACGGGCCGGCATGTCGGGGTCGGAAAAGTCGCCTTGCAGGCATGTGGCGCCGCCGATCGGGTCGATCGGCAGCAGATCCAAGGCCAGAACGCCGCCCGCGCCCGCCTTCACCGCCACCTGCGTCCAGCCGCCCGGCGCGGCACCCAGATCGACGACCCGCATACCGCGGCGGATCAGATGGAATTTTTCATCCAGTTCCAGCAGCTTGTAGGCCGCGCGCGACCGCCACCCCTGTTTTTTCGCCGCCACGACATAGGGGTCGTTCAACTGACGCGCCAGCCAGCGCTGCGACGCCGGGCTGCGGCTTTTGGCGGTGCGGACCGGAATGGCCAGCGCCCGCCCGGAGGTAACGACCGACTTCTTCATGGACGGGCCGACGCGATCGCGCGGCGGTTGTCGCCCCGGGCGAGCCGCATCCGATCGGCGCGGATCATGCGCAGCAGCATGCCTTCCCGCAGGCCTCGATCCGCGACCACGACCTCCGGCGCCGGCCAAAGCCGCCTTATTGCCGCGAACACCGCGCATCCGGGCAGCACGAATTCCACCCGTTCGGCCCCCACGCAGGGATGACGCGCCAGACCGTCCCGCCCCATGGCGCGCAGCGCGGTCAAGGCGGCGTCGGCCTGTCGGCCCGACAGCGCGACGCCATCCACGGCGGGACGCCGATAACGATCCAGGTTCAGCGCCACGCCGGCCAAGGTGGTCACCGTGCCGCTGGTTCCCAGCAGGCGCACCCCACCGTTGCGGATTTCATGGCCGATGCAATGGATCGACTCGAACGGGGCCAGGCGAGCGGCGACGTCGGCGACGATTGCTTCGAATCCGTCGGGGCTGAAACCGCTATCGCCCCAGCGTTCCGCCAGGGTCACCACGCCCACCGGCAGGGAATCGTAGCCGATCAACTCGGCGCGTCCGTCCGTCAGCCGGACCCAGGCCAGTTCGGTGGAGCCGCCGCCGATGTCGAACAGCAGGGCGCGCCGCCCTTCCCCGGCCAGCAGCGGCGCACAGGATTCCAGCGCCAGTTCGGCCTCCTCCCGGCTGGAGATGATGCCGATATCCAGCCCGGTCTCCTGCTTCGCGCGCAGCAGGAATTCTCCCCCATTGGCGGCGCGTCTGCATGCCTCGGTCGCGATCGCGCGCACCTGGCGCACCGGCCGGCGTTCCAACCGGTCTGCACAGGCTTTCAACGCGACGATGGCACGATCCATCGCCGGGCGGCTGAGTTCCCCGGTATGGTGCAGCCCCTCTCCCAGCCGGACGATCCGCGAAAAGCTGTCCAGGACCCGGAAGCCGCCGCCGGACGGCACGCCAACCAGCATCCGACAATTGTTGGTGCCCAGGTCGAGCGCGGCGAAAGCCGAGCTGGTGCATCGACGTACGGGGTCCTGCCGCTGGGCGGCCGAGGCGAATTCGGGTCGGACCTGCCGCTGCATCATGCCTGCATTGTCATCCGGCGATGCCAGCCGGGCAAGCGCCGAATCTCGCGAACCCGCGGCGGGCGCGAAATTTTGCCTGCCTCAGATCGACGGGCACGCGTTTCGGGCCGCAAGCGATGCCGCGATGCCGGGCTGGACGCGCGCCCGGATGGACATCACGCGGTCAAGCCGTCGCGGGAGACATGCCATCCGCGACCGCCATCCTGACGCACTTGTCCCACCGCCTGCCCCGCTCGGCGTAGCAATTCGCGGATATCCTGCTCGTTCCCGACCGTCCGGCTTGCGATGCCGATCGACAGCGCCGGCACCTGGACGTTCCCCGACGCGGTCGATTCAGGCAGCGTCAGCCGCCGCTCACACAACACCGCCGCCCGTTCGGCCGCGGTCATATGGTCCATGCCATCCAGCCATACGGCGAACTGGTTGGGTCCGACTCGGCCCACCACATCCGCCGGACGCACCATCGCGCGCAGCAAGGTCGCCACCCGGGTCAATGCCCAGTCGCCGGCATCGCGTCCGTGGCGCGCCATCAGCGGGTCCAGCCCATCCATGACGATCAGCATCAAGGTGCCGGGGACGCGATCGAGGTGCAGACGCTCGATATGACGTTCCGCCTCATCCAGGAAATAGAGCCGGTTGGGCAAGCCGGTCAGCCGATCCAGCCCGCTTTCGTCCGGACTATGTTCCAAGATGACCCGGATCAGGTTGGCGGCGGTCCGCACCAAGGCATGATCGCCGACCTCCCAGGGGATGGATGCGGGCGCCCGCCACAGCACAAGTCCGCCAGGTCGGCGGGGCGGCAGCACCCAGGGGAATACGATGACAGGGCGGCGATTGGGGCTGATGCCTTGCGCATATCGCCCGTCCGCGCGCGCCAGCAGCGTCCCGGCCAGGGTGAGCACATCGTCGCCTCCACGGCCGGACTGGTAGAGCAACGCATCCCCGCGCTGAGCATCGGAACGGTCGATCGCGGCAACGCCTTCCAGACCCGCGGCCTGACACAGTTCCGCGAGTGCGTGCCCGATCACGGCAGGAGAGCGCTCGTCATCCATCGGTTTCCCCCGCCGGTTCACGCTTCCGGCGTTTTGCCGCGCCATTCAACAAACCAGTCAAGACAAGATCGTGGCACAGATCAATGCAGCGTAAAACCCGCCAGCCTCCCGGATCATGTTTCAGATTGCAAGCAACAGTGCCCACCCGCGCCGCCAGCAACCGCCCGTCCGGCGCCCGGGGGCGGCATGCCGAGGGGGGCGGCGTGCAGGGGGGCGTGCAGGGGGCGGCGTGCGGGGGAGCGGGTACCATACAATTCCGCACGGAACCGGTTATGCTGACGGTCCGATCGCGACATCGGGGTTTCGCCCGTTGCGGGACAAGGAGCGCCAAAGCAGTGCGCTGGCGTTCCGCGCCGGTCGGTTCTGTCCGCCGGTGTCGGAACGCGGGCGCGAACATGGGAGGGTTGCGATGCGTGCGGTCTGGTACGACCGGCAAGGGCCGGCCAACGAAGTCATTGTCACCGGCGAATTGCCGACACCGGACGCCGGCCTGGGCGAGGTACGCGTCCGCCTGGAAGCGTCCGGCGTCAATCCATCGGATACCTATCGCCGCCGCGGCGCCGTGCCCGCGGAATATCCCCGGGTCATTCCCAACAGCGACGCCGCCGGGGTGATCGACCAGGTCGGTGCCGGTGTGGCGGCAAGCTGGCTGGGCAAGCGGGTGTGGCTTTACAATGGCCAGCGCAACGGCCGTTGGATGGGCACCGCCGCCGAATATATCGCGCTGAACGTGGACCTGGTGACGGAACTGCCCGACCATGTTTCGTTCGCCGAGGGCGCGACCCTGGGCATTCCCTGCATGACCGCGCATGGCTGCGTGTTTGTCGCCGGGCCGGTGCAGGGCAAATTCGTCCTGGTGACCGGCGGTGCCGGGGCCGTGGGGCACTACGCGGTGCAGCTCGCGTCCTGGGCCGGCGCGGCGGTGATCGCAACCGTCAGTTCGGCGGAAAAAGCGGACCATGCGCACCGGGGTGGGGCCGCCCATGCGATCAACTACCGGACCGAGGACGTGGCCTCCCGCGTTCGGGAAATCACGCGTGGGGAGGGCGTCGATCACGTCGTCGACGTCGATCTGGGCGGCAATCTGGCGTCCGTGCTGGCATCGGTGCGCGACAGTGGCAGTATCGCCTATTACGCCACCAATGGCGCCCTGAACCCCGAGGTGCCACTGCGCCAGATCATGTCGAAAAACCTGGCGATTCATGGCTTCACCCTGCCCACCAGCCGTCCCGCGCAACGCAAACGGGCACAGTCGGACATCGCCCGCTTTGTGGCCTCGCCGGGGCGCGTTCTGTCGGTGGACGGACGCTTTCCGTTGTACGACACCGCTGCCGCGCATATGTCCGTGGAACAGGGCAGCAAGGTGGGCACCGTCGTCGTCGAGTGCGCGCGATGAGCAGTCCCCACCGACCGGACGCAACCATTCATCAAGGATTGTGACGTGGCCGAGACCCCAGTGGCTTTGATCGCCGGAGTAGTTTTGATCGCCGGTGCCAATCGCGGCATCGGCCTGGGCGTAACGCGGGCGTTTCTCGCCCGCGGCTGGTCCGTCGTTGCGACGGCGCGCCAACCGGACCAGGCGTCCGCATTGCGTGTACTGGCCGAGCAGCATCCAGGGCGCGTGCGGATGGACCGCCTGGACATGAACGATCCGGACGGGATCGACGCGTTCGCCGCCGGTTTGGGGGACCTGACCCTGGACATCGTGCTGGTGAACGCCGGTGTCGCGGGGCCGGACCATCGCAGCGCGACCGCCGCGACGGAACAGGATATCGGCCGCCTGATGTTCACCAACGCCATCGCGCCGATCCGGCTGTCGCGTCGGCTGATGGACCGGATCCGGCAGGAAACCGGGGTGCTGGCCTTTACCAGCTCCGTCATGGGCAGCGTCGCCCTGAACCCCGGCGGGCATGAACTGTATCGGGCCAGCAAGGCCGCGCTCAATTCCCTGAGCCGTGGTCTGCATGCCGAGATGTCCGGCCGCAAGGTCACGGTCCTGACCCTGCATCCCGGCTGGGTCCGCACCGACATGGGCGGCCCCATCGCGGCCGTCAGCGTGGAAGACAGCGCGGAGGGGATGGTCGAGGTCATGCTGTCCCAGCAAGGCGGTCACCGGCACCGGTTTCTGGACTATCTCGGCAAGGAGATCGCCTGGTAGGCGGAATGCCCGCCGGCTTGCGTTGTACATTGGTTGGCCCCTGCCCCTGCCTCTCCCCTGGGCCGATCGCGCGCCGGACAGATTTTGCTCTGTCAGCTTGCGTGATCGCGCCCGCAAGGCCACTTTGCGCGCCAAACCCATGGAGTTTCGAGAATGAGCGACGCGCCCGAATATACGCCGCCCAAGGTCTGGACCTGGAACAAGGGCGGCGGTGGCCGGTTTGCCAATATCAACCGTCCGATCGCGGGCCCGACCCACGACAAGGAACTGCCGGTCGGGCACCACCCCATGCAGCTCTATTCGCTGGGAACGCCAAACGGCCAGAAAATCACCGTGATGCTGGAGGAGCTGCTGGTCCGCGGCCACGCCGGCGCGGAATACGATGCCTGGCTGATCCGTATCGGCGATGGCGATCAGTTCGGCAGCGGTTTTGTCGCGATCAACCCGAATTCCAAGATCCCCGCCTTGCTGGATCGCAGTGGACCGACCCCGATCCGGGTGTTCGAATCCGGCGCGATCCTGGTCCATCTGGCCGAGAAATTCGGTGAATTTCTGCCGACGGAAGCGGGCGCGCGCGCCGAATGCCTGTCGTGGCTGTTCTGGCAGATGGGAAGCGCCCCCTATCTCGGCGGCGGGTTCGGCCATTTCTATGCCTACGCGCCCACCAAGATCGAATACGCCATCGACCGGTTTGCCATGGAAACCAAGCGGCAATTGGACGTGCTCGACCGCCGGCTCGCGGAAACCGAGTTCCTGTCCGGGTCCGATTATACCATCGCCGACATGGCGGTGTGGCCCTGGTATGGCGGGCTGGCCAAGGGCCTGCTGTATGGGGCGGGCGAGTTCCTGGCGGTGCACGAATACAAGAACGTGCAACGTTGGGCCGATGCGATCGGGGCACGTCCGGCCGTCCGGCGCGGGCGCATCGTCAACCGCCTGCAAGGCGATCCCGCGGCACAACTGCATGAGCGTCACGACGCCAGCGACTTTGACACCAGGACGCAGGATAAACTGGCGCCCAAGACCTGACGCTATATTGCGCGGACAGGAACGCGACAGCGCGGTAATCATGCGCTGAATAAGGGGCCAGAGCGGTTTGCCTTTGCCTGTCGGGGTGAGGCCGCTCTGGTCGACCACCGGACTCTAACGCGGTCGGTCGGTGCAACATCAGGGTGTGGATCGACCCGGACCGCGATGGTGGGATCTTGCCGCCTGTTGCGGCCGGACCCACCGGCGCCCACCGCTTCCGTCGTCGCCGAACGGCACGCGATCGGAAAGCCGACAGCCCCCGCGTTGGGGGGCCTGCCGCATACAGACATGTCCGGGCCGGAGAACGGTTCGTCGGCGCAAACGCCATCCGTCTGCGTCATCCCCGGGTTTCATCCACCCCCCAGAGTGTGGCGGGCGTTCCGATTATGGCGGAGCGAGGCTGTCTCCTCCGTCGGATTAGGCGTTGCCACGGGTTTCATCGCGCCGTTTTCGACCATGGGTGTGCGGTTTTGATGTTCGAATCCGCCATCATCGGGATGGAGCAGGGATCCTGGGGCAAGGGGACCGGTGGTGCGTTTGCTTTTTGTTCTAGGCCGGACGCGGTATCGGTGGCAAGCTAGAAAGTGGATTTCCTCGGTGATATGCGGTTTTCAGGGTCAAAACCCTCGGATTTGCGGTATTTTGCCTGAATTTAGGGCGATGGTTAACAAAAATCCCGAATGGTTAATTTGACGCGAGTCGGGCTGTCAGCGATTTTCGCCAACGCTAAGATCTGAGTTTCGGATCGGCTTGTTAGCTTATGATACGACACGGTTTATCAGGACTCTTGAGATTCTACTTTAAACATTGAATTTTCGTAATCCGTTCCGATCAGGCGCGGATACGGGAGGTTTTCGTTGCGAATCAGTGCGGAGATCGGGGGGTATTGTTCCGGTTCCATGCAGTTAACCCTGCCGTTCATGATTGCCTTCTGATTGGACATATGGCTGTTTTATAGGCGTATTTCATAGGCGGACTGGATGGGCCAGCGTTGGGTCCGCCAGCGTAGGATCGGCCAGCGCATGACAGCTTCGCACCAGAATGAGTTCATCACCGGCCGGAAGGCCGACCCGCCCGCGAAGAAAGCGTTGCACAGCGCGAGTCTCAGTGCAGCGTCCGGAATTACTTTCATCCAGGGCAGGTCGGCGGACGGCCGGTGGCGATCCTATAGTAAAGAATTGGCTCGCGTGGCGTTATCTGTTTGGAAGACTGAATTCAGTCCGAGGCACAATGGTATCCACCAGCGGGCCCCGGTCCGCCAGCCCCTTCTTCGCGCCTTCGTGGTGGAGAATCGCGGACCCGGGATTCGTGGTGGTCCTGTCCAATGGGCCGCTTCCGGACCGGCAAGGCGCCCTTCGGTTGAGCGCGGTGCGTCGGTCCTCGTTTCAGACGGTTGGCCTGAAAGCCTGTGAAACATGCGATCCACCGACATCCACAGCGGTTTACCGTTTCCAGTCATGGCGAAATCGATCTAACATCGCGACAAAACAATCGCACGGAGTCCGGGCAATGTTCGATCCTCGGAAAGTGTTGATCCTCGGCCTGGCCCTGTGGGCCGTCGTGACAACCCCCTGCCTTGCCGATGCTCAACGCGACCGCGGTGCCTATCTCGTCCGCGGTCTCGCCGCCTGCGGCAACTGCCACACCCCGAAGGATGCGGACGGCAAAGCCATCGCGGGCCAGGAACTGGCCGGCGGGTTTGCGATCGAAACGCCGGTGTTCCGTGCGGTGGCGTCGAATATCACGCCGGACCGCGAAACCGGCATCGGCGCCTGGACAGACGACCAGATCGTCGACTCGATCCGCAACGGCAAGCGCCCGGACGGTTCGCTGATCGGCCCGCCCATGCCAGCCGAAATTTACCGCCTGATGTCCGATACCGATGTCAGGGCCATCGTCGCCTATCTCCGCGGTGTCCCGCCGGTGTCCAACAAGGTCGAGAAATCGACATACAGGATGCCCCTGCCGGCGTCCTACGGCCCCACGGTGACCCATGTCCCCGACACCCCGCGCGCCAACACGGCCGCCTACGGCAAATATCTGGCCGATATCGCGCATTGTATGGAATGCCACACGCCGATGGAGCGGGGCGTGCTGATCACCGCCAAGCTCGGTGCCGGGGGGCGCATGTTGCCAGCCCTGCCGACCGGTATGATCGAGACCAGCAACCTGACGCCCGCCAATCCAGACGGCATCGCACGCTGGACCGACGCGCAGGTGAAAACCGCGATCACCGACGGCGTCCGCCCGGATGGGCGCCAACTGGTGCGGTTGATGGCATTCGACTGGTACCGGCACACCGATCCGATCGACCTGGATGCGCTGGTGACGTATCTGCGGACCTTGCAGCCCGCCACTCCATGATCGTCTACAACCCCAGAAAGTCCCGAATGCGGCCATAGGCAACACGGGCCTGCACCGCCTGTTTCCACAGACCATGCATTGGAATCTCCCGGATTCCGGTCACCGGCATGTCGATCCGCTCGGCTTGCCCCCCCAAGGTCCGGCGCGCGAGTTCCGGCCCCATCGCCGAACTCATGGCAACGCCGCGCCCGTTATAGCCCAGGCAAACCAGCACCGAGTCCGCCGGCTGGTGCACATGCGGGTAGTGATCCCAGGTGACCGCCAACTGACCGCTCCAGCCATGGGTCCAGCGCGTATCGCGCAATCCCGGCCACAGGCGCACCGCGTAGTCGATCAAGTAGCGCAGATCCGCTGGGCCGCCGACATCGCGCTGGACGCTGCGTCCCCCCATCAGCAAGCGGCCCTGACGGTCGATCCGGTAATAGACCGTGACCTCTCCCATTTCATACAGCACGGAACGGGTGGGCGTGATCGCGCGCACCAGAGCCTCCGGCAGCGGTTCGCTGGCCACGATGGCAGAGTAGACCGGGACGATGCTGCGCCGCAGCCCAGGCCAGAGATCGTCGGAATAGCCGTTCGTCGCCAGGATCAACTTCTCGGCCATGACCGTGCCACTTGGCGTGCGCACCCGCCAGCGCCCGCCGTCGCGATCGACCTGGGTCACCCGTGTCGCACCATGCACGGCGACCCCGGCCTGCATCGCGACCCGGGCCAGACCGCGCGCATAGCTCAACGGGTTGAGTTGCCCGCCGCGCCGGTCCAGCAACGCCACCCCATAGCGGTCGGTTCCGGTGATGTCCCGACATGCCGCCGCGTCCAACAGTTCGGCCGGGGCGCCGAGCGCGATCCATTGCTCCGCGGTGGCGCGGATGCCGGGTGCGGTGCGGGATTGGAACGACGCACGCAGGGTGCCGGACTGAAGCGCCTCACATGCGATCTGATGCCGTTGGATCAGGTCGAACACGAAATTCGGCGCATTGCCGGACAAGGCGATCATGCGCCGGCCCAGATCGGGACCGAAAATGGCCTCGACCGTGGCGGGGTCGTGCTTCAGACCCGGGTTGACCTGCCCGCCATTGCGTCCAGAGGCGCCCCAACCGGGCTCGTTCGCCTCCAGCACCACGACATCGGTGCCCTGTTCGGCCAGATGCAACGCGGCGGACAAGCCGGTGAAGCCGCCGCCGACCACCACCACCGACGCCCGTCTGTCGCCATCGAGCGGCGGGGTATCCGGCGCGGGTTGCGCGGTTTCGGCATACAGGCTGGGCGGCAGAGGCAGGCGCATGAGCGGCGCTTCCGTTCGAGGTGACGTTGGATGTTATAGCCGAAACCGGGGACGGTTCGGATAGAGCATCGATCGGCGAGGGTTGGACGATCGGTGCACACGGATCCAATTCGGACAGACAACGCCACCAGAGCTTGATCGCGCGTCTCGGCGCAGGATAGCGGATGGATCTACGTTTCCGGGCAGACACTGATGAAGCTGCGCATGCCGCGCGACAACGGCTTCTTCGGGCGCATCCTGTCGGCGAAAATCGAGTTATACCAGCCCGCGAAAAAATCGACTCTTCGGTCGGCGCCTCCTCGTCATGCCGGTGGGTCTTTGTTTCGGCCGGTTGGTAATACATGCTGGCCATCCATATCGACCTCACGCTTGGGTCCGCCGTCGCGGGGCCGCACGACTGCCGGACCCAGGCACTGGCGAACACGCCGGAGCCGCCGTGGAACGCCGATCTTCGTCAGCCGATGGGTTTCCACGCCCAATGGCAGGACGTGCCGGACAATGTCGCCTATCCACCGAGTTTCCCGTTATGCTGGAGGGATTTTTGCGCCATGTTGCCGACGGGGAGCCTTTCGTCCCAGCACTGTTGGAAGGCGCGAAGGCGGTGCAACTTGCCAAACGCGCCTATCACAGCAACGCCTAATCGCGATGGATCGATATCGAGGCGTTGACGGTCTGATGATGTACCAGCGGTGCCCGGGTCGCCAGCCGTTGGTGGCTGGCGCTGGTCGGACCTTGTACGGCCTGGCCGGATATTCCGGCTTGGCCTGAGTTCCTGCTTGTAAACTTGGCGGGCACCCTCACCTACGAGCCATGAAAATACCTCATCCCGCCTGTTCGGTATCGGTATCACGGAGCCTTTCGGCATCCAGTCGGCGGATTTCACGATAAATGGCGGCGGTAATTTGTCTTGGATCAAGTGCTAGCCATGCCTCCTCGGAGTAGGAGTTCCTAACATGTGCGTAGGCATCTAGTGCCGCGCGCTGGAAGTGGCGACTCCGTATCGGCGGGTGAGTCGGAATTGCCACGGTCTGGGGAAATTGATCCCCAGGCCTCAAGAACGTTCGGGCGGGGGAGTCGCGGGCATCTTGTTGTGTCATGTCGGATCACCTGTTGATCGCCCGATTCGTGAAGGCCCCCGATGCCGCGTCTGTCCGCCGAAGCCATTTTGATAAGCCCCGAGCATGAACAAGTACTCACCCGTCTGGTTCGAGCCCAC
>CAMATI010000064.1 GCA_945861095.1 Asaia bogorensis | reverse complement strand
CCGCTCATGACCACGGTCTTGCGGTCTCCGGCCGCGGCCGCCGCGCCGATACCCAGTTGCAGCCCCTGCCCGATGCCGGCGCCCACCGGGTAGACGTTCTGGTTCGGGTTGTAGATCGGGAAGACGCGGTTGCCCCAGGTCGTGTTGTTCTGGGTGATGTCGCGCACCCAGATCGCATCCTTCGGCATCACCTGGCGCAACTGGTCAGAGAACGTGCCATAGGCGCCGAGGGTGGTGATGAATTCCGACTGCGCGTTCCGCTTCAGGGCGGCGAATTCGTCGGTGTAGCCCGCCGCGACCTTCAGCTTGCCCTCGATCCGAGACAACAGGCCGGCGAGGGTCGCCTGCGAATCGCCGGTGACGAAATACTTGCTCTCGTAGGTGCGGCCGTTGGCGGCCGGATCGGCATCGATCTGGATCATGTTTTCCGGCAAGGTCACCGCGAAGTCGCCGGTTTCATGCCCACGCAGGCGGCAGCCGACGACCAAGCACAAATCGACGGTCTTGTAGAAATCGGTGACCATCGGCAAGCCGTTGCCGGTCAGGCCGCCGAGGTTCAGCGGATGATCCTCCGGCACCGTGCCGCGACCGTTCCAGCTTGTGACCATGCCGAAGCCCAGGTCCAACAGACGCGCGGCTTCCTTGCCGGCGTTCTTCGCGCCGTTGCCCAGCCACAGCAACGGACGCTTCGCCGCCATCACGCGCGCGGCGAGTTCGTCCAGTTCCGATGCGGTCGGCGTGCGCGGGGTCGGCAGCGGCAGCACGAAATTGTCCAGGATTGCCGGGCGCTCGATCTTCTGGCGTTGCAGATCGATCGGCACCTCGATGCTGACCGGCCCCATCGGCGCGGACAGCGCATCGACGGCCGCACGGGTCAGCACGCCGATCGCGCCCTGCGCGGACCGGATCCGATAGGCGGATTTGCAGACCGATCGCATCATGCCGAGCTGATCGACGGGGTCGTGGACGGTGCCCATTTCGCGGTCGGCGTGGCGGCTCGCGGTGTGTCCGGTGATGTGCAGGACGGGGGAGCCGGCGAACTGCGCCTCGATCAGGCCGCCGATCGCGTTGGCCGCGCCGGGGCCGGTGGAGGAGAAGATGACGCCGAGGCCGCCGTTCACACGGGCATAGCCGTCGGCCATGTGCGCGCCGCCCAGCTCGCCGCGGGCCATCATGAAGCGGATGGTGTTGCGCCGGCCGATCGCGTCCAGCATCGGAATGTTGTGGACGGATGCGATCCCGAAGGCCGTCGTCACGCCGCACGCGGCCAGGAACTCGGCAACCAAGTCGCCGACGGTGTAGTCAGAAGCCATGTCGTGGTGTCTCCCCCAAATCGCGGTCAGGCTGAAACAGTGGGCGAGCGGCGTCAACGTCTTGGCTGGGTGTCGGATTGACGGACGGCGGGATACGGACCGGAAGGCGGCTGGCCAGGGTGGCTGGCGCGCGCTTAAGATGCGACTGATTTGCAGGTTTGCGGACCCGATGTTAACAATCCGCCTACGCGATAGTGGCACATCGAGCCCGTATATGTCTGTCTGTGCAATATGTTGACGGCGCGCCGCGTGCGCGAGCATTGACGGCGCGAAATAAGCGCGACGCGCCGATGGCAGGCTCGAACCGGCCCAGCCGAATATACCGCGTGAGCGGCGGTATCGGGCACTGTGTTGCCAGTGCACCGTCCATGCACCGTCCATGCGTCTTGCCCCCCGCCGCGGACCGCAGCACACTGGGGTGGTCACTCGATTGGGAGGAACCATCATGCTGTACGAACTGCGCATTTACGAATGCGTGCCGGGCAAGCTGCCCGACCTGAACAAGCGCTTCGACACCATCACGCTGAAGCTGTGGGACAAGCACGGCATCAAGCAGGCCGGCTTCTGGACCACCGTCATCGGCGAGTCCAACCAGACCCTGTATTACATGCTCGCCTGGGAATCCCTGGCGGAGCGGGAGCAGAAGTGGAACGCGTTCGGCGCCGACCCGGAATGGCTGGCCGCCCGCGCTAAGACCGAGGAAAACGGGGCCATCGTCGCCAATGTGAAGAATTTCATCCTTGGCCCGACCCCGTATTCGTCGGTGAAGTAACGGCTCGCCGGACCTGCCTGACCCAAGCGGCGTCGGGCAGGTCCGGGCCTCGTCCTGCGTCCCTCGCTGCATGGGCAGGGCGTCGTCAGTCGCCGAGTTGAAGGACCGCCACTTTTTCGATGGCCTCGGATTCCTCCTCGATTCCCATCGCATCGTTAAATTTGTTGAAAAAGCCGCAGAGCGTGATCCGCAGCGTCAGCTCCACGATCTGCGCCTCCGAGAAATGCACGCGCAGCCTGTCGAACAGCGCGTCCCGCAGTCGGTTAGGTTGGGTCCAGGCCGCGATCGTGTATTCGACGACAAGTCGATCGACGTCATCGAACTCCGGGTGATCCTGGTAATCCAGGACCCGATCCACGCCTTCCGGTGAAATGCCTTCCGGCACCAGGAATGGCTTGTGATGGGCGACACAATATTCGCACTCGTTCAATTTGGAGACGGCGACGATGGCGAGCTCCAGGTAGCGCTTCGGGAGGGTTTTAGCCTCCCGCAATTCCATCAGCATGCCCATCAGGTGCTTAACAGCGGCCGGGACATGGGCAAACACGGCGACCTGGTTTCGAAATGGCCCGTAGTCCGCGGCGAACCGCTCATAGACATCGGCGGCATCCGCCGGCAACTCGGTGGATGGGACGGAACGGACTCGGGCCATCGCCGGGTTCTCCTCTTCAGGTCCAAAGTATGATCACGCTGTGCGGAACGAAACGGCGTGTGAACCATGCGATCCAACAAAGAACGGGAGCGGTTTGCCGCTTCCAATCAGGCTGAAACCGCTCTAGCCGACCGGCTTCTTGCGCATCAACGCCTGGCGCTTGCAAATTGCCACCATCTCATCGCGCTGGTTCCAGCATGTATGCTCGAACTCCACGATGCCCACATCCGGGCGCGATTTGCTCTCGCGCATCGCCAGCACCTTCGTGCGGGATCGCAGCGTGTCGCCGGCGAACACCGGCTTGGGAAACCGCACCTCGGTGAAGCCCAGATTGCCGACCGTGGTGCCGATCGTGGTGTCGTTGACCGATACGCCGACCATCAGGCCCAGGGTAAAGATGGAGTTCACCAAAGGCTTGCCGAATTCGGTCTTGGCGGCGAATTCGGCATCCAGATGCAGCGGCTGAACGTTCATCGTCATCGTGGTGAACAGCACATTGTCCATCTCCGTCACCGTTCGGGTCCAGGGATGGTTGAATTCCTGCCCGACGGCGAATTCCTCGTAATACAGACCGGCCATGGTAATGTTCCCCCCTTTGCGTGTGGTCCGCCCAGGGTAAATCGTCCCGCCTCAGGCCGCCAGCTTGTCGGCCCGAATATCCTTGATGTCGCGGAACGTCAGCGTCGGCGCCAAGTCTTCCGCTCGGCGCATCATGAACGCGGAGGAGGCCAGGAACACCGGGTCTCCATCCACGTCGTCCGCCATCGCCGTTCGGTTTTCGGCGATAAACTTCGCCAATGCCGCCTTGTCAGCCGAAAACACCCAGCGCGCCAGGGCATAGGGCGACGCCTCGAACCCGATCGCAACCCCGTATTCGGCGCCCAGCCGAGCCTGCAGCACGTCCAACTGCAAGGTTCCGACGACGCCAACCAGGGGCGCCGATCCATCCTGCGGACGGAAGAGCTGCACGACGCCTTCCTCGGCCAGTTCCACCAGGGCCTGGCGCAGCTTCTTGGCCTTCATCGCGTCGTCCAGGCGCACCCGGCGCAGGATTTCCGGAGCGAAATAGGGAACGCCGATGAACTGGATGTCCTCCCCTTCCGTCAGGGTATCGCCGATCCGCAAGGTCCCGTGGTTCGGGATACCGACCACATCGCCGGCGAAGGCCTCATCCGCGATTTCGCGCTCTCGGGCGAAGAAGAACTGCGGCGCGTGCAGCGGGATCGACTTGCCGGTGCGCACCTGCTTCAGCCGCATGCCGCGCACCAGACGGCCCGAGCAGACCCGTGCGAACGCGATCCGGTCACGGTGGTTCGGGTCCATGTTCGCCTGAATCTTGAACACCAACGCGGTCAGCCCGGGTTCCGTGGCCTCGATGGAGCGCTTGTCGGCCGGTTGCGCGCGCGGCCTGGGCCCATATTCCGCCAGCCCGTCTAGCAGATCCTTGACGCCGATCCCCTTGATCGCGCTGCCAAAATACACCGGTGTCAGGTGGCCGGCATTGAACGATTCCAGCTCGAACTCGGGGAGCGCCGAACGCACCAAATCGACCTCATCGGCGACGGCAACCATGCGGGGGTCGGACTGCGGCAATTCGTTGATCAGGTGCATCTCGCGCTTGCGCAGGTCATAGGTCCCGGCGAAGTCGGACGCGCGCCCGATCGGCCACGTCACCGGGCTGGTGTCCAGGGCCAGGGTAGAGGCGACCTCATCCAGCAGTTCGATCGGGTCGCGCGCCTCGCGGTCCATCTTGTTGATGAAAGTGATGATGGGAATGTCGCGCAGGCGGCAGATCTCGAACAACTTGCGGGTGCGCGCCTCGATTCCTTTGGCGGCATCGATCACCATGACGGCGGAATCGACCGCGGTCAGCGTGCGATACGTATCCTCGGAAAAATCCTCATGGCCCGGCGTGTCGAGCAGGTTGAAGACGCAGCCCGAATACTCGAACGTCATGACCGAGGTAACGACGGAGATGCCGCGCTCCCGCTCGATCCCCATCCAGTCCGACCGGGTGCGGCGGCGCTCGCCCTTGGCGCGGACATTGCCCGCGAGCTGGATGGCACCGCCGGCGCGCAGCAGATGCTCGGTCAGCGTGGTCTTGCCCGCGTCCGGGTGGGAGATGATCGCGAAGGTTCGGCGGCGGGCGATCTCAGCGGTGGGATCGGTCATACTGGGTCCTGAGGTCCTGACTCACGAGCGCCGGGGAGGGAGACCGCCCCGGCGCCATTCCCGCCTTATATAGCAATTGGCGGGAAAAAGTCAGGCGACGGGCAAGGCAATGGCATCAATCGGTCGGATCCTTCACGGTTCGACATAGATGCGGGTCACCCGCTTGCCCAACCGGACCAGCAATTCATGCGCCATGGTCCCCGCCCGATCCGCCACCAGTTCCGGCCGGATGACATGGCCATCATGGGTTCCATATAGCAGGACCGAGGAACCAACCCCGACATTGGGCAGGTCGGTGATATCGATCTGCATCTGATCCATGCTGATCCGACCGAGGATCGGCGCCTCCTGCCCATCCACCAGCACGGTGCCGCTGGCCGTCCTTTGCCACGGCAACCCATCGTCATACCCGAACGGCACGACACCGATCCGGTGCGCGCGCCTGGCGACATAGGCCCGGTTGTAGCCAAGGCTCTCCCCGGCTTCGATGTGCTGGATGGTGGCAATCCGGCTGGTCACGCCCACCGCCAAAGCCAGCGGCAGGGCCTGCTCCGTCGCTGGGGATGGGTAGACGCCATACAGGCCCAGCCCGACCCGCACCATGTCGTAATGCGCCTCCGGGAAGCGGACCGTGCCGGCGGTATTCGCGGCATGGACCAGAAGATCATCGAACCCATCCGCCCGGAGTTGCCCCACGACCTGGTCGAACGTGGCAATCTGCCGCCTTGTATGGTCGTCCTGGTCCGGATCGTCCGCCGAAGAAAAATGCGTGCAGACACCAGCCAGCCGCATCGTGCGAGACAGCCGTATCCGCCTGGCGAGACCCAGCGCCTCCCGCGGGTCCACACCCAGACGGTTCATGCCGGTGTTGACCTTCAGATGCACATCGATGGTCTGGCCCGCTTCGGACAGGGCCTGGTCGAAAATTTCCACAAGGTCGGCGGAATAGACGATCGGCGTCAGACGGTATCGGACCAGACTGTCCACATCGTCGCGGTCGGGCAGGAAGACATAGATGTCCTGGGTGACGCCGGTCTTACGGGTCGAAACGCCCTCGCCGGTGGACGACACGCCGATATGATGAATCCCCAGACGCGCCATCCAGAACGCCAGATGCACAAGCTCGGTCCCGTAGGCGAGTGCCTTCAGAACCGCCATGATCTTGGTGCTGCCCTGGCAGTGCCGGCGAAACCGGGCGACGTTTTCGCCAATCGCCGCCAGATCCAACCAGAAGGCACGCTGGGCCATCGATCCGGCCAGATCGCGCGCGGCGTGCACCATGCCCGAGTTGCGGGGGCCCTTGAACAAGACCGTATCGCCATGGCGCAGGATCGGGACCAGCCGGTCCTTCAGTTCGGCCGCGCCATCGACATGCGTGACGATCCCTTCGGGGCGCACAGACAGAAACCCTGCCTCGGTGTCGCGCAACCCAGCCTGCCCCACCAGAAACAGGTGGCTGAACCCGCAGTCCGCCGCGTGGGCGCCGACCTGTCGGTGTTCCAACCCATCCCGCGCGCCCAACTCCCGCATCCCGGCGAAGGCGAAGATCTTCCGCCCGGTCTGGGGCGCCCCCAGTGCCGCCGTGCGCAATGCGCTGTGCACCGAAATCGGATCGGACGTGTAGGCGTCGTTGATGATCCGCACCCCGTGGGAGGACGACCAGACTTCCGCCCGGGTTGGCAAAGGGCTGTAACCGTCGAGCGTCGTCGCGATCTCCCGCAGGCCTATCCCGAGCAGATGCGCGGCCAACGCCGCGATATGCAGATCGTGGACGATGTCGGGCGAGCGGGTGCGGATCAGAATTTCAAACCGATCCCCCGCAGGCACCGACAGGGCCACGATCTGGCCGTCATCGGCGGTTGCCAACGGGGTCAGGGACAGGGCTTCGCCCTCGGCGCCAATCCGATGGACCACGCATTGCAGTGCGTCGACAGCCTCGGCAATCGTAGCCTCATGGGCGGGCACGATGACCCAGCCTTGCGGCCCTATGCGTCGGAACAACCGCATCTTCTCTTGCGCGATGGCCGCCCTGTCGCCGAACGAGGCAAGATGCGCCATCCCGATATTGGTCAGAATGCCGTAATCGGGGGCGGCGATCTCCTCCAGGACGTCCATATCGCCTGGGTCCGAAACTCCGGCCTCCAGCACCGCCAGCGGACTTTCCTTCTCGCCGGACAGCACGGCCAAGGGCAGTCCCAGATGGCTGTTGTAGCTGCCCGGCGACGTCGTTGCGTCCAATGACGCAAGCAGGGCGCCCAGCGCATCCTTGACGACGGTCTTCCCGTTGCTGCCGGTGATTGCGACGACCCGACCAAAGAACTGCCGCCGGTACCACTGCGCCAGACGTTGCAGCGCTTGCAGCGGTGAGTCGGTCGCGATCATTGGCCAGGATGGGTCGATGGACGCCGAGCAGATGTTGTCCCGACCCACTAGCGCCGCGGTGGCGCCGTTGCGAAACGCATCCCGCAAAAACCTGTGCCCATCCGTGTGCGCCCCCTTCAAGGCGACGAACAGCGCCCCCGGTGAGACGCCGCGCGAATCCGTGCACACGCGATCGACCGTCCCGTGGTTGGGCGTTCCCGGGTTGGGCATTCCTTTATTGGGCACCCCCGGGGCGGGCGCATGCACCAGTGTCCCACCGACAATTTGTGCGAGGCGATCGAGCGCAATCGGTTTCATTCGGTCTTTCACCCTCCTGGCGGGATGTCGCCCTTACGCCATCGCCGCAACGATGTCCCAGGGTGACCGCGGCGGCAAATCCGCGACGCAATGATCCGTGACGACATGCCCTGTTACCTCCGTGGCGATCAGAGCATCGCGTCATACCAACCGATGCCGGCCCCCTCGTCACTGCCGAGCTTGACCCGGCAACCCGCGCTGGAGAGGCAGAGGGCGGGTTGCCCGGTCAAGCCCGGCAATGACGGTGCGGGGACGCCAGGCGGTCGATGGTAAGGTCGGCTGGTATCTGTCCGGGAATCCGCGCACGACCTGAATACCATGCTGGCCCGATGGACGCACATCCGGCTTGGACCCTGGCGACTTGGACCCTGGCGGCTTGGACCCTGGCGGCTTGGACCCTGGCGGCTTGGACCCTGGCCAATCGCGGATTCGCCGTATCGGTCCGCCCCTGGACCGCGAAGACCGCCAGGACGCACAAGATCGGGAACCATGGCGAACCGCATGGAAGCTGTTTCGCAGCGGTCATTTGGCAGCGGTCATTTCGCACTTGCGGTATAAACCGTCCGGACGGTATAGTCCCCGCATGGCACATCCCCCGCCCGACGCCCGGACACGCATCCTCGACGCCGCCGAAACCCTGGTGCGCGCCCGGGGCGTGACCGGACTGACGCTCGATGCCGCCGCCCATACCGCAGGGGTTTCGAAAGGCGGGCTACTCTACCATTTCGCCTCCAAGGAAGCGCTGCTCGATGCGCTGCTGAAGCGCCTCGCGTCCTTCATACAAGAAGATTTCGAACAGGGCGTCGCCGATCAGCCCGAAGGTCCAGGCCGAGTGGCCAGAGCCATGCTGACCTGGGCACTCGGCCTGCCGCCCGACGAAAGCAATGAGCGTTGCGACCGAGCCGCCGCCGTGTTCCTGGCAGCCTTCCATCACGACCCAGCCCTGCTGCAACCGGTCCGAGACCAGATCGCGCGCATGAAACAGGCCGTCGAAGCCGATGGCTTGGCCCCTGGCCGCGGGCTTGCCATCATGGCGGCCGGTGACGGTCTGTTCATGGCCCGCATCTTCAACCTGTACACGCTAACGACAGAGGAGCGGTCGGCGATCCATGCCGCGCTGTCGCACCTGTTGTCCCCCGCGCCATGACCCGACGTCGCGTTTTGCTCACGCTGGGGTTGTTTGCCACGATTGGCGGCGGCGCCTGGCTGACCTGGCGGAACAACCCCACGCCCCCCCCCGCGCAAGCGATCGTAACCGGCCCACCCGGGGTGGGCGCGCTCGGCCGGGTAGAGCCCGAATCCCGGGTCCGCAAACTCGCCCAGCCCGGCGGATTCTCGGTGAACCGCGTGGAACGCCTGCACGTGCGGGAAGGCGATATCGTAACCGAAGGCCAGATCATGGCCGAACTGTCGGATGCCGCGCAGAAAGACGCCGCCGTGGTGCAGGCGGCGGCGGCCCTGGCAGAGGTTCGCGCGACATTGGAGAAGGTCCGCGCCGGCGGCCGCCCCAGTGAAATCGTGGCGCAGAAATCAAGGATCACCGCGCTGACGGCCATGGAAGACATGAACCGCCGCGACGCCGAACGATCGGAACAACTTCAGGCCACCGGTGCCGGCGCCAAGGCGGCGGCGGAGCGCAACCGTGCCGCCGCGGCGCGCAGTGCCGCCGAACGGGCGGAAGCCGTCGCTCAGTTGGAGACCCTGGCGCGTCCCCGCCCGGAAGACGTGGCCGTCGCGGAAGCGCGCGTGCATAACGCCGAGGGCACCCTGGACCGCTTGCGGGCCGACGCCGCCCTGTCGCGGATCAGGGCCCCCATCGCCGGCACAATCCTGAAGATCTACGCCCGTGCCGGCGATCTGGTCGGCTCGGACGGGCTGTTGGACATGGCCGACCTGACGCGGCTGGATATCGTCGCCGATGTTTACGAAACGGACCTGCCGCGCGTGCGGAAGGGCCAGGAAGCCGAGATCATCGTGCCGGGCGACGTAACCCGCTACCGGGCCACGGTCCGCGAACTGGGATGGCTGGTACGACGCACCACCCAGGCCGGGTCCGACCCCGTGGCGGCCGTCGACGCGCGCACGGTCGAGGTCCGACTGTCCCTTGATGATCAAGGGCGGGATGCGCTGTCCCGACGCACGAATATGCAGGTCAAGGTCGCGATCAAGCCATGAAAACCATGCCCAACGCGCTGCTGCCGGTTCGGCTGGCGTGGCGGCAACTGCGCGCCGAAAAGACCCGTCTGGCCTCCGCCATCGCCGGCGTGATGTTCGCCTGCGTTCTGGTGTTCATGCAGTTGGGATTCCGCAGCGCGCTGTTCGACAGTGCCAGCGCTTTGCCGCGCGCGATGCACGGCGAGTTGTTCCTGCTCCACCCGCTGACGACCGCCCTGTTCCGGCCGGAGCCCCTGCCCCGCGTCCGTGCCTTCCAGACCCTAGGGGTACCGGAAGTGACCAACGCCGTTCCGATCTATCTGGCGCAGGGCAGTTGGCGACACCCGCTGACCGGCGTGCGACGGGCCATTCAGTTGGTTGGGTTCGACATGGAAGCCGGCGCGGTCAACTTCCCAGGCCTGACGCCCCTGATCGGCGCGCTGAAGCGACCCGATACGGTGGCGTTCGATTCCCGGTCCCGGCCGGAATTCGGCCCGGTCACCGCGTTGGTAGCCGAACATGGCCCGATCCGGGGGGAAATCGCCAACCGAATCGTGGAAATCGTCGGTATCGTGGAACTGGGCGCCAGCTTCGGCGCCGATGGCAACGTCGTGCTGAGCGAGGTGAATTTCCGTCGGCTGATCAAGGAACGCAAAGCCAGCAACACCGATCTGGTGGCGCTTCGCCTGCGGCCCGATGCCGATCTCGCGTCGGTCAAGGCCCGGTTGACCGCGCTGTTGCCGGCTGATGTCGTGGTGCTGACGCACGCCGAATTGGTGCAGTGGGAGCGGAATTACTGGGAGAAGACCACGCCGATCGGGTTCATTTTCGCATTCGGCAGCCTGATGGGACTGATCGTCGGCATGGTCATCGTCTACCAGATCCTGTTCGCCGATATCGCGACCCATTTGCCGGAATACGCGACCCTGAAAGCGATGGGGTATTCCGGCGGCTATCTCAACCGGATGGTCCTGGCTTCCGCGGCGATCCTGGCATTGCTGGGTTTCGTCCCGGGGATGCTGGCATCGTCCGGGCTTTACGATCTGGTCGCCAAGGCCACGTTGTTGCCGCTGCGAATGGATGCCACGCGCGGGCTTCTGGTGTTCGGGCTGATTTTCGGCATGTGCGCCCTGGCGGGTCTTCTGGCGATGCGGAAACTGCGCGACGCCGACCCGGCGGATATGTTCTGACCGATGGACGCGCCAGTCCGCCTGCGGGGCCTCGATTACGCGTTTGGAGAAGGGGCGCTGCGTCGCCCGGTCCTGCGCGGCTTGACCCTGTCGGTCGACCCCGGCGAAGTCGTGCTGCTGACCGGCCCATCCGGCAGCGGCAAGACCACCTTGCTGACCCTGATCGGCGCCTTGAGAGCCATGCAACAGGGCAGTTGCATAGTCCTCGGCAAGGAACTGATGGGCGCGAGCGAGGCCGAACGAGTCGCTCTCCGCCGGCGCATCGGCTTTATCTTTCAGCACCACAATCTTCTGGGTTTCCTCACCGCGCGCCAGAATGTCGCGATGGCATTGGAACTGGACACGGCGTCCACCGAGCCGGACCGCCTGGACCGCGCCTCCGCCATGCTGGAAGCGGTCGGATTGACCGATTATGCGGACACGGTTCCCGCGAAACTATCCGGCGGTCAGCGACAGCGCGTGGCGGTGGCCCGTGCCCTGGTTGCGCGCCCCGGGCTTATCCTGGCCGATGAACCGACCGCCGCCCTGGACCGGCAGACCGGGCAGGATGTGGTGCGGTTGATGCGCGATCTTGCCAAGCGTAACGGTATGCCGATCCTGCTGGTGACGCACGATCCACGCATCCTGGACATCGCGGACCGGGTGGTGGCCATGGAGGACGGGCGAATTGCGGAAACGGTGGCGTGAACCGACGGACTGACCTCGACCTGCTGCGGATCGTCCTGTGCGCCAGCGTCATCATCCAGCACGCGGTGCTGATTTTTGCCAACGAGCCCCGCTATCACGTTAAAAGCGATCTCTCGCCGCCCTGGGCGACGGCACTGTATGAGGCACTGCGCATTTTCGCGATGCCGCCCTTCTTCGCACTTGCCGGCTGGGCCGCCATAACCTCGCTCCGACGCCGCGATGTCACCCGTTTCCTGCGCGACCGCGCCGCCCGCCTGCTGCCCCCCCTGGCCATCGGCATCCTGCTGTTCGGACCCGTGATCAAATATATCGAGCTCGGCCAGGGGCGCGATCTGGGTCTGGCGGGATTTCGCCTGGTGGAGCCGATCCAGATCGGTCTCCTGGAATTCCTGCCGAGGTACTTCACCCGCATCGTCCTGACCACGTGGTCGCATCTGTGGTTCCTGGGCTATCTGGTGATCTATTCGATCGCACTGCTGCCTGTCCTGGCGTGGTTGGCCAGACGCGCACCGGCCGCGGCACCCGCCCCATGGTGGTCTGTCTATCTGCCGGCGTTGCCACTGGCGTTGATCCTGGCGGCGTTCGACGGCTATTGGCCGTATTTGCCGAACCTGATCCATGATTGGACCAATTTCGCCTACTTCGCCCTTTGCTTCCTGATCGGTGCGATGATCGCCGCCTGGCCCCGGTATGAGGACGCCCTGTCGGCGCACACGCCATGGCTCGTGCTTCTGGCGGCGATCGGGTTCGGCGGTGTTGTGTATTTTGGGGAATCGACTCCCGGTCGCCTTGGCGTGGGAGTGATGGCCTGGGGGTGCATCGGTGGCTGCTGGGGATTGGCCAGACGCTTCAAGCCGGCCCCCGCCCGTTGGCTGGATTGGCTGGGAGAGGCGACATTCCCGATTTACATTCTGCACCATCTGCCGTTGCTGGGGCTGGCACTGTGGATCATCCCAAGGGGCCAGCCGGTCGGGCTGCAAATCGCACTGATCACCATCGGTGACCTGCTGATGACGGCCGTGCTGTATGTGGGGTTGATCCGCCCGTGGCCCTGGATGCGCGCGCTGTTCGGCATGACACCGAAAACCGCGGGACAATAAGCCGGATCCCACGCGATCGCGCGCGTCACCCGACGATCCTTGCCGCTGCCCCCTTCACGCATGGCCCCAAACGCGCCATCTCTTGGACCCGAGGAGCGACCCATGTCCCAGACCCTTCTCCGTCCGCCGCCCATGCTGTTCATGCCGCAAAAGCAGCCCGTGAAGCCGATGACCCGGCGGTTGAAGGTCGTGTCGGAGTATGAACCCGCCGGCGACCAGCCCACCGCGATCACCGAACTCGTCCGTGGCGTCACGGCCGAGGACCGCGATCAGGTCCTGCTGGGCGTCACCGGGTCCGGCAAGACCTTCACCATGGCAAAGGTGATCGAGGCCGTTCAGAAGCCAACCCTGATCCTGGCACCGAACAAGACCCTGGCGGCTCAGCTCTATGGGGAGATGAAAAGCTTCTTCCCCGACAATGCGGTGGAATATTTCGTCAGCTACTATGATTACTATCAGCCCGAGGCCTATGTCCCGCGTACCGACACCTACATTGAGAAAGACGCGCAGGTCAACGAGCAGATCGACCGCATGCGCCATGCCGCGACCCAGTCCCTGCTGGAACGCAACGATGTCGTCGTGGTCGCGTCGGTGTCCTGCATCTATGGTATCGGGTCGGTGGAAACCTACGCCAAAATGGTCGCCAAGCTGGAAACCGGTGGCCGCATCGATCGTGACACCTTGGCCAAGGCGCTGGTAAACCTGCAATATCGCCGCAACGACATAGCCTTCGCGCGCGGCTGTTTCCGGCTGCGCGGGGAAGTGGTGGACATCTTCCCCAGCCACTACGAAGACCGCGCCTGGCGGGTCACGCTGTTCGGCGACGAAATCGAGGCCGTCCACGAATTCGACCCGCTGACCGGCGAGAAGACCGCCGAACTGAAGGAAATCACGGTCTATGCCAACAGCCACTATGTAACGCCTCGCCCGACGCTGACCCAGGCCATCCGCGACATCAAAATCGAGCTCAAAGCGCGTCTGAACGAACTGACCGCGGAAGGCAAACTGCTGGAGGTCGAACGGCTGAGCCAACGCACCACCTTCGATATCGAAATGATGGAGACGACGGGGGTCTGCAAGGGCATTGAAAACTACTCCCGCTATCTGACCGGACGCGATCCCGGGGACCCGCCGCCCACCCTGTTCGAATATCTTCCCGAAAACGCCCTTCTGATCGTCGATGAATCCCATGTCACCGTCCCCCAGCTCGGCGGCATGTATCGTGGCGACTTCAACCGCAAGACCGTGCTTTCCGAATTCGGCTTCCGGCTGCCATCCTGTATCGACAACCGTCCGCTGAAATTCGAGGAATGGGAACGGTTCCGTCCGCAGACCGTCTTTGTGTCCGCCACGCCGGGCCCGTGGGAGATGGAGCGCACGGCGGGCGTCTTTGCCGAACAGGTGATCCGCCCGACCGGCCTGATCGACCCAATCACCGAAGTGCGCCCGGTGGAACACCAGGTCGACGACCTGCTGGCGGAATGCCGCACCGTCGCCGCCAATGGCGGGCGCGTGCTGGTCACGACACTGACCAAACGCATGGCAGAGGACCTGACCGACTATCTGACCGAGCACGGCGTGCGTGTCCGCTACCTGCACTCCGACATCGACACCCTGGAACGCATCGAAATCATCCGCGACCTTCGGCTCGGCGTGTTCGACGTCCTGATTGGCATCAATCTATTGCGCGAGGGCCTGGACATCCCCGAATGCGCGCTGGTCGCGATCCTGGACGCGGACAAGGAGGGTTTCCTGCGTTCGCAGACCTCTTTGATCCAGACCATCGGTCGAGCGGCGCGCAATATCGATGGCCGGGTGATCCTGTACGCCGATACGATGACCCGAAGCCTGCGTGCCGCGATCGAGGAGACCGAACGCCGCCGCAACAAGCAACGTACCTGGAACGAAGACCACGGCATCACGCCCCAGTCGGTCAGAAAACAGATTGGCAAGGTCCTGGAAAGCGTGTTCGAGCAGGATTACGTCACGATTGCCCCGGTCAAGCACACCGGCGCGGCGGAATTCGTCGGCAAGGACCTGAAGGCCGCGATCGCGGACCTGGAAAAGCGCATGCGCGCGGCCGCGGCCGACCTTGAATTTGAAGCAGCCGCCCGCCTGCGCGATGAGATCAAGCGGCTGGAGGCTCTGGACCTCGGTCTGGAGCCGCCTCCGGCGCCGAGCGCGTCGATGCGTCCGAAGAAGGATAGGACGCCGGAGCCGATGGGGCCGGGTGGCGGTGGCTATGATCCCACGAAACGGCGGGGCCGCGGTGCAATGAAGCGCCGCGGACCATGATGCGGGCGTTGCGGCATGCCGGCGTCGGGAGCGGCACGCGCGATCCGCGGCGGACGGCAATCGCATCAATGGTGGCTTGATCCTCGATCGGTCATGGGGTATTCACCCCGACCTCATGACGGTTGCCATGTGCCCAGGTAGCTCAGTTGGTAGAGCATGCGACTGAAAATCGCAGTGTCGGTGGTTCGATTCCGCCCCTGGGCACCATTTTTTCAAGCGGTCAGCCGCTGAGCCCCAAAGTCCAAGGCTCTCCTTGGGATCAAACATCTTCTGCGGCAGACATTCGATGGCATTCCTGGAGCCTCGGTCTGGCTGATGGTTCGCTCGGCGACTCGAAGCGCCCTGATCAATGCCATCCGGCCCAAGGCCATTTGTAGCGAATGCGTGTCACTCGTGCTGCCCTCCCGGCAAGTCGCCACGGACTGAGAAACACTTGAGGAAGACCGGATTGGGTCGTTACCACCCACTCAAACCAGCGAGGAGGCGAATTTCCGGACGGTCGCGGCGGCAGACTTCTTCATGATCTTGCTCCCGTGCGCCGAAGCGCGAACAAGACCCAGCCGTTCCACCGGGCGCCGGTGATGGCGCGTGCGATGGCGGACAGAGACCGGTAAGGGCAACCCTGCCATTCGAAGCCGTCGTTCGGTACGGTGACCATGTGCTCCACAGCCTGGTATTCGCGGATCAGACGCGTCCCGGCGATCGGCTTGTCGTCGACGCAGGTGCGCCGTACCACGACGTTTCCACCATCAAGCTGTTCGCCCAGCGCTTCCAGCCGGGCCGCCGTCTCGGGCTTCAGCCCGCAATAGGCCAACTCTTGGATGCGGTATGCCAGTCGGCTTTCCAGGAAGCGGCGGTTGTAGGGCGGCGGCTGCGTATCGAATAACTGCTCCCATTGTCGCTTCAGTTCGGGCGTCGACGTGCCCTTCCGCGCCTGCGGGTCTAAACTCCCCGGGGGTAGATGTCTCATCATCATTGGCACGGAGGGTACCGCCTGGAGGATCAGGCCCCGCAGGCGCAGCGTAGCTTGATCGGCAATCAGTCCGGAAAGGCGCTCGCCAGCTCGTCCAACACCTTCTGCTCGGCAGCCGACACCTTACCCATGCCCAGAAACCCGCCGGCCGCTTCCGCCACGCCGCGTGCGCGGTCCAGCACGCGCGCCTTGAAGAACCCCCTGTCCTCCGCGCTCATCGGCTCTACCAAGGCCCTTACATAGTCCTTCCACATGGCAAGGAGATTCGCTGGGGGCCGCTCTGAAAGCCAACTCTCTAACAAATCGTGGCTGACATCGCCTTGTGTCACGCCCTCTTCCTGGGCCTTAGCGAACATCGCAGCACGCTCCTTGTCGTCGAGGCTGCCGTCGGACCAGGCGATCGAGATAAGGGGCACCAGGGCCAGCGCGGCCACTGTCTCGCTGCTGATGTTCAGTGCAGCCAGCTTCTCGAGCACGGTTTCGTTGGTGATGCCGGAGGCCGCCGCTAGTGCTTCCTTCTTCCGTTTGGTGTTGTCCAAATCGCGCAGCTGCTGCCGCAGTTTCTCGTTCTCGCGGGCGAAGAACGCCTCTTCCAAAGCAACCCTGGTATTGCCGAGACCCTTGTCACTCATAAACACCTCCCTCAACCGGAACTCCCGCCCCCCTGCCAGAACGCTCCAGCACAACGCGACGAGGCAATTCGAAAACCAAGGCGGGGCCGCTAGGCACCAACGGCCTGACCCCGGCTCTGTCCACATGCCGGTCTGGGCGACCGTTAGCGTCCATTATAGCACGACATAACGTCGCCCGCACCGGCATTCGGCAAAAGCCTACCATCCCAATGGGGGTGACTCCGTCCGACCGCCGCCATTCAAACCACCGGCCAATGCACCGGTGGAAGCCGTGGCATCGGCAGCTTTGCGTCCGTGACCGCCGAATAATCGTCAGCACGCCCACCGGGTCATCCGGTTCATCGAGCGGCTGATCGTCCCGAGCGGCCTCGGTGCTGGCGGTCCGCTCCGCCTAGGCGATCCGCAACGGGGAGATTTACGGCGCGGCGACCGAGCGCGAGCAGCCGCCATCGTCTCCAAGAGCGCCGCCCAGATGACGCGGGCCGACCGGGAACTTCTGGCGCTGATAAAAATCGTCGACAGCACGAAGACCATGGTGTGCATGCACAACGGGTCGGTCTACCAGGCGATCTCGGCGGAGGCTGGTACCAAGCACGGGCTGAACCCCGCCGTGGTGACCAACGACGAACTGGCGCAGGCCAGGACACGCGATCTCGATGCAGAGCAATCCCCGCGAACGCATCATACGAAGATGGCGGTGGACGCGACACTGGTGAATACCGACCCCGGCTTCTGGCTGGAGTGATCGCCATCACGCCGACTGGAACAATGCGGTATTGGCGCTGAGATCAAACAAGCGATTCGGATTTCTTTCGATACAGTCCTATTCAGTGCGCCCCAACCGCGCGGTTTTCCTGTGAAAGAAGGGTCCACCCAGGCAATTGTCGGTAGATCCTGATAGCTGACGAGTGGCTTGAAAGAGTAGCCGCAAGGAGGCTTCGGCGCGCATCCGCCACTCGATATCCACGGCCGCCGCCCCCGTCCGACGCCATTCGCATGCCGCCCCGGGACATCCGGGGACGGCAGGGCGTCAGCGTCGTGCCGACCGGCCCCGCCGGCGCGCCAGAACCAGACCGGACATGGACAGCGCCAATATCCCAAGGGTCGCCGGCTCCGGCACCGCGGCGACCGCGGCGACCGCGAACGTGACGTCGTCGATGGCGAAACCGCTGTCTTCATCGACGGGCACGTAGATCGACAGGCCGGAAATCGCGGTGGACGCGCTCAGGCTGAACAATTCAAAGCCGGTCGCGCCATTCGTCACGCTGCCCAGGGACACGCCGGCGGCGTCGTAGGCCTCGATCGCGACCGTGCCGACCGCGTCCAGGAATCCGATCCGAAGCCCGACCGCCAGCACGGGCTGGCTGAAATGGATCGCGACCGGCCCAAAGAAACTCGGCTGTCCGGCCAGCACCGGGCTGGTTGCTCCCGGCGAGAGGTCCTCGGTGATCTCCACCGCCCCGATCAGCAGGTTGTGCGCCAGGGTCAGCGGGCCGGTTGGCTGCTGCGTGGCCAGCGAGAACGGATAATCCGTCTGCACCGTCTGGCCCTCGAAATACAACCCGAAGCTGACCGTCACCGGACCGCCAGGCGTCGACAGCGCGTAGCTCGGGTCTACCAGGACGCCGCCATCCCCGGGCGTCGCGAAGGTGATCGTAGGTGCGGACGGGGTGAACGACGCGCCGTTCATCAGCGTTGCGCCCGCCGCTCCGGGTATCGCGGCGAGCCCCAGGCAGACAACGAAGAAACGGGACTTGATCACGGGAATCCTCCTGAAGGTCATCCAAGGCGGCGGGGGGCCCACGGTCTGAGCGGGCTCCAGGATCGCACGGCGGACGCCGAGCGGGGAATGACAAATATATGACGGGATCATTCGGGCGTTCCGGCGAACGCCATGGCGTCACCGGTCCACTCATCGGATCGCAGCAGGTCCCGCCGCATCCGCGCGTGCAACGCCTCGGCCCGTCGCTGCGCGAGCCAGGCGCCGGCGCGGATCAGCCCGTTGGCCGCCGCCGGCAAGACCGGGCGAAGCGGCGCGACCAGGCCGCGCAACAGGGAAACGGTCGGCGGGCCAAGATGGCGCTGCATCAGCGCGTCGTCGAGGCAGACACTTATGTACACCTCGCCCGGATCGCCCTGCCGCCCGCAGCGTCCGGACAACTGTCGGTCGATCCGGCGCGCCTCATGCGGCTCGCTGATGATGACGCGCAATCCGCCCAGGGCCACGGTTCCGGTGCCCAGGCGGATATCGGTGCCACGCCCGGCCATGTTGGTCGCGACCGTGATGGCGAAGGGTTCGCCCGCGCGGGCGACGATCGCCGCCTCGTGCTCATCCTGTGCGGCGCTCAGCACCACATGCGCAAGCCCCCGTTCCTCCAGCGCCGCCGATGCTCGGCCAGAGGCCTCGACCGTGCGCGTGCCGATCAGGATCGGTGCGCCGGTGCGGTGGACGGCGGCGACCTCCGCCGCGATCGCGCGCCATTTGTCCGCCTCGGTCGCATGTGCGCGGGGTGGATGGACCCGCTTGGCGTCCGGGCGGTTGGCGGGAATGGCGGCGACCGGCAGCCGGTAGACCCGCCACAGCTCGCCCGCGACCTCGCTCGCGGTGCCGGTCATGCCGGCCAGCCGCTTGTAGCGGCGAAAGAACCGCTGAAAGGTCACGCGTGCCAGCACGTCACGCCGCTCGGACAGGGCCAGGCCTTCCTTGCGCTCGACCATTTCCTGCAACCCGTCGCTCCAGGTCCGGTCGGCCATGACGCGGCCGGTGTATTCGTCGACGATTTCCGCCTTCCCGTCGCGGACCAGATAGTGCTCGCCACGATGCAGCGTGTGCAGCGCGGTCAGGGCCAGCAGCATCAGCCGCTCCCGTTCGGCCGCGCTGTCCCAGGGTGATGTGAGATCGCCCGCCGGACCGGCCAGCTTCGCGGCGATCGCTTCCTGGCCCAGGACAGAGAGTTCCACCCGCCCCTCGTCACGCAGGACCGCGAAGTCGATCCCCTCCCGCAGTGATCGCGCGACATCGATGCCACGGTCGAACACCGCCTCATCGCGCGCTTCGCCGGACGGGCCGGACAGGATCAGCGGCGTGCGTGCCTCATCGATCAGCACGCTGTCCGCTTCGTCGACGATGGCAAAGTGCAGGCCGCGCAGCAGGGTGGGCGACGGCGCGGACGGGTGGCCCGTGCGCGTGATGACCGCCGCCTTGTGGCGCAGATTGCCCCGCCTGCCGCCACGCCCGCCCCCTTGGCCCGCCGCGATCCGGTCGCGCAGGTAGTCGAAGGCGAGGTCCTTGTTGGTGCAGACGGTGATGTCGCAGCGATAGGCGGCGGCGCGCGCCGCGACCGGCACGTCCTTGGTCACCAGGCCCGAGGTCAGGCCCAGGAACGCATGCAGGGGAACCCCGGCGGCGTGATCGCGTTCGGCCAGGTAGCGATTGACCGTGACCAGATGAACCGGCACGCCCCCCAGGCCGGCGACGCAGGCGGCCAGCGTGGCCGTCAGCGTCTTGCCTTCGCCGGTCGCCATTTCGGCCACCATGCCGCGCAGCGTCGCGAGCGCGCCAAGGATCTGCACGTCGAAGGCGCGCTGGCCCAGAACGCGGAACGCTGCCTCCCGCACCACGGCGAGACCGTGTGCCAGGCCAGTGTCGGACCAGCTCGGGTCATCGCGCAGCACCTGCCGCACGGCTCGCGCCTGCCCGATCAGGTCCGCGTCGGTCATCGCGGCCAGCGCCGGTCCGTGACCGGTGACAAGGCGCAGGGCGGCGTTGAACCGCTTCACCCGTCGGCCGGTCCGGCGCACCTCGATCATCGCGCGGGCGGCGACGATCATCCGTTCCAGGGCATCTTCCCTGGGGTGATCCCGTTCGGGATACGCCAGAAGGGGCGGCGCGCGCAGTCCCGCGGCCGGGGACGCACCGCGGCTGGACCCGGCGCGCGGGCCCGCCCAGGCGCTGATAGCCGAACCCGCCGGGGCTAACGCCAGGGCGCTTGTTGGCTCAGACATCCAGCGCTCGCAGGATCAACTGCCGGCCGCCACGCAGGGCGCGCCAGATCAGCGCCTCGGTCCCGTGATCGAAGCGGGCGTAGACATGCGCGCCGATCCGCTCGAACGCCGGTGGGGCGATGGGGGCCAATTCGATCTCATAGAACCGATCGAGCGGGCGGTCGCGCCCGGGGCTGCCCGGGTCGAGGACGATCGGCCCACCGCCCTCACTGGCGAGGCCGGGGGCCGGGGACCGGTCCAGCGCGGACGGCGTCTGGCGCAGGACCTGGGCGGGAAGTGCCAGGCCGATCGCATCGGCATAGCGGATCGCCACGCCGCTGATCCGCTGCCGGACCAGGTCGATGTCGGCCTGCGCCACCACCACGCGAACGCCGACATCGCCGTCGCCGATCACATAGCCGATCAGCTCCCCCTTGCGCAGGAACCGCCCCGGCAGACGGCGCGCATCGGGGACAACGAACCGCCCGGCGCGCGCGGCACGCACGAGCAGGGCGGCCTTGCGCTGTTCGGCCCGCGCGAGGGTCGCGGCGGCGCGCTCCAACTGCTCCTCGACCAGGCGGGTCTGCACCCGGTCGATCAGGTTGACGGCCAGGAAGCGGCTTTGCAGCGCCGCGAGTTCGGCGCGAAACACCTCCACCTGACCGGTCGCGACCGGGTCTTCCAGCTCTGCCAGCAAGTCGCCGGCTTGGACCGTGCTGCCGGAATGCGCGATCAGCCGGACGAGGAAACCGTCGCCATCGGTGCGCAGCGCCGCCTCATCGGGCACCCAGACCACGCCCTCGGCGATAGTGGCATGGGGCAGTGGAATCCCCACCAGCAACACCCATCCCGCCATCACCGTCGCCACGCACACCCCGACCGCGCGACCGCGACGCGGGCGCAGTTCCTGGCTCGAAATGACATGGCCGATGCCCTTCAGCACCGGCCAGACGCACAGTTGCGCCACGCTCCAGGCCGCGAGCAGCACGCCGAGGATGAAGAACTGGCTGGCGACCAGCAGCGCGATGCCCAGCATGACCGCCATCCGGTAGACGAAGGCGGCAAGTCCGTACACGACGAACCACGCGCCTTCGCCCGGCGCGCGCACCGGACTATCGGCGCGCGTCAGCCCAAAGGCGTAACGGCGGATCAGATACAGCAGATGGCGCTTGGACCGCGTGTCGAGGTTGGGAATCTCGATCAGGTCGCACAGGATGTAGTAGCCGTCGAAGCGCAGCAGCGGGTTGCCGTTGAAAACGATGGTGCTGATCCCGCACAGGATCATCACGTTGAAGGCGCAGGCGCGGGCAAGGCCGGGTTCGAGATAGACCCAGGCAATCATCGCCAGAGCCGCCAGCGTCGCCTCCACGATCATCCCCGCCCCGGCGGCCAGGGCGCGTCGCCATTTGTCGGGCCAGGCGGACGACGCGCTGGCATCGACATATGGGGCGGGAAAGAACACCAGCATCATGATGCCCATCTCATGCACCTCGCCGCCGGCGAGCTTGATGGCATAGGCATGGCCCAGCTCGTGCAGCAGCTTCGCAACCGGATAGATCAGCGCGATCAGCACGATGTTCTCGCCCGCCAGCACGTGGTCCGAGACGTTGGCCGACAACTCGTCCCAATGCAGCACCGCCAGCAGGCAGGCCGTCAGTATAAGCGCGATCCAGGCCAGCAGCGCGAGCGGGGCGGGAATCCAGCGCAGCGCCGGTGCCGTCACATCCAGGAAGCGATCCGGATCGCATAGCGGGAACCGCATGGCCATCGGATTGCGCAGCCATGTCAGCATCTTCTGCCGCTCCTGGCGCTCCGCTCGCCTGTCGAGTTCGGCCATGTCGGGGGGCAGTCCGGCATGCAGCAGGTCCGCCTGATGCAGTTGCACCAGAAGCTGCATCGTCTCGGCCCGCGTCGGCCGTTCGGCGCCGTGGCGCTTTTCGACGACCTGGAAAATCTCCTCGACCGTGCGCTTTCCGTCCATCAGGCATAGGATCAGGTTGGCGGCGGGCGACAGGCGGAAGAACCGGCCCGACTGGGCGTCGCGCAGCACGAACCAGACCTGCCCGCGGGTGACGTGCCGATGCACCTGGGCCTGCGCGCGCAGCCGCGGCTTCAGTCCGGCGACGCGATACCAACTGGAATCCAGCGCCGCCATCAGCGCTCGGCCCCGCCGGCCATCCCCGATAGGGGTAGGGAAGGCTACCAGCCTCCCCTCCCTCCGAACCGTGCTGGCGGTTCTCCCGCACACGGCTCTCCAGTGGCTGGTTATCCTCATCGGGGGTGTCTCGCGGTGTCCAGGGCCATGGTCAGGGAGAAGAGGTCCTGGGC
>CAMATI010000063.1 GCA_945861095.1 Asaia bogorensis | reverse complement strand
GACAGCGCGATTTGTTCAGGACTGGGGCGAGCGACTCGGCGCATGATCGGGCCGGTTGGCGCGGTTATCCGCTGTCGGGGTAATGACTGCTTGGTGTCCGACCCCATCCTATTGGAATCACACGAGAAAAAATGAGGGGATGATTGAGAACGGCGGCGGGAATTCCGCATTCAGCCGCGTGATTTCCATCGGCGGAAACCGGACCGCCGGCGCGTCGGGCGCGAAGGCGATTTCCCAGCCGAACCGGTCCCGCAGCGCATCGGCGATCTGTCGGTGGGATACGTTGGTGCCGGCCGCCAGATTATAGATGCGATGTCGCCCGTGTCGGGCGATGGCGGGCAACAGGTGGACGACATCGTCCAGGCTGACATAGTCCTTCTCGGACTCCGCCCCCTGCCGCAACAGCACCCGTCCCGTTGCGCGCCCTTCCGCCAGCACCTGCCCCAGAAATGTGTCCGCTCCGGGATCGGTCGCAAAGACGTTCGACAGCCGGACAACGCGGGTGGTCGGCCGTGGATCGGTCAGGCACAGGGCTTCACCGGTCAGTTTGGACAGGTTGTACAGGTCGGACGGGTCGGCAGGCCGGCATGACAGCGCCGTGTCCTCATGGGTCGTCACGCCATTCGCATAGACACGGGTGGAAGACAGGAACAGAAACGAATCATAGGCCAGTGCCCCCAGGCAACGCGCGGTGACACCGACATGGGCATCCGTCGTGTCGAGCAGGCGGGAGCGGAAATCGCCGGTCAGGCCGATGCAGTCGATCACGTGCCCGGCGGGCCGCCCGGATGCCAGGAAATCTGGCAGGTCCGACCGCCCGACCGCCTGCACGGCGTGCTGCCGAACGCGCAGATGCTCGGCCAGAGCCCGACCGATGGTGCCGGCGGCGCCAAGGATGGTGAAAAGCTCGTGTTTCATGAGCGGATCAGTCTTGCCGGGCTTGACCGGCAATGACGGTAAACGCATGCGGCGGAGCATCGGTCAATGGTTCGGCCCGTTGACACTGCCAGTCGATGCCCCCCGCCAGCCACGCACCCGCGCCGGTACTCCCACCGCGATGCAGTATGCCGGCAATGCCGCTCTTACCAGCGAAGCCGCGCCAATCACGGCGCCAGTGCCGACATCGGCGCCATCCACCAGAACCGTATTGGCGCCAATCCATACGTCGTCGCCGATGACGATGCCTCCCCGGCTGGGTTGAAACCCCTGCGAGCGGATCAACCGGTCCGGATCGGCAAATGCGTGGTTGGTCGGCGCGAACGTGCAATTCGCGGCAACCAGCACATGCGCGCCGATACGAATGCCATGCCCCGTGTAGAACACGCAGCCCGAGTTGATCACCGTCCCACGCCCGATCACCACATCGCCACCACCCCCCGCCGGTTTGAACTTCACGAAGGAGTCGATCACCACATCGTCCTCGATGACGATGCGAGACCCGCGCACAGATTCCTCAATGTCGGCCAACCGGGAAATCCGCGCCGAGGGCGCGACAATCAGCACGCCCCCTACTCCGCCGCGATCGGCAGTTGCACCCGCACCCGCCAATCGTCCCACAAAGCGCGATACGCGTCTTCCACCGCACGGGCCAAGCCGTCGGCGTCCCGCAGCGGGGAGACTTCGACCCGAGCCCGCAATCCACGCCGCATATCCGCCAATGCGCCCAGGTCCGACGCAGCCGCCACGGCCAGAGCAACATAGGCGTCGTCATCCGCGGCGACCCAATCGCCCAGCCCCACCGCCCCCAAGATACTCGCCCCGAACCGCCCCACGCTCGGCCGACCCGCTCGGCTTACCACCGGCACGCCCTGCCACAGGGCCTCGATCGTCGTCGTGCCGGCATTATGGGGGAACGGGTCCAATGCGATGTCGATTTCCCCATACGCCGCCCAGGTCACGCTCTGCGGCGTGGTGCAGATCAGGGACAGGCGATCCGCCGCGATCCCGGCAGCGGCGAATTTCCCGATGAACAGATCGCGGAACTCCGCTTCCATGAACGGCAGGCTGTTCAGCACGAGTCGCGATCCCGGCACCGCTACCAGAATTCGTGACCATGTCGCAATGACGCGCTGGTTGACCCGCTCCACCCGGCCGAAATAGCCGAAGGTGACATGGCCGGACGCGGACGCCGGCAGCCCGGAAACCTGCGGCATCGCGGCCGGTGGCTGATAAACCAACGGGATGCGAGGCAAGCGGACCAGCCGCTCGCTGAACAGCGGATCGGCTTCAGGCGGCGCCAGCGCATCGTCGGCGAGGAACGCATCCATCGCCGCCATCCCCGTCGTGGTGCCATGGCCAAGAATATACTCGACCTGCACCGGCGCCGGACGCCGAGCGAAGGTCAGCAGTCGGTTGCTGCCGGTATGGCCCGCGAGGTCGACCAGCACGTCGATCCGGTCCCGTCGGATCATGTCCGCCAATGCATCGTCTCGCATCCCGGTCGTCGGACGCCAATGATCCGCCAGAGCCTGGAACCGCCGCGTTGCGTCATCCTCCACGGTCAGTTCGGCGTAACAGAACAGTTCGATCCGCGACCGGTCATGCGCGGCCAGCAACGGTTCCGCGAACAGGGCGGAGGCATGGCGGCGGAAATCGGGGGATACGTAACCGACCCGAAGTCGACGACCCGGCGTCAGGTCCAGATCGAAGCGCGGCATCGGCGGCATCAGGGGACGGGCATGCTGGGCGTCCCAGCGCTGATATTCCGCGAAGATCGTTTCGGCCGACAGGTCTTCGCGATAGTTCAAAGCGAACAGCAGGTTGCCGTGGCCGCTGGCATAGTTCGGCCGGAATGCGATGGCCTGCCGGTAGGTCGCCTCGGCTTCCTGGTGCCGGCCCTGGGCCTGCAACGCGACCGCGAGATTGCCGTAGCCGCGCTGTTTGTCGCGCAATCCGGGCAGGCCGGCGCGATGATGCGCCTCGGCCTCTATCACCCGTCCGGTTTGGCCCAACAGCGCGCCGAGGGTTTCGTGCACTTCCGCATCGTCCGGCGCCACCGACAGGGCGTGGCGCAGCAGCGGTTCCGCGGCCTCCATTTCCTGGCGGGTCAGCAGCGCCAACGCCTTGCCGCGCAGCAACCAGGGCTGGTCGGGCGCCCGGATCAGGGCCTGCGCGAAGGCATCCTCCGCTTCGGCCGAACGGGACAGATCCAGCAGTACATTGCCGAGATTGCCCAACGCGGGGATGAAATCGGGGGTGAGGAGGAGGGCGCGACGGTAGCAGCGTTCGGCTTCCTGGTGACGGCCGGCGGCGCGCAGGATCACCCCGCGATCGGTCAGCAGGTCGGCACGTTCGGGCGCGCGTTCCAACAGTGCGATGGCGTGGCTGGTATTGCCGGACTGATAGGCGATGACCGCCAGCACATGCAGCGCATCCGGGTGCGACGCATCGCGCGCCAGCATGGCCGTTGCCGTCGCGCCGGCGCCGTCGCGATCGCCTGTCGAATACTGCTTATGCAACAATGCGACGTCGGCGCCTCGCCAGGCATCCCAGAGCGTGCGGTAGGTTGCTTCCATCGTGCGTGCCAGGCCGGGTGCGTCATGCAGGGGGGACGCGGCGAAATTCGGCCGCAGACTGGCGCGGACCCGTTCCAATGCATCGATGTCGCCAGCGGCCGCGACGGCGCGCGCGACATAGGCGTCGATAGAGTCGGTGACCCAGTCGTCCAGCCCGACCGCGTGCAGGATCGCCGCGCCGAAACGCCCGACCGTCGGCCGACCCGCCAGGGAGACAACCGGCACGCCCTGCCACAAAGCCTCGATCGTCGTGGTGCCGGCATTGTGAGGGAACGGGTCCAGCGCGATGTCGATTTCCCCATACGCCGCCCAGGTGCGCGGTTGGGGGGATGTGCAGGTCATCTCCAGCCGGTCGCGCGCGATGCCATAGGCCGCGAACCGCGCCGCCATCCGGTCGCGCCCGGCCGGTTCGGCGAACGGCGAATTGTTCAGCACCAACCGAGATGTCGGGACCGCGTGCAGGATGCGGCTCCATGCCTCGATCACCGCGTCGTTCAAGCGGACCGTGCGGCCGAAATAGCCGAAGGTGATGCGGCCATTGGCGCGGGCCGGCAACGGCGCGACCTCCGGCATGCCGGCGGGTGGCAGGTAGGCCAGCGGGATCCGAGCCAGGCGGATGATGCGCTCGCTGAACAGCGGGTCCGACCCAGGCGGGGTCAGCGCGGCATCGGACAGGAACGCATCCATCGCGGACAGGCCGGAGGTATAGCCGTGGCCGAGCATGAACTCGATCTGAACGGGGGCGGGCTTGCGAGCGAAGGCAAGTAAGCGGTTGCCCGCGGTATGGCCGGCGAGGTCGATCAGAACGTCGATCCGATCCCGCCGGATCATGTCCGCGACCGCGGCATCGTCCAGGCCGATGGTCGGGCGCCAATGATCGGCCATGGCACGGAACCGTTCCGTCGTCGCGTCGCCCTGCGCCAGTTCGGCATAGCAGAAGATTTCCACCTGCGATCGGTCGTGCTGGGCCAGCAACGGTTCGGTGAACAGAGCCACCGCATGGGTGCGGAAATCGGGCGATACATAGCCAATCCGCAAGCGCCGCCCCGCCGAGCGATCCAGATCGAACTCCGGTTTGGCCGGCGCCAAGGCGCGCGCATGCACTTCATCCCAACGCTGGTATTCCGCGAATATGGCCTCCGGAGTCATGTCGTCGCGGTAGTTCAGGCAAAACAGGACGTTGCTGTGGGCAAGCGCGAAATCCGGCTTCAGGGTCAGCGCCTGGCGCAACGCGGCCTCGGCCTCCCGCAGCCGGCTCTGACGCATCAGGGCCAGGCCCAGATTGTTGTGCCCGTTCGGGTTGGTCGGATCGTAACGGATCGCCTGGCCCGCGCTGTGTTCGGCGTCCAGCGGCCGCCCGCACAGCGACTGCACCCAGGACAGATTGGCCCAGGCATCCGCGAAGCTGGGCGCGAGCCGAATGGCTTCCTGGAAGCAGACCCCGCTTTCCTCGAACCGACCCGCGTCGCGCAGGATGTTGCCCAGGTTGTTCTGCGTTTCGCTGCGTGCCGGGTTCAGGACCAGGGCCTTGCGCGCCGCGACCTCTGCATCCGCCAAGCGCCCCAGCTTGCGCAAGATCGCGGAATGGTTCGCATGCGGCTCCGGATCGTCGGGATTGGCCGCGGTCGTGATACACAAATAACGGTCGGCGTCGGCGTAGCGACATTCCTGATACGCGACCAGACCGGCCACATGCGCCGCCAACGGATGGTTCGGCGCGTCCGCCAGCACCTGCTCCGCGAGCGCGCGGGCACCCACCAGATCGCCGGAAACGAACAATTCGCGCAGTCTGGTCGAGTGGTCCATTGCGACATTTTCCCGCATGGTTTGAAAAGTGGTTTCAAGGCACCTGGCCAACCCGACCGCATCATGCAGTGGGGACGCGGCGAAGCGCGGGCGGAGTTCGGCGCGCAGGCGGACCAGACCGTCCCGGTCCTTGGCGGCGGCGGCGGCACGCGCGACATAGGAGTCGGCATCGGCCGCGACCCAATCGTCCAACCCCACGCTTCCCAGAATACTCGCCCCGAACCGCCCCACGCTTGGCCGATCCGCCAGGCTGACCACCGGGACGCCCTGCCAAAGCGCCTCGATCGTCGTGGTGCCGGCGTTGTGAGGGAACGGGTCCAGCGCGATGTCGATCGTGCCGTAAGCGCCCCAGGTCGCGGTCTGCGGACTGGTGTAGATCAGGTCGAGACGATCGCGCGCGATGTCGTGGACGGCGAAGCGGGCGGCGAACAGGTCCTGGAATGCCGGCTCCTGAAACGACCGATTGTTCAGTACCAGCCTCGATCCTGGCACTTGCAGCAGGATCCGCGACCAGGCCGCGATCACTGGCTGGTTCAGACGTTCTGGCCGGCCGAAATGGCCGAACGTGATGTGTCCGGTGGTTTGAAACGGCGCAGGAGCCACAAGCGGCATGTCCGCCGGCGGGCGATAGGCGATCGGGATGCGCGGCAAACGGACCAGGCGTTCGCTGAAATAGGCGTCCGCACCCGCCGGAGCCATGCGGTCGTCGGCCAGGAACGCGTCCATCGCCGACAGGCCGGAGGTATAGCCATGCCCCAGCAACCACGCGACCTGCACCGGCGCCGGTTTGTGCGCGAACACCATCAGCCGGCTGGCGGACGTATGGCCGCCAAGATCAACCAGAACGTCGATCCGGTCGCGGCGGATCATCTCCGCCACCGCCTCATCGCTCATGCCGAGGGTCGGGCGCCAATGGTCGGCCAGGGCGCGGAACCGGGCGGTCGTTGCATCCTCGACCACGACTTCGGCGTAACAGAACACCTCGACCCGGGATCGGTCATGCGCCGCCAGCACGGGTTCGGAGAACAGCGCCACCGCGTGATTGCGGAAATCGGGAGACACATAGCCGACCCGCAGGCGCCGGTTGGCGGAGCTGTATGCCGGTTGGACGGGGCGTTTCGGCCTCGCATGGATCGCGTCCCATCGTTGGTATTCGGCGAAGATCGCGCCCGCCGACAGGTCGTCGCGATAGTTCAGCGCGAACAGAAGATTGCCATGCCCACCCGCGTAGTTCGGACGCAGAGTCAGGGCCTGACGGTAGCAGGCCTCGGCCTCCGGGTGGCGGGCCTGCATCTGCAACGCCACGGCCAGGTTGGACAGCCACCGATGCTCGTTCGGCATCCGCGCGATGGCCTGGCGAGCGGCGGCCTCCGCGGCGATCGGATGTCCGGCCCGCAGCAGCAGCGCACTCAGATTGCCATGTGCCTGGGAATAGCTCGGGTCGGCGGCCAAGGATGCCTGGAACGCCTGACGGGATGCCTCGTATTGTTCCAGCCCCAGCAGGGCGACCCCGAGATTGGTGTGTGGCTCCGCCCATTTCGGCGCCAGGCGCGTCGCGGCCTTAAACGCGTCCATCGCTTCGGACAGGTCCGATTGTCGTTGCCGCATGATACCGAGGCCGTTCCAGGCTTCGGCATAGTCCGGCTTGTGACGGATGGCGGTCCGATAGGCCTGTGCGGCTGCATCCGTCTGGCCCGCATCGCCCAGCAGATTGCCCAAATTGTAATGTGCCGCGGCAAACCCCGGATCCATCACAATCGCTCGGCGATAGGCGATTTCGGCCTGTCCGTGGTTCCCGGTGGCCCGCAGCACGACTCCCAGATTGGCGAAATCGGCGGCGGAACTGGCAACGCGCGACAGCTTCCCCACCACGCTTTGGGGCGAGGCGGTGCCGCGGTGCCAGGCGATCAATGCCGTGTCGGCTTCTGTCCGGGCGGCCGACACGTGATGAGGAGAGGAAGCCCGGACGGTCATGCCACCATGCTCGTTACACCTGCGTGAACTTGGATGCGTCGTAGGTCCAGGGCGTGGTGCCGTTGGTGGTGATGACACCGACCAGGGTTCCGCCGCCGCTGAAGACACCGGTTGCGTTGTAGTAGAGTTCTCCGGTGTCGGTCTGATAGACGAACCCGCCGTAGCCGCCGGTCGATAGCGTCGTGGCGGTCCTGGCCGCGGCGTTGGCGACATCGGTGATGTTGGTCTCGTCGGTCAGGGATGCCCCGCCGAGGTCGTAGGTATCCTCGCTGAGGGTCGCGCTGCCGGTGGTATCCAGACCGATCAGGTCGCTGTTCGCCGCGCTGAAGTTGTTGATCGTCGTGTAGTTCCCCGTCGCGGCCTGGTCGAAGACGAAGGTATCGGCGGCGGTACTGCCGGTGATGAAGTTGATACCCGCCCCGCCGATGACTGTCTTGGCCGCGATGCCTGTCAAGGTGATGGTATCGTTGCCGGTGCCCCCCTGCACGGTTTCGACATTGGCCGCGGAGATGCGGTTGGTCTGGTTGGCCAAGGTCAAAGTGTCGCTGCCGGCCCCGAGATCGACGGACCCGTTGTTGATCGCGCTGGACAGGGTGACGGTATCGGCCCCGGTGCCTCCGACAATGGTTTCGGTATTGGCGAACGAGCCGGTGTTGGTGCCGTTGGTCAGGGTCACCTTGTCGCTGCCGGCCGCCAGATCGATGGTCATACTGGTGGACAGCACCGAGCCCAGGGTGATGGTGTCGCCACTGCTGGCCCCGGTAAGCGTCTCCACATTGGTGATGGAAGCCGAGTTGGTCGCCGCCGCCAATGTCAAGGTATCGTTGCCGGAGCCAAGGTCGAAGCTGGCACTGGTCACGCCGCGGCCCAGGGTCACGGTATCGGCATCCGTGCCTCCGACGACGGTTTCCACGTTGCTCACGGTGCCGGTATTGGCAACGCTGCTCAGGGTCAGGGTGTCATTGCCGCTGGACAGATCGGTGGTCATGCTGGTGGTCAGCGCCGTACTCAGCGTCAGGGCGTCGGTGGACGACCCGCCCGTCAGGGTTTCGACATTCGACAGGCTGGCTGTGTTGGCGAAGTTGCCGAAGGTCAGTGTGTCGCTGCCGCTGCCCAGATCGAGGCTGCCGTTGCTGATGGCCGCGCCCAGCCGGATTGTGTTCGGTCCGGTGGTTCCGGTCACGGTTTCCACGTTCGACACCGTCGCGCTGTTGGTGCCGTCCGCCAACGTCAGTGCATCGGTGCCGGCGCCAAGGTCGATACTGGCGTTGGTAACGCCACCGCCCAGGGTGACGGTATCCGCGCCGGTGCCGCCGATCAGCGTCTCGGTATTGACCACCGACCCGGTATTGGTCGCATTGGCCAGAGTCAGTTTGTCGTTCCCTGCCGCCAGGTCGATCGTCATGCTGGTGCTCAGCGCAGCGCCCAGGGTCAGGGTGCTGGCACCGGTCCCGCCGATGATCGTCTCCACGTTGGAGATCGTCCCGGAGTTGGTGGCGTCCGCAAAGGTCAGCGTGTCGTTGCCGGCACCGAAATCGATACTGCCATTGGTGATCGCCGCGCCCAGGGTGAGCGTATCCGCGCCGGTGCCCCCCACCAGGGTTTCGACGTTGGACACGGTGCCGGTGTTGGTGCCGTTGGTCAGCGTGATCTTGTCGTTCCCGGCACCCAGATTGGCCGTCATGCTGGTGCTGTAGTCGGTGCTCAGGGTCAGCGTGTCGGCGCCGGTGCCGCCCGTCAGGGTCTCGATATTCGATACCGTGACGGCGTTCGTGCCGGCCGCGAGCACCAGGGTATCCGTGCTGGAACCCAGATCGATGCTGCCATTGGTCGATGCCACACCCAGGCGGACGGTATTGGGACCCGTCGTTCCGGTGATGGTTTCGACGTTGGAGACCGTGACGCTGTTGGTGCCGGTGGCCAAGGTCAGGGCATCGGTGCCGGCCGCGAGGTCGATACTGGTCGCGGTCGCCGCGGCTCCCAGGGTGATCGTATCGGCCCCGGTGCTGCCCACCACCGTTTCGATATTCACGACCGAGCCGGTGTTGGTGCCGGCGGCGAGCGTCAGCTTGTCGTTCCCGGATGACAGGTCGATCGTCATGCTGGTGGTCAGCACGGCGCCGAGGGTGACGGTGTCGATGCCGGTGCCGCCGGTGACGGTCTCGACGTTTGAGATCGATATCGTGTTGGTGGCGTTGGCAAAGGTCAGGGTGTCGTTGCCGGCCGCCGCGTCCACGGATGCGTTGGTGGCGATCGCTCCCAATGTGATGGTTTCGGCACCGGTGCCACCGATGATCGTTTCCACATTGGAACTCGTGGCGCTGTTGGTGCCGGCGGCGAGCGTCACCTTGTCGTTGCCGGCGGCGCCGTTGATGCTGGCGCTGGTCAGCACGGTCTCGAAGGTAACGACATCCGCGCTCGCCGCACCGACCAGGGTTTCCACATTGGTCACACTGCCGGTGCCGCCGGCCGACCCGAGGGTCAGAGTGTCGTTACCGGTGCCCAGGTCGATGCTCTGGCTGGTGGTCAGGGCACTGCCGAGGGTGAGGGTTTCGGCACCGGTTCCGCCGACGATGGTTTCGGTGTTGGAAACGGTGAAGCTGTTGGTGCCGTCGGCCAGGGTGATCTTGTCGCTGGCGGAGCCCAGATCGACGCTGCCGTTGCTGACCGTGGCCCCGAACGTCAGGGTGTCGGCGCCCGTGCCGCCCACCAGGGTCTCGGTGTTGACGATCGATCCGGTGTTGGTGCCGTTGGTCAGGGTCAGCTTGTCGCTGCCGGCCGCCAGATCGACGGTCATGCTGGTGGACAGGACCGCGCCCAGGGTCACCGTGTCGGCGCCGGACGCGCCCGTCACCGTTTCGACGTTGGAGATCGAAAGGCTGTTGGAGGAGGCTGCCAGGACCAGCGTATCGTTGCCGGCACCCAGATCGACGCTGGCATTGGTGACGCCACGTCCCAAGGTCAGGGTGGACGCTCCGGTGCCGCCGATGATGGTTTCGACGTTGGACAACGTTCCGGTGTTGGTCCCGTTCGTCAAGGTGATCTTGTCGTTGCCGGCGGCCAGATCGATCGTGACGCTGGAACTCAACGCCGATCCCATGGTGACGGTGTCGGCGCCTGATCCGCCGGTGATCGTTTCGACGTTTGATATGCTGATGGTGTTGGCGAAGTTGCCCAGGGTCAGCTTGTCGGAACTGGTGCCGAGATCGACGCTGACATTGCTGGCGGCGGTGCCGAGGGTGATGGTGTTGGGCCCGCTGGTTGCGGTGATCGTTTCGGTGTTGGAGACGGTCGCGGTATTGGTGCCGTCGGCCAGGGTCAGCGCGTCGGTGCCGGAACCGAGGTCGATGCTGGCACTGGTCACCGCCGCGCCCAGGGTGATGGTATCCGCACCGGTGCCGCCGATCAGGGTCTCTACATTGACCACTGACCCTGTGTTGGCGCCGTTCGCCAGGGTCAGCTTGTCGTTGCCCGTGGACAAGTCGACGGTGACGCTGGTGCTGAGCACGCTGCCCAGGGTCAGGGTATCCACCACGGTGCCGCCGGTGATCGTTTCGACATTCGACAGGGTCGCGGTGTTCGTGAGGGCGGCCAGGGTGACGGTGTCGTTGCCGGTACCGAGGTCCATACTGACGCTGGTCACGCCTGCACCCAGGGTGATCGTGTCCGCGCCGGTGCCACCGGTCAGGGTTTCGACGTTCGTGATGGACAGGCCGTTGGTGCCGTTCGCCAGGGTGATCGTGTCGGTGCTGGCGGCCGCATCGATGCTGCCGGTCGCGACGGCGGTGCTCAAGGTCACCGTATCCGCGGCCGAACCGCCCACCAATGTCGTGACGTTGGAAAGCGAGCCGGTGCCGGCATTGTTGGACAGGGTCAGCTTGTTGCTGCCGGTGCCAAGGTTGATCTGCGAGCTCGTCGTCAGCGCCGACCCCAGGGTCAGGGTTTCGTTGCCGGTGCCGCCGGTGATGGTTTCGACATTGGAGATGGTGCCGACATTGCTGGCATTGGCGAGCGTCAGCGTATCGTTGCCGGAGCCGAAATCGATGCTGGCATTGGTGATCACCGCGCTCAGGGTGATCGTTTCGGCACCCGTGCCACCAACCACGGTTTCCACATTGGTCACGGAACCCGTGTTGGTGCCGTTGCTGAAGGTCAGCTTGTCGTTGGCGTCGCTCAGATCGACAGTGTAGCTGGTGGTCAGCAGGGAGCTCAGCGTCACGGTATCGGCGCCGGTCGCACCCGTCACGGTTTCGACGTTGTTGACCGACAGGCTGTTGGTCGCGCTGGCCAGGACCAGGGTGTCGTTGCCCGCCGCGCCATCGACGCTGCCGGTGGTGATCGCGGCCCCCAGGGTCACCGTATCGGCGCCCGTGTTGCCGACCACGGTTTCGGCGTTGCTGACGGTGCCGGTGTTGGCACCGGCGGCCAGGCGGAACGTATCGGCGCCGGAGGACAGATCGACGGTCAGGCTGGTGGTGAACGCGGTGCTGAGCGTGACGGTATCGGCCCCGGTGCCGCCGGTGATGGTTTCGACGTTGGACACGCTCAGGGAGTTGGTGGCGTTGGCCAGGGTCACCTTGTCGCTGCCGGCCGCGAGGTCGATACTGCCGGAGGTGATGGATGCGCCCAGGGTGATTGTGTCGACCGCGGCATCGCCGGTCAGCGTCTCGACGTTCGACAGGGTCGCGGTGCTGACCGCGTTGGCCAGGGTCAGCAGATCGCTGCCGGCACCCAGGTCGATGCTGACATTGGTGACGCCGCCGCCCAGGGTGATCGTATCGGCGGCGGTGCCTCCCACGATCGTCTCCACATTCACCAGCGACCCGGTATTGGCGACGCTGGCGAGCGTCACCTTGTCGGATCCAGCCGCCAGATCGATCGTCATGCTGGTGGTATAGGCGGCGCCCAGGGTGATGGTGTCGCCCGCGGTGCCGCCGGTGATGGTCTCGACGTTGGAGGCCGAGAAGCTGTTGGTGCCGTTGGCCATGGTGACGGAGTCGTTGGCCGACCCCAGGTCGATGCTGCCGCTGGCGAGCGCGTTGCCCAGGGTGACCAGATCGGCGCCGCTCGCACCCACGATTGTTTCGATGTTCGTCACCGACCCGGTGCCGCCGGCGGAGGCCAGGGTCATCTTGTCGTTGCCGGCCCCCAGGTCGATGGTCTGGCTGGTGGTCAGACCGGAGCTGAGCGTCAGCGTCGAAGCACCCGTGCCGCCGGTGATGGTCTCGACATTGGAAAGCGACCCGCTGTTGGTGCCGTTGGCCAGCACGATCGTGTCATTGCCGGCCGCGCCGTCGATGCTGGCGCTGGTGATCGCGGCGATCAGGGTGACCGTGTCCGCGCCCGATCCGCCGACGATGGTTTCGACATTGGTGATGGAGCCGGTGTTGGTGCCGGCCGCAAGCGTCACGGTGTCGTTGCCGGCCGCGAGATCCAGCGTCGTGCTGCTGCTGATCACGCTGCCCAGCGTGATGGTGCTGGCACCGGTGCCGCCGGTGATCGTCTCCACGTTGGAAATAGTGCCGGTGTTGGTGAAATTGCCCAGGGTCAGCACGTCGTTGCCCGCGGCGAAGTCGATGCTGGCGGTCGAGATCGCCGACCCCATGGTCAGGATATCGGCGCCGGACCCGCCGGTCAGGGTTTCCACATTGCTGGCGGTGAAGGTGTTGCCGCCCGCGGCCATGGTCAGCGTGTCATTGCCGGTGCCGAGATCGACGCTGGTGTTGTTCACGGCGGCGCTCAGGGTCACCGTGGCGGCGCCGGTGCCGCCGGTCATGGTCTCCACGTTGGCGGTGGTGATGGTGACCGTGCCGTCACCCAGGGTCAGCGTGTCGCTGGTGCCGCCGGACAGATCGGCGCTGGCGCTGCTGACGGTGCCGGTCAGTGTCAACGTATCGGCGCCCGCCGCGCTGACGATGGTCTCCACATTGGTGATGGTGCCGCTGTTGGCGGCGTTGGCCAGGGTGAACGTGTCGTTGCCACCGGCTCCGTCGACGCTGGCGGAGGAAATTCCGGCGCCCAGGGTCACCGTATCGGCGGCCGATCCACCGACAATCGTCTCGACATTCGTCACCGACCCCGTATTGGCGACGCCCGCCAGGGTCAGCGTATCGTTGCCCGCCGCCAGGTCCACGGTCATACTGGTGGTCAGCGCCGCACCCAGGGTGATGGTGCTGGCGCCGGTGCCGCCGGTGATGGTCTCGACGTTGGAGATCGAGGCGCTGTTGGTGAAGTTGCCCAGGGTCAGCACATCGTTGCCGGCCGCGAGGTCCAGCGTCGCGCTGGTCAGTGCGGAACCGATCGTCACGGTTTCGACACCGCTGCCGCCGATCAGGGTTTCCACGTTACTGGCCGTCAAGGTGTTGGCGCCGTTGGCCAGGGTCAGGCTGTCGCTGCCGCCGCTCAGATCGATGCTGATATTGTTGACGGCCGCACCCAGGGTCAGCGTATCGGCCGCCGAACCGCCGTTCATGGTTTCGACGTTGGCTGTCGTTACGGTGATGCCGCCGGTCCCCAGATTGAGCACGTCGCTGCCGACCGCCAGATCGACGCTGCCATTGCTGATCGCACCGCTCAAGGTGACGGTATCGGCGCCGGCGTTGCCTGTGATGGTCTCGATATTGGTGACCGAGGCGCTGTTGGTGGCGTTGGCGAACAGGATCGTGTCGTTGCCGCCAGCACCGTCCAGGCTGGCGCTGGAGATCGCCGCGATGATGGTCATCGTATCGGCGCCGGACCCGCCAACAAGAGTTTCGACGTTGGTGACCGAGCCGGTGTTGCCACCCGCCGCCAGGGTCAGCGTATCGTTGCCGGTCGCCAGATCGACCGTGTTGCTGTTGGTCAACACGCTGCCCAGGGTGACGGTGCTGACGCCGGTGCCGCCGGTGATCGTCTCCACGTTCGAAATCGAGACGGTGTTGGTGAAGTTGCCCAGGGTCAGCACGTCGTTGCCGGCCGCCAGGTCGATGGTCGCGCTGGACACCGCCGATCCCATGGTGACCGTATCGACGCCGGCCGCACCGGTCAGGGTTTCCACGTTGCTGGCGGTGAAGGTGCTGCCGGCCGCTGCCAGGGTCAGGGCATCGCTGCCGGTGCCGAGATCGACGCTGGTATTGGTGACGCCGGCGCTCAAGGTGACCGTATCGGTCCCGGTGCTGCCGTTCATGGTTTCGACGTTGGCCGTGGTGACCGTGACCGTGCCGGTGCCCAGGTTCAGCGTATCGCTGCCGGCCGCCAGATCGACGCTGCCCGAAGAGACCGTCCCACTCAGGGTCAGCGTATCGGCGCCGGCATTGCCGGTGATGGTCTCGATATTGATGATCGAGGCGCTATTGGTCGCGTTGGCCAGCAGGACCGTGTCGTTGCCGGCCGCGCCATCGAGACTGGCGCTGGAGATCGCCGCGATGATCGTCATCGTGTCGGCGCCGGACCCGCCGACCATCGTTTCGACGTTGGTGATCGAACCGGTATTGCCGCCCGCCGCCATGGTCAGGACGTCGTTGCCGGTGCCCAGATCGACGGTGGTGCTGTTGGTCAGCGCGGAACCCAGGGTGATCGTATCGACGCCGGTCCCACCCGTGAGTGTCTCGACGTTGGACACCGTTGCCGTGTTGGTGAAGTTGCCGAAGGTCAGCACGTCATTGCCGGCCGCGAAATCCAGAGTGGCGCCGGAAACCGCCGCTCCGATCGTCACGGTGTCGACACCGGCCGCGCCGGTCAGGGTTTCCACGTTGCTGACGGTCATCGTGCTGCCGGCCGCGGCCAGGGTCAGCACATCGCTGCCACCGCCGAGATCGACGCTGGTATTGGTGACGCCGGCACTCAGCGTGACGGTGTCGACGCCCGCGCCGCCATTCATGGTCTCGACGTTGGCGGTGGTGATCGTGACCGGACCCGCGCCCAGGTTCAGAGTATCGTTGCCGGCCGCCAGGTCGATGCTGGTGGACGCGATCGTGCCGCTCAGGGTGACCGTATCGGCGCCCGCATTGCCGGTGATGGTCTCGATATTGGTGATCGTGGCGCTGTTGGTCGCATTCGCCAGCAGGATCGTGTCAGCACCGGCCGCGCCATCCAGGCTGGCGCTGGAGATGGCTGCTATGATTGTCAGCGTGTCGGCACCCGACCCGCCGACCATCGTTTCGACATTGGTAATGGACCCGGTGTTGCCGCCCGCCGCCAGGGTCAGCGTGTCGGCGCCTGCCGCCAGATCGACCGTGGTCGAGTTGGTGAGCGCGCTTCCCAGCGTCAGCGTCTCCGCGCCCGTGCCACCGGTGATCGTTTCCACATTGGCAACCGTCGCCGAATTGGTGGCGTTTGCCAGTGTCAACGTGTCGTTGCCCGCCGCCAGATCGATGCTGGCACTGGTCAGGCCGCCCGTCAGTGTGACCGCGTCGGCGTTGCCGCTCCCCGTCAGGGTGTCGATGGCGCTGAAGGTATAGCTGTTGGTACCGAGCACGATGGGCACGGGCGAACTCCCTGCGATCTGGGAGCCAAGGAGATGAACATTTTGCCCGTCCGCCTGGCGTGAGTGCGATTTTCGCCCGGCCAGGGATACGCCCAATTGGTAAAGGAAAGGTTTTCAACGCAGGGAGTTTCGCATACCCGCCAAAACGATTTCAGCCGGGCGCCATGTCGCCGACCATGCCAGATCGGACGCGGGCAGGCGGATCCCATGATGCGCCAGACCGGGGGCAAGCAACGCCGCCGGTTGGGTGGATGCCGCGGCGATGGCATGCTCCGGTTCGGCCAGGTTCCAGGCGATCAGGTTGCGCACCGCCTGGTCCAGGCACAGCGCGGATCCAGCCAAGACGGGACTGTCCGGTTCGCGCACCGAGCCATCCGGGCGATGCTCGATCGTCATGCCGGCGAACCGATACAGCCCCGGTGGCGCCCCGGCCGCGGCGGTGGCGTCCGTCACCAGCACCGACCGAAGCAGGGTTTTCGCCCGCAGCATCACCTTCAGCGCCGCGGGCGGACTATGGATCCCATCGGCGATGAAACTGGCCGACAGCCGGTCCTCGGCCAGTTGCGCCATCAGCGGATTGACGAATTTCGGCTGCGGCTGCGGCAAGGCGTTGCCCAGATGGGTGCTCATACGCAGGCCAGCCGAACAGGCGAGATCGATGTCGCTGGCGGTCGCCGCGGTGTGCCCCATGGCAACGAGCATCCCTTGTGCGCGCGCCCAGGCAATGACAGCCAGCGCGCCCTCCCGCTCCGGCGCCAGGGTCAGCAGCAGCACCTTGCGTTCCAGTCCCCGGGTGATCCGTCGCAGCAGCGCCACGTCCGGTGCCACCATCGCGACGGCGGGATGACAGCCGGCATAACCCGGCGTCGGATTGAGAAACGGCCCTTCCAGATGGAACCCCGGCACCATCAAAGGCCCCAGCCGGCTATCGGCGACAGCGCGATCCAGCGCGTACAGGCGTGCGGCCAGCACATCTTCCGGCGCGGTGATGATCGTCGGCAGGCAGGTCGTCACGCCGGTGCGCAGCATCGCGTGCAGCGCCTGGTCCAGGGCATCGGCATTCAGCGCGATGTCGTTGAAATCGACACCCCCGAACCCATTCACCTGAAGATCGACCAACCCGCGCGTGCGCATGAAAACCTGACTCCCGCGCGCCGGTCACCTTGTCAACGCCGCGGTTGCATCCCCATGGTCTGTAGCGGGGCACACCTCCCCAGGAGACCACGCGATGCCGGCGAAAAAGCCAGACATGCAAAGCTCGGGACTGCCGTCTCGCACCTTGCTCCTGATCCTTGGCCTCGCCTTCGTTGCCGGTCTGGGTCTGATGGGCCAGATCTCGGGTGGGGCTGACACCATCCCCTACAGCCAGTTCCAGCAGCTTCTGGACGCTGGCAAGGTCAAGCAGGTCACCGTGGCGGGCGATACCATCCGTGGCACGTTGAACGAGGCCCTCCCCGATGGGAAGACCGAATTCAACACCCTCCAGGTCCCCGACGAACTCGCCACAAAGCTCGGCAAGATGGGCGTGCAATATAGCAGCGTCCCGACCGGCGGACCGCTGTCCACGCTGATATCCTGGGTGTTGCCGCCGCTGTTGTTCGTGGGCGTCTGGATGCTCGCCTCCCGCGCCATGATGGGCGGCGGGCGTGGCGGCCCAGGGGGCGGCCCAGGGGGCGGCTTGACCGGGGGCCTGTTTTCCATCGGCCGCAGCAAGGCGAAGCTGGTGACGGCGGAAACCAACATCAAAGTGACCTTCGACGACGTGGCCGGAGTCGACGAAGCCAAGGCCGAGCTCCACGAAATCGTCGATTTCCTGAAGAAACCCGACGAATTCGGCCGCCTCGGCGCCCATATCCCGCGCGGCATCCTGCTGGTCGGGCCGCCCGGCACCGGCAAGACCCTGCTGGCGCGCGCCATGGCCGGAGAGGCCGGGGTGCCGTTCTACGCCACCAACGGCGCCGAATTCGTGGAGATGTTCGTGGGCGTCGGCGCATCCCGCGTGCGCGATATGTTCGAGCAGGCGCGTGGTTCGGCCCCCTGCATCATCTTCATAGATGAGCTGGATGCGTTAGGCCGAGCGCGCGGTGCGTCGCCCATGGGCGGCGGCGGGCACGACGAAAAGGAGCAGACGCTCAATCAGTTGCTGGCGGAAATGGACGGATTCGACCGATCCGCGGCCATCGTGGTGCTGGCCGCGACCAACCGGCCGGAAATCCTGGACCCGGCACTGCTGCGGGCCGGCCGCTTTGATCGCCAGGTGCTGGTGGACCGGCCCGACAAGATCGGCCGCTGCGACATCCTGAAGATCCACCTGCGCAAGCTGAAACTCTCGGCTGACGTGAACATGGAAGATATCGCCGCCCTCACTCCAGGCTTTACCGGCGCCGACCTCGCCAATCTGGCGAATGAGGCCGCGGTGGTCGCGACGCGGCGCGGTGCCGAGTCCATTGCCATGCAGGATTTCACCGCCGGCGTGGAACGCATCGTCGCCGGGCTGGAAAAGAAATCCCGCATCCTGATCCCGCGCGAACGCAAGATCGTTGCCTATCATGAGATGGGGCACGCTCTGGTCGCGCGCGCCATTCCTGGCAGCGACCCGGTGCACAAGGTGTCCATCATCCCGCGCGGCATCGGCGCGCTGGGCTACACGATGCAGCGCCCGATCGATGACCGCTTCCTGATGGGACGGCACGAACTGGAAGACAAGATGACCGTGCTGATGGGCGGACGCGCCGCTGAAATCCTGCTCGGCCACGACATTTCCACCGGCGCCGCCGACGATCTGGCCAAGGCCACCGACATCGCGCGCGGGATGGTGCTGCGATTCGGCATGGACGACAAACTGGGACCCGTCGCCTGGGACACCGAGCAGGGGCAGTTCCTGCCGCAACCGGGCGTGTTCTGGCAGCCTCGCCGCTTCAGCGACGAAACCGCGCATGAGATCGACATGGCGGTGCGGGCGCGGATGGAAAACGCTCTGTCGCGGGCGGTGCGGATTTTGACCGCCAACCGTTCGGCATTGGACGAAGGCGCGGCGTCGCTGCTGGCGCGGGAGACGTTGACGACGGACGAACTGCCTCAGGTCTCGTTGGAGGTGGTTCAAACGGCGGTTACGTCCTGATCGCGGGCGGGCGACGCAGCGCCCAGAACGCCACGCTGCCGCAGACGTAGAAGAAAATCGACAACCCGAACGCCACGCGGTAGCTGCCGGTCAGGTCGAACACCAGGCCCGCCATCCAGGACCCTCCGGCCGCGCCCAACCCGGTGCCGATGGAAATCACGCCCAGAATCGTGCCGAGATTGGGCCCCGGGAACAGGTCCGCCGCCTTGGCGGTGATCGCAGGCCCCCTCGCACCCCAGGTCAGTCCGAAGAAAATGGAATGCAACCACAGCATCATGTGCTGGTCCGGGCTGGAGATCAGCATCCCGCACGCCACCCCGATGATCGAGGTGCCATAGGTCAGAACCGCCGACAGCTCTCGCCCGATATAGTCGGACACCGTGCCGGTGATGATCACCCCCGGCAGCGACAGAAAGGCGCCCGCCCCGAGGACTCCGGCGGCATAAAGCGGGTCGAACCCGATATCGACGGCGAAGGCGAGCTGGTGCAGCGCCACCAGGAAGCTACCCAGCCCAGTGAACACATAAACCAGCGTGAGCAGCCAGAAATGCGGCGTCCGCATGGCCTGACGCACCGTCCAGCCGTCCGAGGCCCTTCGTTCGGCCTGGCCCTGGCGCTGCGTGTCAGTGCCTCGGAACAACGCGGCGAGCGGCAGGATCAGCACCGCCATGAAGGCGCCCTGCCACAGATAGGCGCCGCGCCACCCTAGCTCCGACACCATCACCGTGGAGACCGGGGCGGAGAACGCTCGGGCGAACCCATTGGCCGACTGCACGACCGCGACCGCCATGCCTCGGTTGCGCACGAAATAGCGCGACAGGAGAGGCACGAACACGACCAGCCCCAGGCAGTTGGCGCCCAGGGTCATGACCACGCCATACAGCACGACCATGTGCCATAACTCGGTGGCGAAGGAGCTTGCGACCAGACCGGCGGCCAGCACCGTGCCGCCCATCAGGATCAGCCGCCGTGGTCCCAACCGGTCCACCAAGATGCCGACCAGGGGGGATGTCCACCCGCTCACCAACTGCGACACCGAATACGCCACCGACACCTCCGCTCGGCTCCACCCGAACGCGGTGATGAAGGCCAGCAGGAAGACGGCATAGGAATGCATCAGCGCCGCGCCGACCGAGAAGGTGAGGAACGCGGCACCGAGCAACAGCCAGGTGCGGGACGGGGAGAGACGGTCGGCTTGATCGGACATGATCCGCCCGTTGTGCCTTGTGGTGGGGCGTCTGGCCAGGGTGTGTGGTGGGAGGGGGCGCGTTGGGAGCCGGCGGGAGCGCAGGCCGATGAACGCGGCCCGTGATCGGCCGCTGCTTGGGTGTCGGGATAGGTCGCTACGCCGAGCGGTTCTGGATCAACGCCCGATATTGGCCTTGAAACGTGGCGCGATGCCCTGTTCCGCGGCGCTGTCGGCGATCGCCTCCAGCAGACGGCGCTTTGATTCGGTGCGACGCAGACCGTCGTTGCGCGGAAGGAAGTCGACGCCGGTGATTCCGAGCTCTCGCTTGCGGGCTATCAGCTTTCGTTCAATCTCTTCGATCGTGATTGTATTCACGGGCGACCATACTTTCAAATACGCGCAGGTCCATCGTCCCCGCCGTTTCGGCCTTGATCCTGCGATCAAGGTAGGCACGGTCGATATCCGAAGCAAGAGACCACGCCAAGCCCGCCTGATCCAGCAGCGCCCGGCTTCCTGCCGGGTGCGCTTGGTACTGGTCTAACCGGTCGGCGATCACATCTTCCACCGGAATGACCGTAATCCGAGCTTCCGGACCACCGACAACCAGGCGAAGACGCGTCGCATCTGCCAACCCATCAAACAATTGGCCGCTGATGAACTCAACGCCCATGGTCAGACCGGGATGATAAAGGCCGCGCAACAAGCGGCCCCGCCGATCCTCACGGCGAAAACCTCGCGCGATCAGTGCCGCCTCCATTGGGGCCGGATCGACCGCGAGCAAGTCGAAATCGCCGGAGACGTAACGTCCCGTCGTCCAAAGCTGCAGCGCCGCGCCGCCGACGAGTACCGGGCGAGGCAATCCGGCCGCTGCGACCTCTTCCATCGCGCTGCCCAACACACGTAACGCGGCAAGAAATTCCGGAGAAAACCCGGCCGCGCTCACCCTGCCCGCCCCTACTCCGCCGCCAAAGCCACCGCAGCGGGCGCAGGCGCCACCAACCGTTCCAACAACCCCTTCCGAATCCCCTCCGCCTTCGCCCGGTTCGCATCCTTCACCGGACCAAACCCCCGGATCGTATCCGGCAGCGCCGCCAGCCCCACCGCCGCGTCCAGATTATCCGGCCGCAACGCGGCGACCACGGAACCCAAATCCCCCACATACTGTTCAATCAACGCCCGTTCGGCCGCCCGTTCCGCCTGCACGCCGAACGGATCGAGCCCTGTCCCCCGCAGCCGCTTCCCATGCCGCAGCACCCGGAACAGCGGCAGCGCCAGCCACCCCGGGATCGCCACCTTCTTCCGCCGCCCCGTCGCCGGGTCCATCCGAGCAATCACCGGCGGAGACATATGGAACACCGCGCCCTCGGCATACGATGTCGCGGCATGCAGACGCGCCACCTCATACTCATCCTTATAGGCCATGACACGGAACAGCCCCTCGACCGCCGCGCGCGACAACCGGCCGGGCGAGCCAAACACCCGCGTCTCCGCCGCCACCACATCCGCCACCACGGACCGGAACCGCGCCGCATAGGAAGCGGACTGGTAATCCACCAACGCCGCGGCCCGAGCCTCGATCAGCGCATCCACCGACAACGGCGCCGGCTCCGAGCCACCGCCATCCAGGATCTCCGCCATCAGCCCCGGTTGCTCCGCCAGGATGCGCCCCCAAAGGAACGCGCGCCGGTTCAGGCCGATAGCGGCGCCGTTCAGTTCGACCGCACGCAGGATGGCGTCCTGACCCACCGGCACCAGACCGCGCTGCCAGGCAAGACCCAGCAGCAGCGTGTTCATGGCCTGGGCGTTCCCGAACAGTTTCTCGGCCAGCGCCACGCCGTGCAGCCAGACAGATCGACCGGCATCCGTCACTTTCTCGATCGTACGCTTGTGCAGCATGGCATCGATGGACAGCAGAGCGTCGCGCTTGAACTCCGCCGTCGCGGCCAGGTCCAGGTTGCCGATGACGACACCGGTCGGCGCGTTGCGCTCCAGCACGCCAGGCTGGCACGCCACCGCGAGATCGGCGGCCAGCATCAGGTCGGCGGCCCCCAGCGGAATGCGCACCACGTCCAATGCGGCCTCATCCGCGGCGATCTGCACATGCGCCACCACCGCGCCGTTCTTCTGCGCCAGACCAGTGAAGTCCAACGTCTTCACCGCTCGGCCTTCCAGATGGGCCGCCATCGCCAGGATCGCGCCCGCGGTCACGATCCCGCCGCCACCGATCCCGGCGAACAACCCGCGCCAGACGGCGGGGTGCGGCACCACCGGTTCCGGCAACGCCGCGGCCAACGCTTTCTCCCGATCCTGCCAGCGCGTGTCCGCGACCGGCGCGGCCGGCGGGCCAGCCAGGGTCACGAAACTGGGGCAGAAGCCTTTCAGGCAGGACAGATCGACGTTGCAGCTTGTCGGGTTGATGCGGCGTTTGCGGCCGAGCGGGGTTTCGACTGGCTCGATGGCGATGCAGCCGGATTGGGTGGAGCAGTCGCCGCAGTTCTCGCAGACGGACTCGTTGATCACGACATGGCGCGTGGGCTGCGTCATCGATCCGCGCTTGCGGCGGCGGCGTTTCTCGGTGGCGCAGACCTGATCGTAGATCAGCACAGAGGTGCCGTCGTAGTCGCGCAATTCCCGCTGCACCGCGTCCAGTTGCTCCCGCAGATGCACGGTCACGCCTTGGGGCAGGGCCGACAAGGGCGGCAACCGGTCGGAATCGTCGACAACGATGGCAATGCGCTGGATGCCCTCGGCCGCGACCTGGGCGGCGAGCATCGGGACCGTCGGCCCGCCTTCCGCCGGCTGGCCGCCGGTCATGGCGACGGCGTCGTTGAACAGCAGCTTGTAGGTCATGCGGGTTTTCGACGCCGCGGCCTGGCGGATCGCCATGATGCCGGAGTGCTGATAGGTCCCGTCGCCGATATTGGCGAACATGTGCTTCACGTCGGTGAAGTTGGACAGGCCGACGAAGGGCACGCC
>CAMATI010000062.1 GCA_945861095.1 Asaia bogorensis | reverse complement strand
GCCCGCACGACATCGGCGCGCAGCATCAGGTGGCGGACATTGGCGCGCGGGATCATCACGCCCTGGGTGCCGCTCAACCCCCGAGCGGCACAGATGTCGAAAAACCCCTCGATCTTGTCGTTGGCGCCCCCGATCGCCTGCACCACGCCATGCTGGTTCACCGATCCCGTCACCGCCAGGTCCTGGCGCAACGGCAATTCCGACAGTGCCGACAGCAACGCATACAGTTCGGCCGAGGACGCGCTGTCGCCATCCACCCCGCCATAGGATTGCTCAAACACCAGGCTGGCGGAGACCGACATCGGCCCGTCCTGTGCATAGCGCCCGGCCAGGAATCCGGACAGGATCAGCACGCCTTTCGAGTGCAAGGGGCCGCCGAGTTCCACCTCCCGCTCGATATCCACGATCCGGCCGGCGCCGGGGCGAACGCGGCAGGTGATGCGGGACGGGCGGCCAAAGGCGAAGCCGCCCAGGGACATGACGCTCAGGCCGTTGATCTGGCCGACGCGACTGCCCGCGGTGTCGACCAGGGCGATATCGTGCAGGATCATCTCCTGGCCACGCTCGCGCACCCGCGCATGGCGGCGGATGCGATCGGCGATGGCGCGCTCGATGTCGGGTTTGGTGATCACCGCGCGATCGGCCAGGCCGGCGCAATGATCGGCCTCGGTGATCAGGTCGCGGACCGGTTCGGACACCAGCGTCAGCTTGCCGGAATCATCCGCCTCCCGCGCGGCGTGTTCGATGACGCGCGCGACGGCGTCTCGATCCAGCGGGCGCAGCTTTTCCTCCGCGACGATGCCGGCGATCAGGCGCGCCAGCATGGCTTCGGATTCCGCCGAACGGTCGATATCGTCGTCGAAATCGGCGAGGATCTTGAAGTAGCGCCCGATATCGGGGTCCGCCTGCGCCATCATATAATAGAGCGACCGGTCGCCGTAGAGTACCACCTTGATGTCCAGCGGGATCGGGTCCGGTTCCAACGACACCGTGGTCGCCATGCCCATGAAGCGGCCGGCGTCCTCTATGGTGATCTCCTGGCGCAGCAGCGCCCGCTTCAGCGCCTGCCAACTGAACGGTTCGGTCAGCAGGGACCGGGCGTCCAGCAGGATGGTGCCGCCATTGGCCCGATGCAGCGCGCCGGCCTTGATGAGGCGGAAATTGGTCACCAGGGCGCCCTGCATTTGCAGGTATTCAATGCGCCCGACCAGATTGGCCAGGGTCGGATGCAGTTCCTCGATCACCGGCGCGCCCGTCGCCTGGTCGGCCGTGGTGACCAGCACGTTGATATCGTAGCGCTCCAGGGTATTGCCCAGACGCATCGCGGCCATCATCGGGTTGTCGCCCGGTGCCTCCTGGGCGATGAAAAGCTGCACATTGTCCAGCAGGTCGGCATGGATCGCGTCGATATGCGTCAGCACGCGAGGCAGGTCGGCGAAAGCGTCGCGCACCGCCTGGAACGGCTGAGCGACCGCGAAGGCGGCGGTTTCCCGCTCCAGCGCGCGGACGGCGTCGCGATGTTCCTTTTCCAGGCGCGGCACGGCGCGAAGGGTGTCCTCCAGCTCCTTTTCCAGGCTCTCGATCGAATCGCGGGTCGCCTTCTGCTCGGCTTCCGGCCAGGCGTTGAATTCCTCGGGCGGCACCACCTTGCCGTTGCGCGCCGGGGCCATCGCGAAGCCGCTGGGGGTGCGCAGGATGGCGATGCCGGCCTTGGTGGCTTTTTCGTTCAAGGCGGCGAAGGCGGCCTGGCTTTTCCCCTGGATCGCCTGCTCGATGACACCGCGCCGTTTCTGGTAGTCCTCGCTTTCGAACAGCGCTGGCAGGGAAACCTTCAGCTCCTCGATCAGCGCGTGGATCGCCTTGTCCAGGGCCGGCCCGCGACCGGCGGGCAGGGAGATCGCGGTGGGCTTGTGCGGGGTGTCGAAATTGTTGACGTAGATCCAATCTGGCGGCGTCGGGCGGCCGAACGCGGCCTCCCGCAGCAGGGTGCGGATGGATTGCGGGATGCGCCCCAGGCCGCTGCCGATCGCGAAAATGTTAAAGCCGAGCCGGTCGATGCAGGTGCCGAGGCTGATGGCGTCACGGGCCCGGGGTTGCTCGATCAGGCCGGGCAACGGGCTGAGTTCGGCGGTTGTCGCGAAGGTCAACGCCGTCGGGTCGGCGACGCGGTAAAGCCGGTCGGGGGGGAGCGGCTGGGGCGCCGATGACAGGTCCGCCATCTAGGCCACCCCCACCGCGCCGTATGCGGCGGGCCACCTTGTGCGGCCGACGAAGCCGAGGGGGGAGAGGTCGTCCAGGATCGGTTTGTGCTTGTTATGATGCTTGGCCATCGGCTGCACGTTCTCCGTTGCCGGTGTCCGCATGGACGCGACGTTGATGCCGGTTTGCATCAGCCCGCGAGCGCGGCACTTGTCCGGATTTGGATAGTCCATGAAAACGGCCGCCAGGTCATCTCCCGCCCGCACAACGGCGGTCGGCATGATCGCGGGATGTCGGGCATGGAGCCACCTCCGGTCGGCGGTTCCATGAGATGCCGAGGGGTTTCACGGCGCATTGACACGGATCAACCACGGGCCGTGACGCGCGGATGTTGTCGAGAGTCGGGATTTTTTACAGCCGGTGACAGGCCGCTTCGGGGCCGTGACTCTCGATGTCGTGCGGTTGCGGGGATAGGTGTGAGACGCGACCGCGGGCTTGCTCGATCTGGCCTGTCACGCGGCTTCCCTGATGATCGGGACAGTCGCCATCGCATTCAAGGGGGCCGCCGGAGGGATATCCGTCAGGCGCGGACGGTGTCCTTCGGCTGGGAGAGCCTGTCTCCACCGGCGGTTCGGCTGCGCCTTCGTGACGCATCGGGGATCGTTTTCGTCGGCACACAGCCCTTTGACCGTCGGGACGACATGACCGGATGGAGCCCACCGGTGGGTGAGGGACCAGCGTCGCGGCGGCCGGTCAACCCGGTGCGCGTTTTGCCAGCGGCGGGATGAATTGCGGTTCGGTGTCCCACGGAAACAGGATCCAGGTATCCTGGGAGACCTCGGTCACGAAGGTATCGACCAGCGCGGTGGCGGCCGGCTTGGCATACACGGTGGCCAGATGCGCCTTGGGCAACAGGCCCCGCACGACGCGCGCCGTGGTGCCGGTATCGACCAGATCGTCGATCAGCAGAAAGCCGGTGCCATCCCCGGCGGCGGTCGGCGGCTTGGTCACGACCGGAATACCGCGGTTTTGCTCGTCGTAGGTGACGATGGAGACGCATTCGATCAGGCGGATATCGAGTTCGCGCGCGATGATGGCGGCGGGGATCAGGCCGCCGCGGGTGATGGCGACGATACCTGTAAAGGGTTCCGACTCAAGCAGGCGCCAGGCCAGGGCGCGGGCGTCGCGGTGGAGTTGGTCCCAGGTGACGGTGTAGTAGCGGGGGGGCATAGGTCCATGGTCGACCCTAACGCCCGAACGCACAAGACTGGTCACTGAAAGTGCCACACTTTTTCATATCAGTGGTTACAAGTTGCAACCGCTCTCTAGGGCTGCCACGATATGCGTCCAAGATGCGCCGCATCCGGCGCCGCAAGGTTCTTAAGCCGAGACTTTCTGTCATACAATCGTAGGCCGTTATTTACGGCTGGATCGCGAGTCCGAGGCCTCCTCGAGAAGCACCCATCCGGTATGGGAACCTAAGCTGCCGGGTGAGTCGCCCGGCAGAGGCTAGGCATAGCGCAGCGTTCGACCGGGATGGCGTTTGGCCATTTGCTTCCAGCGCTCCAGGATCGCTGCAACCCGCACCGATAGAGCGGAAGCGGGTTAGGTTCTGCCGATCGTCCAACGTCGTCCGATCGGCCACTCGGGGATTAATCAAACCATGCGGCGGCGACGTAGCCCGGCGAGCCCAGCCAACCCAGCAGCGAGGAGCGCAAGAGATGCGGGCTCCGGGGCGTTGTTTGGCGTGAAATCATATGTCAGGAACATGCTTATGGTGCCATTCAATGAGAAATCGCTGGATACATTGCCCTCAGTGTCGGCGGCAAGGGAGCTTCCGGTAGCTCCCAGCGGCACAATCACGGTTCCGCCGCCGTTTTGGCTGAAGAGTGCTAGGTCGACAGGCGCTGTAAGTACCCCGGTGTTAGGCCCCGCTGACGCTGTCAAGCCGGTGAAAGTATTGCCCGAAGTGCCGCCCTTATCGTTAGTACCGTCAAAGACTGGAACGTTGAGGTAGGGGGTGATGGACGTTGGTAGGATGGTTGCTACCACTGTGTTACCGCCAGGCTTCTCCCCACTCAAGGTGGCCGCGAGAGTAAGTGTAATGTTGTTAATCGCAGCCGCGAGGTTCTCTGCCGCCGCCGTACCAGTGATGTTACCAGACAAGTTGTACGTAACTTGTGTCAGCACCCCACCCTGGGCGATCGGATCGAATTTGTCGAACGAGAGCGACGCGGCGTTGAGAACGCCCATTGTCGACGGACCGGAGCTTCCCACTGTCGTCGTGCAGCTATTTACACCGCAGATCAGTGCTGCGCTCGCAGATGGGGAGAAGGCAGACAATACGCCCGCCGCTAGGCCACCGATGCAGGCGATCTTTACGAGGTTCATTTTAAGCATCCCGCGCTATCAAGTCGGTTGGCCTGAACATTTCCAGACGTCTGGTATCTGGTTATGAAACCTCTGTACTAATTAGATGAATTACATTATATCAATATCTTACCTGGTGGCTCCTGGCTGGCGAGACTGAAGGTGTAAGATTTTCCTACAGGGCCACATATCGCTAAACCGGGTCACCGGTGATGAACGGCATCGCAATCGTTCATAGCGGACAAGCGATCAAGAACGGAATCGAAACATATTATTATATTGTCTTCGTCCATAATGTTAGTCTTGATCCCAATCGAAACACACCTTTGCACAGTGACCTGTCCATCCCATGCCCCTCAGAACAGCGCCCCCCCGTCCGGCACCTTCAGGTCCGGCTTCACCAGCACCACCGCCCCATTCTCATCCGGCATCCCCAACGTCAGCACCTCGCTGATGAACGGCCCAATCTGCCGTGGTGGAAAATTCACCACCGCGCAGACCTGCCGCCCGATCAACCGGTCCGGCTTGTAATGCACCGTCAGTTGCGCCGAGGACCGTTTCACCCCGATCTCCGCCCCGAAATCGATCGTCAGCTTGATCGCCGGCTTCCGCGCCTGAGGGAACGGTTGGGCGTCGATGACCGTGCCAACCCGGATATCCACCCGCTCAAACACTGCGTAGTCGATCTGTTCGGCCATTGGTCCTGTTCCCTGGATGGTTGCCACCAGCGAAGGATGCCACAGGATCGGGTCTCGCCAAACCGGCTTCGCGATCCCGCCGCCCGCGGATGGCGCAGGCAGGGCAGCGCCATGCACCAGTGTCTCTCCACGCACAGGGCCGAGGTGGCCAGCAATTTGCGTTGCACGCAACGCAATCAATGATTATACTGACTGCACCTCAATCGACTGGGTCTCACGATGAGCAGTATCACCATCCGCAAACTCGACCCGACCCTGAAAGAGCAACTGCGGGTGCGTGCCGCCAGACAGGGCCATTCCATGGAAGCGGAGGTGCGCCACATCCTTCAGGTGACGCTTGATGCAACGGCCGAGCGGACCGGTCAGGACCTCTATGACAGCATCCGAAATCGCTTCGCCTCATTGGATGGGGTCGGCCTGGACCTGCCAGAGCGCGAACCGGCCCGCGATCCACCGAACTTTGGCTGATGATGTTCCTGCTCGACACCAATGTGCTGTCGGCCATGATGCGCCCCGAGCCTGATCCTGCCGTAAATCATTGGATATCCGGCAAAATCGCCGCGGATATGTTCACGGCAGCGGTCTGCGAGGCGGAAATCCTGGCCGGACTGGCCGTTATGCCCCTGGGCCGGCGCAGGGCGGACTACGAGAATGCCGCCAGGGCGATGTTCCGGCAAGACTTCGGAGGGCGCGTGCTCCCCTTCGATACCGATGCGGCCGCCAACTACGCGGACATCCATGCTGTGAGAAAACGAGCCGGCAGGCCGGTCGCGACGATCGATCTGATGATCGCGGCCATCGCCCGCACCCGCGGGGCGGCGGTCGTAACCAGAAATGTCCCGGATTTCGACCTTTGCGGCCTGCGCCTGATCAACCCATGGACCCAATAGCCGACGCCTATCGCCGACCCTGACCGCGCGGTTGCGCCATCGGCTCGGCACTGGCCAGCCCCTCGGTCATCCGGCGCGTTCGGGTCGCCTACGGCCGCGGCAACATCGTCTCATGCCGGCCCAACCGCCGATGCAGCAGGAAGATCGGCACCACCACCGCCAGCACGCCACCGGCCGGATCGCCCATCAGGTCGGCGCTGCCCCCGCACAGGGTCGGCCCCAACGTCCCGCCCGCATCATATATGGAATAGAACAGCGCCATGCCGACGGCTCGGTTTTCCGGCCGGGCGGAGAGGGTGCCGACGGCCATGTTGACTCGACGCCGGGGTGAATGGAACCGAGGACACCCACCAGCAGGCATACCCGGTCAGTGCCGTGCCCACCATGCCGACCACCAGTATCCGGAAAGCGCCTAACCGAGCCGCCAGATCGCAGCCGAACATCGTGGCGGGCGCGTTGCCTCGGGTGGCGATCGCCGTCATCGGTCCGATCAGGACCAGCCATTCACCGCACGGCACGAGGGTCGTTCGGACATGGGACAGGATAGCGTTTGCCGAAGCGATCGCCGCGCACAGGCTCGGCGGCAGCGGCAGAGGCAGAGCCGCTCCAGGATTCGATCCTCAGGCTCTGGCGACATGGGCCGTTGCCAGGTCCATAAAGCGTTCAATGATCCGTTGCGGCTGAAACTCCGGACGCCTCGCATGCGTCAGAGCCTGCTCGGATAGCCGAGCGTAATACGCGTCATCGCGCCACATTTGTTCGAGGTGGCCGACCCAGGTTTCGATCGGCGCGTCGTAGTCGAGACAGATACCGCCATCGCCCACGGCTTCCGGGAGACCACCGCGGTCGCTTGCCAGCACCGGAATACCGTTGACCTGTGCCTCGCTGGCGACACGGCCCCATGCCTCCAGCCAACGACTAGGCGCCAGCAGCACCTTGGTGGTGCCGTATATCTCGTCCGCGGTATTCGCCGAAGGTCGCAAGGTGACGTTGGGCAACGCCTGCGCGGCGGCACGCAGTTCGGGGCCGTTCATACCTGACCATCCCGGGAGGTCGCGGGAAATATTGTCGAAAATCAAAAACGGGATATCCGGGCAAGCGCGGGCGAGTTGGATTACGCGCTCCCCACCCTTGAAGTTCTGCAGGCCGATGAACGTCGCATGGCGTCGATCGTGCCGAGAGACCCGGTATGTCTTGGGGTCGACCAGAGGCGGCAGGACATGAAAGACCAAGTTGTGGGGCGCGCCATTGTGGACCGCCGCAAAGTTCGAAACCGTCATCCATAGCGTATCGCGCCGGATGGCATCCGTGCAGGGATCAACGGGTTCGTTCGCGGCATGGACATAGTACGCAGTCGGATGCCCCCGTTCGAGACAACGTGCGACGCTCCGAATCCACGACTGAACGACAACGAGATCGGGCTTGAAGTCATCCAGCATCGCGTCGAGTGCCCGATCGACCTCCCAGCACCGATAAACCGGGTAGCCGAAGAAGCCGTCGCGCACCGGACGGAATCTGTCGCCGAACTTAAGCCGCAGGCTGGCCCATTTTCCAACCAGACCATTCGACATCAGTCCATATCCCACCGCGGGCTGATGTCCCAGAGCCAGCAATCCCTTACAGAACTGATCGGTGTTGCGTTCCCCGCCCCGTTTGACTTCTGGAAGGAAGGGAGAATGTCCGACGAACAGGATACGCATGCCGGCAAATTAGTCGAAACCCCTGCCTGGTCAACGCCGAATCAAGGCGTTCTGGACCCGGCGCGACCGTCCAACCGGCCGGCAACAACCAGATCCGAACCGGCAAAGACCGCATCTTAGGTGCTGGATTCCCAACAACCCCCGAAACTGCCGGTCAGGGCCGCGGCAACATCGTCTCATGCCTGCCCAGCTTGCGGTGCAACAGGAAGATCGGCACCACCGCGGCCGAGATCACCGCCGCCGCCAGCACGCCGCCGGCCGGATCGCCCATCAGGTCGGCGCTGACGCCGCACAGGGTCGGCCCCAAGGTCCCGCCCGCATAATATATGGAATAGAACAGCGCCATACCGACGGCGCGGTTTTCCGGCCGAGCGGAAAGGGTGCCGACGGCCATGATGACACCGGGGTGGATGGACCCGAAGATGCCCACCAGCACCGACCAGAATACCGGATACCCGGTCAGCGCCGTGCCCACCATGCCGATCACCAGACACACGGTGCCGACCAGCAGGATCCGAAACGCGCCAAACCGAGCGGCCAGACCGCCGCCGAACATCGTCGCGGGCACATTGCCCCAGGTGGCGATGGTCATCACGAGCCCGATCAGGACCAGACTGTCGCCTCGGAGCGCCAGGGTCGTGGGGACATAGGACATATAGCCCGCGTAGCCGGCGGTGTACGCCGTCCACGCCAGCCCGCCGATCGCCAGCAACACGCATTCCCGTCCGCTGGGCCAGGAAAAGCCTCGGGTCCGTTCGGCGACATGCGGGGCCGGGCGGAAGCTGCCGACGAACAGCACGAAGGCCGCGGCGGCCAGCACCGCGTCGGACAGCAGCGCCACCTGCCAGCCGAACGCCTGTGTCAGAGGCGGCAGCACCAGTTGCGCCAGCCCGACGCCCACCGGATAGGCACAGACAGACACGCTGATCGCCATCATGAAGCGCTTGCCCGTGAACCAGTCGGCGATGATCTTGCCTTGCAGCACGATCATCGCGACGGCACCGACTCCCGCGATCGACCGTCCGGCGGCGATGCCGGCCGGGTCGCCGTCCCACACGCTGTAGCAGGCTCCGATGACCATGAAGGCGAGCCCGGTTCCCAGGACGATCCGGTCTCCGAACCTCCGGCCCAGCATGCCCATCGGCAGCGCCACGAAGGCGCCGAGGAGCATGTAGGCGCCGATCATGGCCCCGAACTCGCTGTAGGATAGCCCGAAGCGAGGCACCAGGTCGTAGCCCAAGGTGGCGATGGTCTGGAACTGATAGCCGAACGCGATCCGCGCGATCGCCAGAGCCGATAGGATGAACCAGGGCCGGAGCGCCATTCGCTGCCTCATATGCGGTTCGGTGGGCGGGATGCGCCCCAAGGGGGATACCGAGGGGGGATCCCGAGGGGACGGGCAAGGGCCTTGTGCCCCCTCGTCACCGCGGAGCTTGGTTCGGCGACCCGCGCTTCAACGGCAGGGAGCGGGTTGGCGGATCAAGTCCGGCAATGACGGTGGGGCGCTGCTATCGGTCAAAGGTTTGGGCCGATGGGAAAGGACCTCGGCCCCTGTAAGGCGATTGCGGTCTTCACACATCTCTGGATCAAGGGCCGACTGGAGAAAATTCTCCCCCTCCCCTTGCGGGAGGGGGCTAGGGGGAGGGGCAATCCGGCACGGACATCGCCTAAGACCCCGCCCCCCAGCCCCCTCCCGCAAGGGGAGGGGGAGGATTTTCTCCGATACCGAGATTCGTGACGACCGCAGGTCAGGCGGTCAGGATCAGCCGAGGGTCAGCATGATCTTGCCGATATGTTGGCTGGACTCCATCAGCCGGTGTGCCTCCGCGGCCTGGGCCAGGGGGAAGGCGGCATGGATGACCGGGGCACAGCGGCCGGCGTCCAGCACCGGCCAGACGGTTTCGCGCAGGGCGTCGGCGATCAGGCCCTTCTGCGTCGTGGTGCGAGGCCGCATGGTGGACCCGGTGACGGTCAGGCGGCGCACCATGATATGGACGAAATCGAAATTCTCGACCTTGGAACCTTCCAGGAAGGCGATCAGCACCAGCCGCCCGTCCATACCCAGGCTGCGGATGTTGCGCGCCATATAGGGGCCGCCGACCATGTCCAGGATCACATCGACGCCGCGCTTGCCGGTAAGGCTCGCGACCTGTTCGACAAAATCCTGGGTCCGGTAGTTGATCGCCGCGTCGGCGCCCAGGCGGATGCAGGCGGCGCATTTGTCGGCCGAGCCGGCGGTGGCATAGACCGTGGCGCCGAATTCATGGGCGAACTGGATGGCGGTGACGCCGATGCCGCTGGAGCCGCCATGGATCAGCGCTTTCTCGCCGCGCGCCAGGCGTCCGGCCTGGAACAGGTTCGCCCAGACGGTGAAGCTGGTTTCCGGCAGCGCGGCGGCGCGGAGGCCGTCATAGCCACGGGGCCAGGGCAGGCATTGCGGGGCGGGGGCGGTGCAGTATTCGGCATAGCCGCCGCCATTGGTCAGAGCGCAAACCTTGTCGCCCAGCTTCCAGGTGGTGACGTCAGTGCCGACGGCCACGACCTCCCCCGCGACTTCCAGGCCCAGGATCGGGCTGGCGCCGGGCGGCGGCGGGTAGGATCCCTGACGCTGGGCGATATCGGGACGGTTCACACCGGCGGCCTCGACGCGGATCAGGACCTCGTCGGGTTTAGCGGTGGGCAGGGGACCTTGGCCGAGCTTCATGACCTCGGGTCCGCCGGCGCCGTCCATTTGGATGAAGGCCATGGTCTGTGGCAGGGGCATCGTGGTTCCTCCGTGCATTTCTTGCGGCTAGTGCCATTGCCGGGGCGCCAAGGGAAGGTGGTTCGGCGCGCGGCAGGTCCGCATCGGCGCCTGGCCGCCCGGATTGACCACATCGGCGCTTGACCCCGGGCGCGCTGGGTCGCATGTGTCCGGCGCCAGACGGCCGGACGGCCGCTGCTTCTGGGTTCAACCAGGGGTGGAGGAAAGTCCGGGCTCCACGGGAATACGGTGCCGGTTAACGACCGGCGGGGGCGACCCCAGGGAAAGTGCCACAGAAAACAAACCGCCCGCGCAAGGTAACCGGCTCACCCCGGGGCACCCCGCGGGCAAGGGCGAAACGGTGCGGCAAGAGCGCACCGCGCCCCTGGCAACAGGGGCGGCAGGGTAAACCCCACCGGGAGCAAGACCGAATAGGGGCGGCCGCATCGCAAGATGCAGGAGCATTTCCGCTTCGCCGTCCGGGTTGGTCGCGTGAGGCGTGCCGCGAGGCGCGTCCCAGAGGAATGGTCGTCCCGTGGGTTCGCGTGCGGACCCGCGGACAGAACCCGGCTTACAGGCCGTCTGGCAGTAGTTTCGGGGCTTCCGCCCCGGACCCCGACCAGGGCTCTGCCCTGGACCCGCCAAAGGCGCGGCCTTTGGAATGCGATTCTTTGGTCGTTTGAATTCCCGGGGCTTACCCGGACCTCTCGCGATCCGGGTAAGCCCCAGGAATTCAAACGACAATGGTCCGGTTCCAAGGGCCGTCGCCCTTCGCGGGGTTCAGGGGCAGAGCCCCTGGCGGGGTCCGGGGCGGAGCCCCGAAATCTCCCCACTTCCAGACATCAAAAGTAATACCCCAGAGAATAAACCAAGAACATCCGATCAATTCGGCCGCGTCGTCATGCCTTCACCAACGCCACCCATAAACCTTTGACACACCGCCAAAAAAACCAACCGTTCCGATCGTTCCGCCCGCCCAAAATGCTTTGACGACCATGGTAGCCCATGATATCCCATGCCATCCCGGAAAAGAGGGGCAATCTCCATGCCTCGCCCGGGATCGATGGTGGGTTGGTTGTGTCGGCGGACATCCTCTCCTCCTCGCCACCCGCTTCCTGTCCCTGCCATCCGTTCGTGAGGCATCCACCAAGAAAGGCAGGCGGGTCGGCATGACCCAGTTCCTCGGCACTTTTCAGAACAAATTGGACAGCAAGGGGCGCGTCTCCGTGCCGGCGCCCTTCCGCGCGGGCCTGCGCGCACTGTCCATCGGTGTCGAAACCACCGTGGGTGTACCAGTCATCTTGCGTCAGTCTCACCAATATCCTTGCATAGAAGCCTGGTCGCAAAAGGCCTTCGAGTCGCTGGCCCAACCGCTGAGCGAATACGATCAATTCAGTCAGGAACACGACGATTTCGCGATGGCGCTTTACGCTGACGCATTCTCGATCGAAACCGACAAGGATGGCCGCATCGTCCTGCCGGAAGAACTTGTCCAGCACGCCAATCTCGCTGACCTGGTCACCTTCGTGGGCCTAGGCCGCAGCTTTCAGATCTGGGAACCGCAAGCCGCCGACCAAAGACGGATGGAGGCGCGGGAACGCGCGCGCGACCAACGCCTGACCCTGAAATCGAGGGCCGACGCATGAGCGGCCAAACCCCCAATATTCAACATCCCGGCAACCACATCCCCGTGATGGGTGCCGAAATGCTGGAAACGTTGCGCCCACGCGACCGCGGAGTCTATCTGGACGGCACCTTCGGCGGCGGCGGCTATACCCGCCAGATCCTGGAAAGCGCCGACTGCACCGTCTACGCGATCGACCGGGACCCCGAAGCCATCGCCCGCGGCGCCGAACTCGCCGCCCGCTTCCCCGAACGGCTCCATCTGCTACTTGGCCAGTTCGGCAACATGATGGCACTGCTGGCCGAGGCCGGTGTCAAAACGCTCGACGGCGTCGTGCTGGACCTCGGCGTCTCCTCCTTTCAGCTCGACGACGCGAAACGCGGGTTTTCCTTCCGCGCCGACGGCCCGCTCGATATGCGCATGGGATTTCATGGGCCGACGGCCGCCGATCTGGTCAATACCCTCGATGAGCGGGCCCTGGCCGACGTTCTGTTCGAATTCGGCGACGAACGCGCGTCCCGACGCATCGCCAAGGCCATCGTCGCCGCCCGGGCGGAAGCGCCGATCGAAACCACCTTGCGTCTGGCAGACATCATCCGCGCCGTGCTGCCGCCGGACCGTTCCGGCATCCATCCAGCGACCCGTAGCTTCCAGGCCCTGCGCATCAAGGTCAACGACGAGCTGGGCGAAATCGAGCGCGCCCTGGACCAGGCGGCGCACCTGCTGGCCCCGGACGGGCGGCTGGTGGTGGTCGCCTTCCACTCACTGGAAGACCGCATCGTCAAGCGCTTCATGAGCGAGGCCAGCGGCCGCACCGCCGCCCCGTCCCGCCACGACCCACGCGGCCTGATGACCCGCGACGCCGCGCGCTTCCGCCTGCTGACCACGAAAGCCAGGCGGCCGGGATCGGATGAGGTCCACTTCAACCCGCGCGCCCGCAGCGCTCGGCTGAGAGCCATCGAACGGCTGGCCATCGGACCCACGGCCATCGAAACCATGGCCATCGAACCCACGGCTATCGAACCCACGGGCATCCGACCGGCGCAAAGGATCGACACATGATCCGTCCCATCACCTGCATCTGCGCCCTGCTCGCGCTTGGCTCCGGTCTCTATCTGTACCAGTCGAAATACTCGGTGCAGTTGCTGGACCGCCGGATCGAGAAGATCGTGCGCGAAACCGACACGTTGCGCGATCAGACGCGCCTGCTGCACGCCGAGTGGATGCTGCTGAACGACCCGGAACGGCTGCGCCAGTTCACCGACCGCTACCTGTCGCTGAAGACGGTCACTCCGACCCAGTTTACCACCCTGAACGACCTGGCCGCCCGCCTGCCGGCCCCGCGCGCGCCGGAACCCGAGCCGAAGCCCGTCTATGCCGCCGTACCCCTGCCCGCCGCCGGCTCGGTGGCGGCCGGAACCGACACCCCCCGCCCGGCCGAAGAGCCCGCCCCGGTGATCGTCGCCGAGGAAGTCCTGCCGATCCCGCCGATGCACGTGCCGCCGCCGGCCATCCTGGCACAAACCCCGGCGCCCGTGCGTCCGCTGCCACGTCCCGCACCGGTCGTCGCCGATGCCAGCGCGCCGCGTCCGCCGACCAGCGCCGACCACCGCCCGCCGACGCCCGCCGCCAGCCCCCGGCCGCCAGAGACACGCGCCGGCGATCCCGCCCCGCCGCCGCGCCCCGCATCAGGCTTCGCCGACACCCAGCCGCCACGCCCGGCCACCACGGCGGACGCCCGCCCGCCGGCACCGCGTCCGACCGCGTCAGCCCCGAGCCCGCCGTCAGCACAACCGCAGGCACAACCGCAGGCACAACCGCAGCCTGGCGCTCAACCGGTCCAACTCGCGGCCCGCGCCGCCCCGCCGCCGCGCGTGGCCGCTGCACCCGTGACCGCCCCTTCCGCCTCCGTCACCGCCCCCCCAATCCCCGCCTCCTACGGTGGTGGCTCCATGCTCGGCATGGCCGCACGTGGCCCTGGCGGCGCCTCCAATGCCCCCCTGGCCGCGCCGCTGCCCCTGCCGCGCCCGGTTCCCGCCTACAGCTCCCAATGGTCGGGAGGCGATTGAGACCGTCATGAACTCCGATCCGGACCACGTCCCGTCACCTGACTCGACGCCCTTGAACGAAGGCCGCTTCGGCCGCCCGGCGCGCCGCGTCGGGGCCGCGCGCGCGGATACGACCCCGCGGATGGAGACGGTGAAAGTCACCGCGCCCGATCTGGAACGCCGGCGAGCAATGGAAAAGACGCGGGGTCGGCTGGTTATCGCGGCGGGTGGGTTCGCGTTGCTGTTTCTGGGACTGATCGGCAAGCTGGCGCTGGCCACGGTCGTGATGCCGCTGACCCCGCATCGCGCCGAAAAGAATATCGAAGCCATCGTCGCCGCATCCCAGCCGCGCGCGTCGCTGGAGACCAGCATCCCCGGCCAGCGGGCGATGATCACCGACCGCAACGGCCAGCCCTTGGCGATCTCCCTGAACACGGTCTCGGTGTTCGCCGATCCGCGCCAGATCATCGACGCCGCCGACGCCGCGGCGAAGCTGAAAACCGTCCTGCCCCGCCTGGACGCGGAACGCGCCCTGCAACGCCTGCGATCGGACAAGAAATTCGTCTATCTGGAACGCCAGATCACCCCGCGCGAAGAACTCGCGATCAACAACCTGGGAATCCCCGGGATCGACTTCCGTCCCACCCAGCAGCGCCATTACCCGCTGGGCCGAACCGCGGCGCAGGTACTGGGCGGCGTCGATGTGGACGAAACCGGCGTCGCCGGGGTGGAGGCGTTCTTCGACAAGCGCATCCGCGAAGATACCTCGCCGATGAAACTCTCGCTCGATGTCCGCGTGCAGGCGGTGGTGCGGGAGGAGTTGCTGAACGCGATGACGACGTTCGAGGCGATCGGCGCCTGCGGCATCGTCATGGACGTAAACACCGGCGAAGTGATCGCGATGGTCAGCCTGCCCGACTACGATGCGAACCGCTTCCGCGTGGCCGCCGCCGACGATCGCTTCAACCGGGCCGTAACAGGCATGTATGAGCCGGGCAGCACGTTCAAACTCCAGACCGCCGCGATGGCGCTGGATGCCGGCGTGGTCAATCTGTGGGATCAGTTCGACGCGTCCCGCCCGATCAGCATCGGCCGCTTCACCATCTCGGACTTCGAGGGCAAGAAGCGCTGGCTCTATTTCCCGGAAGTGCTGGCCTATTCGTCCAACCTGGGCGCGGCGAACGTCGCCAAGCTGGTCGGCGCCGAACGCCAGCGCGCCTGGCTGCGCAACATGGGCATGATGAACCGGGTGGGGATCGAACTGCCGGAGGCCGGCCGCACCCTGACCCAGCCCGCCGCCAACTGGAAGGAAATCGCCACCCTGACCGTGGGCTTCGGACACGGCATCTCGGTTTCACCGCTGCATGTAGTGAAGGGAACGGCCGCGATCGCCAATGGCGGGCTTGCGGTGCGCCCGACGATCCTGGCGTTGGCGCCCGGCGACACGCCCGACGCCACCCGGATCATGCAGCAATCCACGTCCGACATGATGCGCCGGCTGATGCGCCTGATCGTGACCGACGGGTTCGGCAAAACCGCCGAGGTGGCCGGCTACTATCCCGGCGGCAAGACCGGCACGGCCGAGAAGGTGGGCAACAAGGGCTACAAGAAGAAAGCCAACGTCGCGGCCTTCATGGGCGTCTTCCCGATGCATTCCCCTCGCTATGCCGTCTACATGATGCTGGACGAGCCGAAGGGCAACAAAAGCACCTATTACTATGCCACCGCCGGCTGGGTCGCGGCGCCCGCGGCGGGCAAGGTCATCGGACGGATCGGGCCGATGCTGGGGATGCTGCCGGACATGCAGCATCTGTCGGCGATCAACCAGTCGCTCGCCATGCCCCTGCAACCGACCCGACAGACCGCGCCGCGCCCGACACCGCCGCTGGTCATCGGCGGCCCCGGCGAGCGGGGCGGACCGGCGGCCCAGATGTCCCTGGCCGGACCTGGCACGCGGGCCGGCCAGGCTGCGCCATTCGGACACACCGCATCGACCGGGCAGACCGCATCGACCGGGCAGGCCGCACCGGTCGGGCAGGCCGCGCCAGTCGGGCAGACCGCATCGACCGGGCCGAGGGCACAGGGCGCGAAGCCCGCCTACGCCGGAACGTCCACGCCTGGGGCAGCCCCAGGGCCATCCACTCCAGGGCCATCCACTCCAGGGGCAGCCGCCACAAGAGCACCCACCGCCGGAGCGTCCAGCCCGACCGGCCCGGCAGGCCAGGCGTCGCAGGCCACATCCCGACCGAACCTGACCGTGCCGCCGACGGTCCTGCCGCCCGCCGTCACCCGCGCCCAGCAGAAGCCGGTGCGCCAGGAAACCAACGCGGCACCCGCCGGATCACACCTCGCCGGTCCACCCCGGTCGGGTTCGTTGTCGGCATCTGGATCGTCCCCCGCATCCCACCTGGGCTCCCCCCTGGGCTCTCCCCCGGGATCACCCCCGGGATCCCCCGCCGGATCGCAGTCGGCCACCGCGGCGATCGTATCCGTCGCGTCAGTCGCTCCCGTTGTTCGGCGCTGAGATCATGCAACGTCTCGCGGACATCTCGGGCGTGCCGGCCGAAAGCGCATGGCAGGCCCTGGTCGATATCGATGTCGCCGGCATCACCGCCGACAGCCGCCAGGTCGTGCCGGGCGACCTGTTCGCCGCCCTGCCGGGCAACGCGGTCGACGGGCGCAGCTTCATCGCCGACGCCGTGCGCAAGGGTGCCGTCGCCATCCTGGCACCCATCGGCACCGACTGGCCCGCCGACGTGCCGCACCGCCCGCTGTTCACCGATCCAGAGCCACGCCGCCGCCTGGCGCAGATCGCCGCGATCCTGGCCGGACCCCAGCCGCACCACGTCGTCGCCGTCACTGGCACCAACGGCAAGACCAGCACGGTCGAGTTCGTCCGCCAACTATGGACCCTCGCCGGCATCAAGGCCGCCAGCCTGGGCACCTTGGGCCTGATCGCCCCCGGGTTCGACCCCGGCCCCGGCCTGACCACGCCCGATCCGGTGTCGCTGGCCGAATCCCTGGCCGGACTGGCGCGCGCAGGCGTGCGGCATGCGGCGATGGAAGCGTCCTCCCACGGGCTGGACCAGTTCCGCCTGGATGGCGTTCGCCTCGCCGGTGCCGCGTTCACCAATCTGACCCGAGACCATCTGGACTATCACGGCACCCTGGAAGCCTATGGTCAGGCCAAGCTGCGCCTGTTCCGCGACCTGCTGCCGCCCGGTGCCCCCGCCGTCGCGCATGCCGACATGGACCCCGGGATCTTCGACGCTCTGACCGAAATCGCCGCCGAACGCGGCCTGCGGTTGCTGACGGTGGGCGAAGCCGGCACGCATATCCAACTGCTGGGCGTGATCCCGCACAGCGACGGCCAGACGTTACGGCTGCACACCCAAGGGCTTACCCGAGACATCGTGCTGAACGTGCCGGGCCGATTCCAGGCCGACAACGCCCTGCTGGCCGCCGCGCTGGTGGGATCGTTGGGCGATACCACGATCCTGGACCGGCTGCCCGGCCTGATCGGCGTGCGCGGCCGGATGGAACTCGCGGCCCGCCTGCCGAACGGGGCGGCCGCCTATGTCGATTACGCCCACACGCCGGATGCGCTGGAACGCCTGCTGACCGCGTTGCGCCCGCATACCGCCGGCCGGCTGATCGTCGTGTTCGGCGCCGGCGGCAACCGCGACCGCGGCAAGCGGCCGCTGATGGGCCAGGCCGCCGCTCGCCATGCCGATATCGCCATCGTCACCGACGACAACCCGCGCGGAGAAGACCCCGCCAGCATCCGTGCCGCCATTCTCGCCGCCTGCCCCGGCGCCCATGAAATCGCCGACCGCGCCAGAGCGATCGAGGCGGGCCTGAACATGCTGGCCACGGGCGACGTTCTGGCCATCGCCGGCAAGGGCCACGAACAGGGCCAAATCGTCGGCGGCACCGTCATCCCCTTCGACGACGTCAGCGTCGTGCGCGGACTGGTCCATTCCGGGCCGGTTGGCGGCCGACCGCCGTCCCGGAGGTCATCGCCATGACCCCGCTCTGGGCGCCCGACGATCTGCTGGAAGCCACTGGCGGCAGCTTCACCACGCCGTTCCATGCAACCGGCGTGTCGATCGACACCCGCACGCTGCGGCCCGGCGACCTGTTCGCGGCCCTGCTGGGCGAGGGCCGCGACGGGCATGATTTCGTGGTCGGTGCCTTAGAGAACGGCGCCGCTGGCGCCATGACGCACCGGACCATCCCCGGTGTCGGCCCTTTGCTCTGCGTCGACGACACGCTCGCCGCCCTGGCCCGCCTGGGTGCCTTCGCCCGCGCCCGCTTCGCCGGCCAGGTGCTCGCCGTGACCGGCAGCGTCGGCAAAACCACCACCAAAGAAATGTTGCGGACCATGCTGTCCGTGCTCGGCCCCACCCATGCCGCCGTCGCCTCCTACAACAATCATTGGGGCCTGCCGCTGACCCTCGCCCGCATGGCGCCGGACCTGGCATTCTGCGTGGCCGAAATCGGCATGAACCACACCGGTGAAATCGCCCCGCTCGCCCGCCTCGCCCGCCCGCATGTCGCGATCATCACCAGCGTCGAAAAGGCCCATATCGGCTATCTCGGCTCGATCGAGGCCATCGCCGACGAGAAGGCCGCGATCCTGGCGGGGTTGGAGCCGGACGGTGTCGCGGTCCTGCCGCGGGATTCGCCGCTGTTCCCCCGCCTGCGCGCCCATGCCGTCCACACCCAGGCCACCCACGCCCATGGTGCCCCCCCCGATGCGGCCGGCGTCCGCATCGTGACCTTCGGCACGGGGGCGGACGCGGATTGCCGCCTGCTGGCGGTCGACGGCGATGCCAACGGATCCGATGTCCTGGCCGACATCACCGGACGCAAGATCCGGTTCCGGTTGAACGCCGCCGGCCGCCACATGGCGATGAACGCCATGGCCGCGTTGGGCGCCATCGTCGGTCTGGGACTGGACCCGGATGTGGCGGCGTCCGTCCTGGAAGGCTTCGCGCCCCTCACCGGCCGCGGTGCCCGACGCACCGTGATCCTGCCGGAAGGCTCCGCACTGCTGCTGGACGAGAGCTACAATGGCAACGGGGCGTCCATGCGCGCCGCGCTGGAGGTCCTGCGCCTGCAACCGGCGCGAAGGCGCATCGCCGTGCTGGGCGACATGCTGGAACTGGGCGAATCCGGCCCCAATGAACACGCGAGCCTGGCCGCCTATGCCGCCGCCGCGTCCGACATCGTGCATGTCTGCGGCCCATTGATGCGCCATCTTTACGACGCGCTGCCCGCCTCGGTGCGGGGCGCGCATTTCCCGGACGCGGAGGCCCTGGCGCCATTCGTGTCCGCCTTTGTTGCCCCGGGCGACGCGATCCTCGTCAAAGGCAGCCTTGGCAGCCGGATGAAACGGGTTGTCGACGCGCTCGATGCCCTGACCCCGTCCCAAGCCGGAGCGCCCTGATGCTCTACAATTTGCTACGCCCATTCGCGGACCAGTTCATACTGTTCAACCTGGTTCGCTACATCACGTTCCGCTCCGCCGCGGCCTGCCTGACGGCGCTGATCGTCAGCTTCTGGCTGGGGCCGATGGTGATCCGCGGGCTGCGGTCGATGCAAACGCACGGCCAGCCGATCCGCGAGGATGGTCCGGAGCGCCACCTGGTGGAAAAGAAGGGCACGCCGACGATGGGCGGGCTGCTGATCCTGTTCGCGCTGACCATCTCCACCCTGCTGTGGGTCGATCTGCGCAACGGTTATGTCTGGGCGGTGCTGTTCGTCACCCTGGGTTATGGCGCGCTGGGGTTCTGGGACGACTACCTGAAAGTGACCAGGCGCAACACGAAGGGCGTGCCCGGCCGGGTGAAACTGGTGATCCAGGCCGTAGTCGGACTGATCGCCGCGATCTGGATCGCCTGGCTCAGCCGCGGGCCGCTGGGCACCGCGCTGACCCTGCCGATATTCAAGGATGTCGTCATCCAGCTTGGCTGGTTCTTCCCGGTCTTCGGCATGCTGGTGATGATGGGTGCGTCCAACGCCGTGAACCTGACCGACGGGCTGGACGGGCTGGCCATCGTGCCCACCATCATCTGCGCCGGCGTCTTCGCGCTGATCGCCTACCTGGTCGGCAACCGCATCTTTGCCGACTACCTGCAACTCAATCCCGTCGCCGGCGCCGGCGAACTGGCGGTGTTCTGTTCGGCCCTGATCGGCGCCGGGATGGGATTCCTGTGGTTCAACGCCCCGCCCGCCGCGGTCTTCATGGGCGATATCGGCAGCCTCGCCTTGGGCGGAGCCTTGGGAGCCGTCGCCATGGCAACCAAGCACGAGATCGTGCTGATGATCGTGGGCGGGCTGTTCGTGGTGGAAACAGTGTCCGTCATCATCCAGGTGTTCTGGTACAAGCGCACCGGCAACCGTGTCTTTCTGATGGCTCCGCTCCATCATCACTTCGAGAAAAAGGGCTGGGCCGAATCCACCATCGTGATCCGCTTCTGGATCGTGTCGATGATCCTGGCCCTGGTCGGTCTGGCGACCCTGAAGATCCGATGAGCAGTTTTCCGACCCCTCTGTTCGCCGGACAGCGCTTCGCGGTCGTCGGCCTCGGTCGCAACGGGTTGCCCGCCGCCCAGGCGCTGGCGGCGATGGGCGCGTCGGTCGTGGCCTGGGACGACAATCCCAAGGCGCGCGAGGCCGCCGAAGCCGACGCGGGCAGGCTGGGCTACGAGGTCCGCGACCCCGGCGAAAGTCGGTTTGAGTTCGATGCCCTGGTCCTGTCGCCGGGCATCCCGCATATCCGCCCCCGGGTGCATCCGATCGCCGCCCGTGCGCTGGCCGCCGGAGTGCCGATCCTGACCGACGCCGAGTTGCTGTACCAGGCGGTGCGCGCCGCCGGATCGCGGGCGCGATTTGTCGGGATCACCGGCACCAACGGCAAATCGACCACGACGGCGCTGCTCGCCCACATCCTGGCAATCGCCCGTGTACCGGTCGCGGCGGGCGCCAATCTGGGTCCGGCGGCGCTGTCGCTGCCGTTATTGCCGGATAATGGCGTCTACGTGCTGGAAATGTCGTCCTACATGTTGGAGCGACTCGCGACCATCCGCTTCCATGCGGCCGTCATGCTCAATCTCAGCCCCGATCACATCGAACGCCACGGCGACATGGACGGCTACATCCGTGCCAAGGCGGCGATCTTCGCGCGCCAGACGGCGGCCGATCTGGCGGTGATCGGGGTCGATGACCATTGGGGGGGCGAGGCTTTGCGCCTGTCAGGGTCCCCGGCGCGGGTGGCTCGGGTGTCGGGCGGGCCAGAGGCGGACGTGTTCTACCGCGATGGCGTGTTGCGCGACGCGGCGGGGCCGATCCTGGCGATGAGCGAGGCCCCTACCCTGCCCGGCGCGCATAATGCGCAGAACGCGGCGGCGGCGGCGGCCATGGCGATGTTCCTGGGGGTGTCACGAGCGGATATCGCCGCCGGATTGCGCACCTACCCCGGCCTGGCGCACCGCCAGCAATTGATCGCGACGATCGACGGGATCGCCTTCATCAACGACAGCAAGGCCACCAACGCCGATTCCACCGCCTGGGCCCTGGGCTGCCATGACCGCATCGTCTGGATCGCCGGCGGCATGGCCAAGGAAGGCGGGATCGAGGCCCTGGCGCTCTATTTTCCTCGGCTGGTGCGGGCCTTCCTGATCGGCCAGGACGCGCCGATCCTGGCGGCGACCCTGGCCGCCCACGGGATCGCGCATGAAACCGTCGGTACGCTGGAAGCAGCGGTGCCGGCCGCGCTCGCCGCCGCGCGGGCCCAAGGGATCCAGACGGGGATGCAGCCCCATGGGACCCAGCCCAATGGGACCAAGCCCCATGCGACCCAGCCCAATGGGACCCAGCCCAATGGGATCCAGACGGGGACCAAGCCCCATGGGACCCAGACCGGGATGCCGGTCGTGCTGCTTTCGCCCGCCTGCGCCAGCTTCGACCAGTTCTCGGGCTTCGATGCGCGCGGCGACCGCTTCGCCGACCTTGCCCGCGCTCTGGCAACCGCGGGAGCCGCCTGATGCCCACGCTTTCGCGCGCCGATAACTCCGTCCTGGGCCGCTGGTGGTGGACCGTCGATCGCTGGACCCTGGGTGCGATCGGCGTGCTGATCGGCTTCGGCTACATCATGATGCTGGCCGCGACCCCGGCGGTCGCCGAACGCATCGGGTCGACCCGGGATTCTTTCATCATCAAGCAGGTATTCTTCCTGGCCCTGGCCGGCGCCGTCGTGGTCGGGGTGTCGCTGCTGTCGCCGCGCAACATCAAGCGCCTGGCCATCGCCGGCTGCATCGCCGCCCTGTTCCTGACCATGGCCACCATGGTGATCGGCTCCGAGATCAAAGGCGCCCGACGCTGGATCTCGCTGCCCGGCATGACCATCCAGCCGTCGGAGTTCCTGAAGCCCTGCTTCGCCGTCGTCGCTGCCTGGCTGATCGCGGAAGGCCGCCGCACCCCGCGCTTCCCCGGCATGTTCATCGCCTTCACGGTGTTCGCGATGATCCTGGGGCTGCTGAAATCGCAGCCCGATATCGGCATGCTGGCGGTGGTCGTCATCGTGTTCCTGGCCCAGCTCTATATCGGCGGCATGCACCTGATCCTGGTCGGTGCCGGCGCCGCCCTGGTCGTCGGCGGCGCGGTCGCCGCCTATACGATGTTCGCCCATGTCCGCAGCCGGGTGGAGCGCTTCTGGGAAGGCACCGGCGACAACTACCAGGTCACCACCGCGCTGGAAGCCTTCGGCAATGGCGGGCTGATGGGCCGCGGCGCCGGCGAGGGCCGGGTCAAGGACGTGCTGCCCGACGCCCATGCCGACTTCGTCTACGCCGTCATGGGCGAGGAATTCGGCATGCTGATCTGCCTGATCATCCTGCTGATCTTCGCCTTTATCGTGCTGCGCGGCCTGCTGGCGCTGCTGAAGGAGCAGGACATCTTCGTCGTGCTGGCCTGCACCGGGCTGGTGACCGGGTTCGGCCTGCAAGCCTTCGTCAACATGGCCTCGACCCTGAAGCTTATTCCGACCAAGGGCATGACCTTGCCGTTCATCTCCTATGGCGGTTCGTCCGCCATCGCCATCGCGTTGGGCATGGGCATGCTGCTGGCCCTGACCCGCCGCCGCCATCGGGAGGACGAGGGATGAGCGGGGTGGTCCGGATTGCGCGCAGATGGTCGCGGCTTGGTGGGGCGCTGTGGCCGTCGAACCTCGCAGGTGTTGATAAAGCACTCCCCCTCCCCTTGCGGGCTTGGGCCGCGAAGCGGACCGAGGTTGGGGGGAGGGGTAACCCCCACGGATGGTGCTTGAATCCCCTCCCCCCAACCTCG
>CAMATI010000061.1 GCA_945861095.1 Asaia bogorensis | reverse complement strand
AGGCGCTGGGGATCGATGCCTCGCCGGGAGGGATCCAGAGACGCACCGTCTGAACCCCCTATGACGCGGTTGTAGTGCCACACGAGCCGCAGAGGCGGCACAAGATACTGATAATATGAGGTTTATTTTGGTGGGTGCTAAACATGGGTTGGGCAGATAGGGATTTTCCAGTCGGGTGCCGGCCGGCAGGGTACCGCCCCACATATAGGTCAGCACGCGCCCGGCGTAGGCATCATGCACCAAGGCGCCGCGCAACCAACGCTGGACGCCGTCAAAGATGCCGTTGCCGTCGCCGATCTCTCGGTAGAGCACCTGGACCGCGACCGGGCGGTCGTCCCGCCCCCTGTCCGCGGGAGACGTCGGGGGCGGCGCGGCATCGACCCGCCAGCGCCAGGTCAGCCGGTCGCGCGGGCCGCTGCCGGTGGGAACCGGCCGCAGCAGAAATCCCACCGCGGAGTCCGCCGCGATCGCGATCGAGCCATCCGGACCAGCGACGAAGCGCGTCACACGCCGGTTCGGCACGGGGATCAAGGTCCAGCCCGCGGGCGCGGCCGGGGCGGTTTGGTCTACCGGACACGCGGCGGATGGCCCCGAAATAGTGAGTCCAATCAGCATGGCCCGACGCGAGATCATCGCCCCGCGGCCTTGTCGCATTCGCCACGGCGCTCGGAGTCATAAACGCGCGCCAAACGAGTCGGGGAAAACCCCAGCACATACCCCACATGCATCCGGAGCCATCCGATCACGATGCGCCATGGCGCCCTGCCCGCGAAACGGCGGGACGATGTCTCCAACGGCGGATTGTCGATGCACAGGGTCCTGCCGGCCCGCTCCATTCGGCGGACGAAGTCGAAATCCTCCATCAGCGGTATGGGACGCAGCCCGCCCAGCGCGTCATGGACCGAACGCCGGACGAAAATGCCGCTGTCGCCGTAATAGAAGCCGCGCCGTCGCAACCAGGCGTAAAAGCCGGCCAACCAGGCAGAAAACCCATCGTCGCCGTCGAACAGCAAACGGAAATTGCCACCCGGGCTGTCGGGGTTGCTGGCGAGTGCATGTTCCAGTGCCACCAGACCGCCCGCCGGGAAGACCGTGTCCGCGTGCAAAAACAGCAGCACGTCGCCTCCGGCCGCATCCGCCCCGGCGACCAGTTGCTGGCCGCGTCCGCGCATGGCGGTCAGCCCACGCGCCCAGCCGGACGCCAGGACAATGGCCATAGTGTCATCCTCGCTGCCGCCATCGACGACGATCGCCTCGCAGGCAATGGGTTCGGCGCGCAACCGGGCCAGCAGCGCGCCGATGCGAGGAGCCTCGTTCAAGGTGGGGATGATGATGGAAATCATGGGCGTGACGAGGAGACTCGCCACGCCCGATGGCGTTACAGCGCCGCGATTTTTTCGCGCGCCATGGCATAGGCCCGGGCGGCGATCTCCGGCCCTCTGGTGACCCCCTCCAGGGTGACGAACCGAATATCGTGCAGGCCGATGGTGGCGAACACCGCGCGCAGATATTGGGTCAGGAAGTCGGGCTGCGGTGGCGTGCCGGTCGGCGATGGGCCGCTGAACCAGCCGCCCGAGGCGACGACCACATGCACCGGACGGTCGGAAAGAACCCCGACCTTGCCCTGCGGCGTGCTGCGAAAGCTGCGATGGATGCGCACGATCTGGTCGATCCAGGCCTTCAGCACGGCCGGCACCCCGTAATTGTGCATCGGCGTGGCGAGCACCAGCGCGTCGCAGGCTTCCAGTTCCGCGATCAAGGCTTCGGATTCAGCCAGGGCCGGCGGCGGCGAGCCTTGCGGGCCCAGAATGGCGGCGCTGAACGCGGCGTCCAGGAAGGACGGTGGATTGGCGGATAGATCGCGGCGGATCACATTGGCGCCTGGATGACGGGTCAGCAGCCGGTCCACCAACTCCTCCGCGATGATGCGGCTATGCGCGGTGGCGCCACGTGGACTGCACGAAAGATACAAAATCGCCTTCATCGATCAGTCCAAACCCCCCACGCCGCTCGGCGTGCCCGCCTGCCCTTTCGCGCACCCATGCGATATCAGAGCTTCGCCAGGAAGTTGTCCCAGTTCGGCACATCGTTCAGGAAATTGAAGTTCGCGGGTGTGTAGGTGGGGTCGACCGTGGTCGCGCCATACGGAAGGTAGATGCTGATGCCCGCCGCATCGCCAACCGTCCCCGTGGTCGCCGTGACCGCATCACCGACCCGGGCCGCCACATTGGCCGCCGCGGTTCTCAGGGGGGCCGAGGTGACTCTGTTGCCCACCTCGAGCATGAAATCGCGAAGATCGACGATGTCGTCAGCATCGAAATGATAGGCACGTTCCGCGGCCTCCCGCAGGCCAGCCCAATCCGCCGCGGTGGTCACGGGCGCCAACGCCTCCAGGCAGAAGCTGTCCAGGGCGGTGCCAAGCGCGCCAAGCCCGGCCGTCCACACACTGGACAATGTGATATCGGCCTCACCCGCGTAGCGTTCGCCATACGTTGAGACGATGTGTCCCGCCAGGTCCATCGCGGACATCGTCGGGTTGGCTGCCAGGGGCGCGAGGAATTTGTGGTATTCCCAACCGTCGCCCGGCTCCCATTCCTGCGAGGACACGATGATGTCGGTCCGATCGCGCAGATCGAAGGTTTCCTCCGCGACTGCCATAAAGCATTCGTCGAAACCGATCAGGGAGAACTTGCCCACGTCGGAGGCCGCAATCGCCTGTCGCGTCTCAAGGATGGTCAGATTGTCGCCCCTGCTGGTGTCGTCCCAGGAATGTCCGCTGATCCCGCCGCCGTGGTCCCACATGATCAGGCCGTAGTTCTGCGCTGGCGCGGTCGCGGCCGCCCAGTTGATGAAGCCGGTGAGCGTGGAGGGGCTTCCCATGTTCAGTTCCCCCTGCGACAGCAGGGGCGACACGATCGTATTGTTATTGGTATCGTTTTGGCTGTCGAACATGATCTGCCCGCCCCGAGTGTCGGTCCAGTTACCGCTGGCCGTGGACCAGCCGCCGACGCGGTCGAACAGAACCATCAGATTCACGTTCGATGGCAGGTTGAGGCTCTCCATCTCATTGACGTCTTCAACGCCGGCGCCTTCGAGATTGTTATCCCCGGCGATATAGACCATCAGCGTCCAGTTATCGAGAATGCTGGTCGATCTGGTCGTGAAGGTGAGATCCGTCGGCGTGGTGAGACCGGCGTAGGCATTGCCCGAAAGGTCGGTCACCACGCCGGATGCCGCGGTCAGGCTGTATTTTGTGCTCGGTGCCAGGTCCGTGGTCGGATTGATGGTTACGATCTCCCCCAGGAAGGTCACCTGCGTCGTGTCGGTGACGGAGATCTCGCGCGTCTGGCCGCCGCCGGTCAACACGAACTTGCCCTGGCCGGCTTTCACCGCCTCATTGAAATTGAGGCTGATGTTGCGGTCGACCGCTGTTAGGCCGCTGTCGGTAATATCTCCCGGCGTTCTGAAGAGCAGCGTCGGCGCGGTGGTGTCCGAAACCTTGCTGACCCCGACCTGGTAGGTGCCGGTACCGTCTTTATAGGCTTCCGCGACGATGAAGTGCCTGCCCGTTTCGGCAGCGGTGAAGGTGATCTGTGCGTCCTTCGAGCCGTTGAAGTCGTCATTCCCGCTGTTGGGAACGGCGAGCCTTGACGGTGTGAAGACGCCGCCCAGCACCGGGTCAACCAAAGTGGAGCCGCCGGTGCCAACGCCGGCGAGCGACACCCGATAGGTCGTTCCGGCGACGGCATCGAAGCCGATCCAGTCGGTGTCTTCGCTTGCATTGATGATTCCGTTAAGGGTGCCATTGACGGCCACGGTTGCCTTGGACGAGACGTTGTCAGGCACTTCCTGTGCGGCCGCGTCCACCTCGATCGACAGCCGGTACGTGCCGATCGTGTCATAATAGCCCCCGGCCGACACATAGTATGTCCCCGTGGTATCGGGGGTGAACAACACGCGGCTGTCCAGGGAGCCGTCCGCGCTGTCATTGCTGCTGCCGGCAAAGAGCACACCGGCGGAATCGTAGACCCCCGTGATCCTCGGATCCGCGAGCGTACCATTGTTGCTCGCCGCGCCCTGTTCCCGAATGCGATAGGTAACGCCGGCCGTGAGTGTGACCCGGTACCAATCCAGATCACGCGAGAATTCGACATCCCCTGTTACAGGGCTACCCAGCGCCAAGGTTCCGGTTGTCGCCGTCGTGTCGTCAATCAAATCGGTGACGGTGGTTGATGACAGGGACAGGCGATACTCGCCGGTGTTGGTGCCGTAAGCACCGGCAGCTATGAAATAGGTCCCGGCGGTCCGCGGCGTGAAGACCACGCGGGAATCCGAGGTCCCGGCCCAATCGTCGTTGGTGGTATTTGCTATGCGAACGCCAACGCTGTTGTAAACACCGCGAAAGAATGTATCGCCCACAGGGTTTCCGCTGTCCCCGATCGACGTCTGTTCGATCGAATAGCTCGCGCCGACGGTGAAATTTACCCGGTACCAGTCAACGTCGCCTGCCTTGTCGATCAGGCCACGAACCACGCCATCAACCGCGATCGTGCCCGTTGTTGCGGTGGTGTCGCCAATCTCGGGACCCGCAAGGTTTGTTACCCGTAGTTCATAGGTCCCCACGTGCGACGCGTAGGCGCTGGCACCGATATAGTAGAGGCCCGTGGTGGGCGCCAGAAACTCCACGCTCGCGTTGCGTGTCCCGCCCGAGTCATCGTTCGACGAATTGGGCTGTAACACCCGATTGGAATTGTAAACGCCCGTGATCAGGGGATCACCCAATGTGCCGGAACCGCTCGGCGCGCCACGCTGCTCGATACGATACAGGTGGTTCGCTGTCAGCGTCACGCCGAACAGGTCGGCGTCGGCGATATAGTCGATCGAACCTTTGGTGGTTGCTCCGATAGTCGCGGTGCCGACCGGGCCGATGCCGTCCTGGTGGTCCCTGAAATCGTCCGGATTGGCAAACAACTGGTAGGTGCCGGTGCCGCCGCCCAGCGCACCCGCCGCGATGAAGTAGACAGAGGTTGTCGTTGGGGTGAACACCACGCGCGCGTTGTTGCCGCTGCCGCCGTCGTCGTCGAGGGAGCTGGGCAGTAATGTCCCATTGAAGTCATAGATCCCGCGAAGATAAGGATCGGACAGTGTCCCTCGGCTGGTCGGCGATCCCTCCAGGTCGATGAAGTATTGCGTTCCGCCGTCCAAGGTCACAACGAACAGATCCTGGTCGCCGGCGTAGTTTATGGTGCCTGCGTGCCCCGCCGTGCCGACGGACAGGAATCCGACCAGGCCAGACCCCTCAAAGGTCGACCGGTGGTCGTCGGCCCGGACGTTCAATTTGTAGGTGCCCGTACCGCCGCCGGCCGCACCCGCTGCGATGGAGTAGGTTCCGGCAACGGTTGGCGTGAACACCACACGCGAATTGGCGCCCACGCCGCCGTTGTCGTCGGAAAGTCCATTTATCAGAATGCCGGACGTATTGAAGATGCCCCGCAGGAAAGTGTCCGCAATGGTGCCCTGCCCGCTCGGCGATCCTTCAAGGTCGATATAGTACTGCGTCCCGGCCGCGAGCGTGACTCTGAACAGGTCCAGGTCATCGGCGAAGTTGATATTGCCGGTGGCACCGGCTCCGTTGACCGTTGCCAGCCCCGATGAACCGATACCGTCGTAGGTGGAGCGGAAATCATCGGCCCCCACTTTCAACCGGTAAGTACCAGTATAGGTGGAATATCCGCCAGCAGCAACGAAGAATGTGCCAGTGGTCGTTGGCGTGAACACCACCCGGGAGTTGGCGCCGACGCCGCCGTCATCATCGCCCGAAGACGGGAGCAGGGTCCCCGCGGAGTTATAGATGCCCCTAAGAAACGAATCGCCCAGCGTGCCCTGGCCGGAGGGGGCGCCTTCAAGTTCCACGAAATACTGGGTGCCGAGGGTCAGGTCGACGCTGAACAGATCCTGGTCGCCGACATAGTTGATGGTCCCCGTGGCACCGACCGCGCCAAGGGCCACGCTGCCGGCGCTGCCGACGCCCTCAAACGTGGATCGGAAGTCGTCCGCCCGGGCGAACAGCCTGTAGGATCCCAGATTGGTGTCGAACCCGCCCGCCGCTACCATATAGCTGCCGGTGACGGTCGGCGTGAATACGACCCGCGCGTTGCGCCCGACGCCGCCGTCGTCATCGACGGTGTTGGCCAGCAGCGCGCCCGCCGGGTCGTAGATGCCACGCAGGAAGCCGTCGACCAGCGTCCCCTGGTTGGTCGGCACGCCCTCCAGATCGATGTAATATTGCGTTCCGGCCGCCAGTGTGACCCTGAAAATGTCCTGGTCGCCGACGTAATTGATGTTGCCCGTGCTGCCGAGCGAATTGATCGCCACCAGGCCGGACGGCCCAATGCCGTCGGCGGTCGAGCGCCAATCGTCCGGTCGGACGAAAACGCGATACGTGCCGATTTCGTTGAAATACCCACCGGCGGAGATGAAGTAGGAGCCGGTCGTTGTCGGCGTGAAGACCGCGCGGGAATTGGCGCCCACGCCGCCATCATCGTCGACCGTGCCGGAAAGCAGCGTTCCGGCGGCGTCATGCACGCCTCTCAGGAACGCGTCGGCCAACGTGCCCTGGGTGGTCGGGGTCCCTTCCAGGTCGATGAAATACTGCGTTCCCGCGGTCAGGGTGACAGCGAACATATCGCGGTCACCGATGTAGTTGATGGTCCCCGTGGCACCGGCCGCGCCAACCGAAAGGGCGCCGGCCGATCCGTTGCCTTCCGAGGTGCCGCGGAAATCATCGGCTTCGACGGTCAGCCGGTATGTGCCGGTCCCATTGTCCCCGGCCTCCCCGGCGAAGACGGTGTAGTTTCCGGCGATCGTCGGCGTGAAGACGAGACGGGCGTTTAGGCCGACGCCGCCGTCATCGTCCCCGACCAGCAGACCGGTTGGTCCAATTGCGCGGACGAAGGGATCCAGAAGTGAGCCAAATCCAGTGGCCGCGCCCTCCATTTCGAAGAAATACGTCACCCCGGCGGTCAACGACACCAGGTAGGTGACCCGCGTGCCATTGGTCGCGATAGAACCGGAAAACTGAACCATCTTCGATATCCCCTGAGGTGCCGCCGCCGTTCGAACGATGCTCCGCGCATTGACTCAACGGAAGGAATCGGCAACGTTCCGCTGGCGATCGCGGCTGAATTCGTCGGTACCGCCTTTTATCCCACGCGTCAAATCTGCCAGAGGTTGGACCAATTTGGCATGGCAACGCTGCATTTTCCGGACAGGCGGTATAGATGCGCGAACAGGCTGGTGACCGCGTCAGTCCGTCCCGACCTGCGAGTGGCCCGCAATCGGTCATAGAAATATCCATCAACCGATGGAACACATTGAAACCGATTGTCATACCGACCATCGGAACCAATGACGCTGCGCGGCCCCATGGGTCATTGTTTCCGACGGTTGGCAGTACGTCGCATCGTTGATGGGACGAACGACGCTTGTATAGTCGGCTGCCTATGACAGATATGTGACACAACGTCGCGCGCCACCCCACGTCTGTTGCGGTGACCGGTAAAGGCCCTGGCATGTCGCCCCGGGGATATCCCGCCGCGCCCGTCGCTGGCCTTGCACGCCCTGCCCCGCATCGGACGGCCCATGGCCGTACCGCCACCGCGCCGACGTTGCCAACCGGTCCGGTCGCAACCGACCGCAGCCAGAGCAACACCCGCGGTCCATCCGAGACTCAACACGGATGCCAGTCCGCACGGCCTATACGCCAAGGCCAGAAATCGATAGATCGACTGGGCCATGACCGTGCAGATCGCCCTCGACCCGTCGGAAACCGAGCCACTCTACCTGCAGATCGCCAGCCGCCTGCGGGACGCCGCGGCGTCGGGCGCCTTGCCGGCAGGCTCTCGTCTGCCGTCGTCGCGTAATTTGGCCAGCCAGCTCTCGGTCGCACGCGGGACCGTCGATGCGGCCTACGCGTTGCTCGCCGGCGAAGGGACGACCGAAACGCGCGGGTCCGCCGGCACGATCATATCGTCCCAGATCAAGGCGCCGGTGACGGCACCCGGCCAACGGTCCCTGGCGTTGCGGGACGACCGGGTGGAAGCCGCGCCCCTGCCCTTTCGCCTGGGCTTGCCGGCGCTGGATGCATTCCCGCGCAAGCTCTGGTCGGGGCTGGCGGTCCGCGCGGCGCGTGGCATCGGGCCAGATGAACTGACCTACCCCGACCCGGCCGGCTTCCTTCGCCTGCGCCAGGCGATCGCGGCCTATCTGGGCGTGTCACGTGGGATCGTGTGCGCGCCCCATCAGATTCTGATCACCGGCGGGTTCCAGGGCGCGCTGAGCCTGGTGCGCCAGGTCCTGCTGCGCCCCGGCGATCCGGTCTGGGTCGAGGACCCGGGCCACAAGCTGACCCGACAGGGCCTGGAAGCGGCCGGCGCGCGCCTGGTGCCGGTGCGGGTGGACCGGGAAGGCATGCGGGTCGCCGCCGGCACCGTCGCCGCCCCCCGCGCCAGGCTCGCGGTCGTCACCCCCACCCACCAATCGCCGCTGGGTGTCGCCCTGTCCCTACCCCGCCGCCTGGCACTGCTGGCCTGGGCAACGGAAGCCGGCGCCTGGGTCCTGGAAGACGACTACGACAGTGAGTATCGCTACACGGGCCGGCCTCTGCCCGCGTTGAAAAGCCTGGACAAGGGTGAGCGGGTGCTGTTCGCCGGCAGCTTCTCCAAGGTGCTGTTTCCCGGCCTGCGGCTGGGTTATCTGATCGTGCCGGATGAACTGGCCGCCGCCTTCCAGCGCGCCAGCCACCTGCTGACCAAAGGCCAGTCCCCGCTGGAACAACAGGTCGTCGCGCATTTCATGGAACAGGGGCACTTCGCCCGTCATCTTCGCCGGATGCGCGCGCTCTATGCGGCCCGCCGCATTGCACTGGCGACCGCGCTTGCCGGCGCGTTCGGCGATCGCGCCTCGGTGGAACTGGAGGCTGGGGGCATGCATCTTCTGCTACGCTTCGCCCCCGAGGTCGCCGACGACACATTGGCCCGCCAGGCACGCGCCGCAGGTCTGGCGCCAACCGCGCTGTCTGGCCTGACCATGGCGCATGATGCCGGATCAGGCCTGCTGCTGAGCTTTACCAATGTTCCGGAAACCGAGGCGGACACGCTGGCCCGCCGGCTGCACGCCGCGACCTCGATGGCGGCCTTCCCGCCGACCTGAGGCATCTCCCCGGAAGGACCGTCCCGAAATTCCGGGAGCGTTTACCGGAAATTAGCATGACCGTCCGATACTGGCCGCGTCACGCACCATGCTGTTTCACTCGCAAATCTTCATCCTGGGCTTCCTGCCCGTCTGCCTGAGCGGCTTCTTTCTGGCCGGGCGTCTGGCTGGACGGACCGCCGCGCTGGGCTGGCTGATCGCCGCGAGCCTGTTCTTCTATGGCTGGTGGAACCCGGCGTTCACCTTGCTGTTGGTCGGCTCGATCGGCGGCAATTTCGCGCTCGGGTGCCTGATCCGCCGCCTTGCCGAAGCGCCCGGGCCATCGCGAGATAAAGGAGGGCGCCACCCGGTCGATGGAGGCCATCCGGCCGGCCGCGACCGTGCTAGCCGGGGGGCGCAGTCAGCGCCGGCCAACCCTACCCAGCCAGACCCGCGTCAACTCCGCATGACCCGCCTCCATTTGGGCCATACCCATCTGGCCCGAATCTGCCTCGGCGGTGCCATCGCGGCCAATCTCGCCTTGCTGGGCTGGTTCAAGTATGCCGACTTCCTGCGCGGCATCATCGCCCCGGACAGCCCAACGCTGTCGATTTTTCTGCCCCTGGCGATCAGCTTCTTCACCTTCCAGCAGATCATCTACCTGACCGACTGCCTGCGTCACCCGAATGAGAACCCCGGTCTGGTTCCCTATGCCGCCTTCGTCGCCTTCTTCCCGCATCTGATCGCCGGCCCGCTGGTATCGCCGAGGGACATCATGCCGCAGCTTCGGGCGCCCGGGGTTGCGACACCCAACGCGGACAATCTGCAAGTCGGCCTGACCCTGTTCCTGCTGGGCCTGGCCAAGAAACTGGTCCTCGCCGACATGTTCGGTGGTTTCGCCGATACCGGCTTCAACGCCGCCGCCAATGGGGAAAGCCTGAGCTTCTTCGAGGCCTGGTACGCCACGCTCGCCTATGCGCTGCAAATCTATTTCGACTTTTCGGGCTATTCCGACATGGCGATCGGGCTCGCCCTGATGCTGAACATCCGCTTTCCGCTGAACTTCGACAGCCCCTACCAGGCTCGCGACATCGCCGATTTCTGGCGGCGCTGGCACATCACCCTCGGCCTCTTCCTCCGCGACTACATCTACATCCCCCTCGGCGGCAGCCGCCATGGCCGAAGCCGCCATCTGGGCGCGTTGGCCGCCACGATGCTGCTGGGCGGGCTGTGGCACGGCGCCGCCTGGCAGTTCGTGCTTTGGGGAGGGCTGCACGGGCTGTTTCTGGCAATCCACGCCGCCTATCGCGGCCCCGCACTGCCCCGCATGCTGTCACACGGCCTGACCTTGCTGGCGGTGGTTCTCGCCTGGGTGCCATTTCGGGCCGCCGATCTGCCAACCACGTGGTCCATGGCGCGCGGTCTTGTCGGATTGCACGGGATCGCGCTGCCGCAAATGATCGTCGACGCCTTCCCACCCCTTGGCGCGCTTGCCGACCCGGTCCCGGTGCTGCGCTTCCTGGGCGATGCAAGAACCCTGAGCTTCCCGGAAGTGTCCGTCTGCCTGCTGCTGGGCTGGACCATCGTTCTGGCCTTGCCGCATATCCATCAATGGCAGGACCGAACCCGTGCCCTGGGCCTGGCCGCCGGCTTCGCCTTGACCGTGCAGGCGCTGTTCTTCGCCCCGCATGTCTCGCCGTTTCTTTACTTCCAGTTCTGATGCGCCCCGTTCTGATGCGCCCCGTTCTGCCGCGCCCTGGTCCAGTGCACCGGTTTCCGATGCTCCGGGTTCCGATGCTCCGGGTTGTCGCGGCCTGTCTGGCATCCCTGCTGCTCTATGCCGGGCTGTTCACCCTGGCGCTGGACCGTCCGCTGACCCTTGGCCTGCCCCGGCTGCTGCTGGACGCCACGATCGCCCGAGGCGCCGCCATCGAAGGCCCGAAACTGGTCATTCTCGCCGGATCCAACGGCCCCTATTCGCATCGCTGCCAGACCATCGAGCCGATCCTGGAACTGCCCTGCGTCAACGGCGGGGTCGCCGTCGGCATCGGGTTGGACTACCTGTTTGCCCGCTGGCAGACCCTGCTGCACCCGGGCGATGTCGTCTATCTGCCGCTGGAGCAGGCGCAATACGCCAGAACCCGCGCCGCGACCCTCGTTGGGCCGGATGCCGCGATCATGGCCCGCCACGATCGCGCGACCCTGGCCCGCCTGCCCGCGGACCGCTGGCTGGGCGCCGTGTTCGCCTTCGACCTGCGCGCCCTGGTCATGAGCACCATCGAACTCGCATTGACCGCCACGCGTTTTCGCGACCCGCGCGCGCGGGTCACCGGATCGGCCAATGCCTGGGGCGATCATATTGGCCACACGGCGGAACTGGGGGCCGCCAATGCCACGATCCTGGCCGCCGCGCGTCCCGAACACCTGACCGCGCATGCCATCGCGACCGGCGACGGGACCCGCATCGTCCGCGACTTCCTGGCCTGGGCCGCCGCCAACGACGTGCGGGTCATCGGCGGCCTACCGACCGGCTTCGCCGACAGCCCGCCCCCGGACGCCACCCTGGCCGCCATCCGGGCCGTCTACGAGGGTCCGCGCGCCCGGTTCCTGCAATTGCCCAACAACAGCCGCTACGATCGATCCGCGTTTTTCGACACGGCGGACCATCTGCACGAAGCCGCGCAGATCGTGCATTCGATCGCAATCGGCCGAGCACTGGGGGACTTGTATCGATCGGCCGAAACGATGACCAATGGCGACAACGGAAGCTGTCATTGCGAGCGCAGTGAAGAAATCCAGGAGCCTGGCACTATCGATCCTGTTGGTTGCCCTGGGTTGCTTCGCTGCGCTCGCAATGACAGGGACCACCCATAGGTCAGTGGTTGGGGTGGTTGGTATTATATCGATAGGCCGAAACAATGATCAATGGTGACAACGGAAGCTGTCATTGCGAGCGCAGCGAAGCAATCCAGAGTCTTGGCACTATCGATCCTGTTGGTTGCCCTGGGTTGCTTCGCTGCGCTCGCAATGACAGGAGCCACCCATAGGTCAGTGGTTGGGGCGGTTGGTATTATATCGATCGGCGGAAACAATGACCGATGCACCGCCCGCCCGTAGGCGCATCGCCGCTGCCGGGCCGGTTCCGACAGTGACGGTAAGGGGACGCTATCGGTGTTGTTGGAGATGTGGTCGATCCGGGCGGTCGGAGCGGGACGCACCTGGCGGTCAGGGGGCCAGGATCGGCACCGCCCCGCCGATGTCGCAGGTGCGCAGGTGCTTGCTCTCGCAGCGTTCGCGGGCTTGCGCCCGGGCGTCCGGGTCGGTCCTGCCGCAGCCGACATTGCAGACATCCATGCCGTCGGACTTCCAACAGGCGATGCCGATATAATTGTAAAGGTCGGAGGCGCAACGCGATCCGTTCTCGGCCGTGTTGGGGGTGGCCGGATCCCGCTCGAACCCACGGCTCATGTCCGCGAACACGCAATTGTTGGGATCGGCGACGCGCGCCACGCAGTTTTCCATCGCCCTCACCCCGAATCGGGTCGGGACCGCGACAGGACAAGGATAGCGGTCCCGGATGGGCTTCACATTGGGTCCCGGCGCAATCTGCATCCGCGCGGCATAGATGTCGTTCATGCGCGTATCGGCCACCAGAAACGCGATGGTGCATTGGCGCGGCTGGGTCGAATCCTCGATCACCGGCGGCAGTTCGATATCCGGCGCAACCGGCAGCGGCAGCGGCGCCGCCAGGACCGGCGGGCACAGCAATATCATTGCAAGGAAATATTGAAGAAATCTCTTCCGGCGCATGTCATCGCCCCCGCTGCAGCCAACGCACGCCGGCCAGATAGCCCGATGCGGGATCGACCAGATCGACCACCTCCACCTGTCCGTTCCGGTAATGCATGCTCTGCACCACCTCCCGCGGCATCAGGACGTAACGGGCCATGATCTCGGTCGCCGCGGCGTTGGTGGACGGGCAATCCTCATCCGCCAGAAGGCGAAACGAGACGCGAAACAGGCCGCGGGTGCGGAACAGGAAGGTGACATAGCTCGCGTGCCCGGTGCAGTTCTCGGTACGCAGCAGCTTCGCCTTGGACCCGTGCAGCTTGATCCAGAAATACCGCACGTCCTCCGGAAACTCGGTCGCCAAGGGCAGCTTCGTCCAATCGAGCCCGGGGGTCGGGTCTGGCAGCGCGATGTTGACGTCGCGCGGGCTCATGCCGAACAGGATGCCACCGGTCAGCACGGCGAGGTCGTTGATGGATTGATGCCACGCGGGGCGGGCGCCGAGCATGGAGGTTTCCCATTGCAGCGGCGGCGTCATGAGGATGGATTTCTCGGTCGCTTTCGTTTCCGCTTGACCTCCCGCTGGGCTTCCCGCTTGACCTCCCGTTTGACTTCCCGTTTGACTTCCCGTTTGACTTCCCCCTGGCCCTCCCCTTTGGGCCCGGACGTCGGTCGTCGACAGGCCAAGGGCCAGGGACACCATCGGTATCGCCATCGTAAGGGCAGCCCGCCAACGCTTCATCCAATCGCCTCCCCGTCCGATGGGACCGCGGCCCTTGGGGCCCGTATGTCGACCCGGTTCAGAAGGCCAGTGACGTTGCCTGCACCACCAACGGCAGGGTCCGCACCATCGCCAGAATGTCTTCCGGCACCGCCTCATCCACCGACACCAGACAGATCGCATCGCCCCCCTGTTCGGCTCGCCCCAGGTGGAACGTGGCGATATTGATGCCCGCGCCGGCCAGGGTCGCCCCGAAGCGGCCGATGAAGCCCGGTTTGTCCTGGTTGGTCACATACAGCATATAGGGCGCGAAATCAGCCTCCACCTTGATCCCCTTGATCTCCACAACCCGAGGCCGGGATCCGGCGAACAGCGTGCCGGCGACGGACCGCACCAGCCCATCCGTCTCCACGCTCACCCGCACCAGGGTCAAATATTCGCTGGGCCGGTCATGCACGGTTTCCGCCACATCGATGCCATGGTCGCGCGCGGCAACCGCGGCGTTGACCATGTTGACCCCCTCCATCAGCGGCGACATCAGCCCCGCCAGCGCCGCGGCGGTCAGCGGCCGGGTGTTCAGCGCCGCGACCTGCCCTTCATACTCGATGGCGACGCGGCGGATGACGCCATCGCGCGCCTGGGTCATCTGCCCGGCAAACGCCCCCAGCAGGCGGCAGAGTTCCATGTAGGGCTTCAGCCGCGGCGCATCCTCGGCCGAGACGGAGGGCATGTTGATGGCGTTGGACACGGCACCCGACAGCAGGAAATCGCTGATCTGTTCCGCGACCTGAAGCGCCACGTTCTCCTGCGCTTCCGATGTCGCCGCGCCCAGATGCGGGGTGCAGACGACATTGTCCAGGCTGAACAGCGGGCTGTCGATCGCCGGTTCGGTGTCGAACACATCCAGCGCCGCGCCGGCGACATGACCGGATCGGATCGCGTCCGCCAGAGCCGCCTCATCCACCAGGCCGCCGCGGGCGCAGTTGATGATGCGCACGCCCTTGCGGGTTTTCGCCAGCGCCTCCCGCGACAGGATATCGCGCGTAGCATCGGTCAGCGGCGTATGCAGGGTGATGAAATCGGCCCGGGCCAGCAACGTGTCGAGGTCCACCTTCTCCACCCCCAACGCCAGGGCTTTTTTCTCCGACAGATAGGGGTCGTAGGCGACGACCTTCATCCGCAGGCCGATGGCGCGGTCGGCGACGATGGACCCGATATTGCCGCAGCCGATCAGGCCCAGCACCTTGCCGGTCAGTTCGACGCCCAGGAACCGGTTCTTCTCCCACTTACCGGCGCGGGTGGACGCGGAAGCATCGGGGATCTGGCGCGCCAGGGCGAACATCATCGCAATGGCATGTTCGGCGGTGGTGATCGTGTTGCCGTGCGGCGTGTTCATCACCACGACACCGCGCGCCGTGGCGGACCGGACATCGACATTGTCGACCCCGATCCCGGCCCGTCCGACGACTTTCAGGTTGGTCGCGGCATCCAGCAACTCCCGCGTCACCTTCGTGGAGGATCGGACCGCGAGGCCGTCATAGGCGCCGATGATCTCCCGCAACTCGGCCGGCGACAGGCCGGGCTTCAGGTCTGCCTCGATACCGCGCTGACGGAAAATGTCGACCGCCGCGGGAGACAGTTTGTCGCTGATCAGAACCTTGGGCATTGTTTGTCTCGTCAGGTGGAAGCGGGAATTGGCTTCCGTGGTTGTTGGGGTCGGTTTGAGCGGGGGCGCCGATCGGAGGGCAGAGGCGGAGAAAATTCTCCCCCTCCCCTTGCGGGAGGGGGTTGGGAGAGGGGTGATTTCCCACGGGGTGTGCCCAATTACCCCTCCCCCCAACCCCCTCCCGCAAGGGGAGGGGGAGAATTTTCTCCTATCGGCACCCAGTGCTAACGCGTGTGGATACCGTGACCGTCCTGCCTATCGGTAACCGCTTCGCACCGTATCGTGTGCCCAGTCCAGCCAGGGCAGCAGGGCCTCGATATCGGCGGTTTCCACCGTCGCCCCGCCCCAGATCCGAATGCCGGGCGGCGCATCGCGGTAGGCGCCAATGTCGTAAGCCACCTTTTCCTGGTCCAACAACGCGGCCAGGCGCGATGCCGCCTTGGCCTGGTCCGCGGCCGGCAGACCGGCGAACCAGGGCGCGACGATCTTCAGGCAGATCGCCGTACAGGACCGGGTCCGCGGTTCGGCCGCCAGAAAATCCACCCACGCGGTCCGTTCGACCCAGCGCGCGACCGCGGCCAGATTGGCCTCCGCGCGCGCGACCAGGGCCGGCAGCCCCCCGATCGATTCCGCCCAGCGCAGGCCGTCCAACGCATCTTCCACGCACAGCATGGAGGGCGTGTTGATCGTTTCGCCCTTGAACACACCTTCGGTCAGCTTGCCGTTGTTGGTCAACCGGAACAGCTTCGGCAGCGGCCAGGGCGGAGTCCAGGTTTGCAGGCGCTGCACCGCCCGCGGGGAAAGCGCCAGCATGCCATGCGCGGCCTCCCCGCCCAGAACCTTCTGCCAGGACCAGGTCACGACATCCAACCGGTCCCAGGGCAACGCCATGGCAAAGGCGGCGGAGGTCGCGTCGCAGATCGCCAATCCCTGCCGGTCTGGCGCGATCCAATCCGCGTTCGGCACACGCACGCCGGATGTGGTGCCATTCCATGGAAACACCACGTCATGTGCGGGATCCACGGCGCCCAGGTCAGGCAGCCTGCCATAAGGTGCGGCCAACACTCTGGCATCCGGCAGCTTCAGGTGCTGGACGATGTCATTGGCCCACCCCTCCCCGAAGCTTTCAAAGGCCAGGATATCGACCGGACGTTGGCCGAGCACGGACCACAGGATCATTTCGACCGCGCCGGTGTCGGATGCGGGAACAATGCCCAGCCGCCAGTCGTCGGGCATGGCGAGTATGGCGCGGGAGCGGTCGATGACCTCGGCCAATCGCGCCTTGGGGGCTGGGGCGCGGTGGCTGCGGCCCAGCATGGCGCCGGAGAGGGCGGAAAGCGAAAATCCCGGGCGTTTGGCACAAGGGCCGGAGGAAAAGCACGGGTTGGCCGGACGCAGATCCGGTCGGGGGGCGGATGCGCCCTGTGCTGCCCCGGAGACTGTTCCTGGCAACGCCCCAGGGTATCCCATTGAGGATCCCGTTGTGGTTGTCATGTCGGCTCTCCCTTTCAGAAGACGAGCGCCCCGGTGGGGGGGCGTGGCCCGGGCGGGGGTCTAGCGGCAGCATGGCCGCGGCGTCAACGACATTCGGGTGAAAGCGACCCGGTCCGCCTCGGCCGGCAAGGGTGGGGGGATATTTCTGCCGATGGAACCATTGACAGATACGCCCCCCGTTGTTGCCGGGATGCCTCGGTATCCCGCGCTTCAACGACAGCGGGGAAAGGCTCCCGGATCAAGCTCCGCATCAACCGTGTGGGGCCACCGCCGGTCAATGGTCGGGGCCGGCGGCGTTAATCGTCGCTTAACCAACATCGGCTAGATCGGGTTGGGGGCAACCCCACGGACATGGTTGGGGGAAGCCCCACGGACATGGTTGGGGGCAACCCCACGGATATGGTTTGGGGGAATCCCCACGGACATGGTGAAGCCCCACGGACATGGTTGGGGGAAGCCCCACGGACATGGTTAGGGGCAACACGATCCTGTCGCGCAACGGCCCCGCACAGGCGCCAGCTCACACCACGCCAAACACGAGGTTGTTCCATATGAAACTTCTCGCAGGTCTTTCCATTCGCGGCAAACTGCTGTCCGCCTTCGCCGCCATGGCCTTCACCACCCTCGCGCTCGGCGTTTTCGCGATCGAGCGGATGGCGTCGATCAACCGTTCCGCAGTCGAGATACACAAAAACTGGCTGCCGGCAATCGGCCACCTGGGCGTGGCGGCGCAAAATGCGGAACAGTATCGCGTGTTGGAGGCGGTCCATCTCCTGACCGCGATCCCGCAGTCCAAGCAGCAGCATGAAGCGTCCATCGCCCAAAGCCTGGAACGGTTCCGGAATGCATGGAACGCCTACATCCCGACAGTAACGACCGAAACTGAAAAGCGCCTGATGGAGGCCGTCAACCACAATTGGAACGCGTATCTGAAGGACAGCGGCTTCTTCCTGGAGCTTTCGCGGAAGAACGATACCGAGGCAGCCCAGGATCTGTACATCGGCTCCATGCGCGACACCTTCCTGAAGGTGCGCGAAGCCCTGAATGCGGATATTCGGTTTAACATCCAGGAAGGCGGAAAAGAAGCCGATCGCGGATCGGAGGTCTATCATTCGGCCCGCATCCTGATCGGCGCCGGCATCGTCATGTCCCTGCTGCTATGCGGGATTTCCGGCTACATGGCGATCCATGGCATATCCCGTCCGGTTGCCCGCATGACGTCGTCCATGAAAGCGCTGTCGACGGGCGACACCACCGTGGAAATCCCCGAAACTGACCGGCGCGACGAAATCGGCGCGATGGCGGCGGCCGTTCAGGTGTTCAAGGACAACATGATCCAGTCCGACACCCAGGCCGCGGCGCAACAGGCCGAGCGGGAGGCAAAGGAACGACGTACGCATGCGTTGGAGATGCTGACCCAGGCGTTCGAGGCCAAGGTCGGTGTCCTGACCAACGCCCTGTCGTCCGCCGCCGAGGAAATGGAAGCAACCGCCAGGACCATGAGCGCGACCGCCGATCAGACCAGCGAGCAATCCACGGCCGCGGCCGCGGCGGCGGAACAGACCTCCGCCAATGTCCAGACCGTCGCGTCCGCGGCCGAGGAGTTGGCATCGTCGATCTCTGAAATCGGCCGCCAGGTCGCGCAGTCCACCGCGGTGGCCGAACGGGCGATCGAGGACGCGAAACGGACGGATCAGGTGGTGCAAAGCCTGGCCGCTGGCGCGCAGAAGGTTGGGGATGTCGTCAAGCTGATCAGCGACATTGCATCGCAGACGAATTTGCTGGCCCTGAACGCCACGATCGAGGCCGCCCGGGCAGGCGATGCCGGCAAGGGCTTTGCCGTGGTGGCAAGCGAGGTCAAGTCGCTGGCCAACCAGACCGCCAAGGCCACCGAGGATATCGCCAGCCAGATCGGGCAGATCCAGCAGGCCACCGGACAGGCGGTCACCGCGATCCGTGACATCGGCACGACGATCACCGAAATCAGCCAGATCGCCGTCGCCATCGCCGCCGCGGTGGAGGAGCAACAATCCGCGACCCAGGAAATCGCGCGCACGGTTCAGGAGGCCGCCGACGGCACCCACGAAGTGACGAGCAATGTCGCGCATTTCAAGCAGGCCGCGAACGACACCGGCGCCGCCGCCGGCCAGGTCCTGCAAGCGGCGGGGCAATTGTCCGAACAGTCCGGTCTGCTGTCTCAGGAAGTCACGGAATTCGTGCGCGGCGTTGCCAGCGCCTGACGGGCGGCGTGATGCCAACCGGCCGAAACAACGACCGATGCACCGCCCTGCTCCCCCCCTTCGTCATTGCCGGGGCTTAACCCGGCAACCCGCGCTTCAACCGACGGGTTGGGGGATCAAGTTCGGCAAGGACGGAAAGCGCGGTGTATCGGCCAATGTTTCGGACGGTTGGCGGAAGTTGCCCGGGTCTGGCGTTGGCGTCGCGCAGCGGCGCGGGATTTCTGTCCGACCGGAAAGACGACGGAGCCGTTACGCCTACACGCGCGCCAAAGCCTTGCGGCTGACCTGGGATCGGCGCCGAACGGCCAGCAACCCCAGAATCCAGGTCGCCCCGACCACCATGGTGCCTGGTTCCGGCACGTCCAAATTCCAACCGATGGCATCGAAGGCAATCAGGTCCAACGCCGTTACCGTCAGCAATTCGCCAGGCGCCGCGGTCGGGTCCATGATGCCAAGGCCCCGCGAATCCTTCCAGTGACTGGCCTGCTCCCCATCGCCCCGGACGTCCCCCGTCGAAAACTGACCCAACGTCGTGGCGCAGTTGTTCAGGGAGAAATATTTCGTCGCGGTTCCAGCGGTGAAGTCGAGAGTCGTGTTGGCCCCGGCCGAAGCGGCGGAACAGCGGAACATATCCAACGGCGTGACCTGGGTCAGCGAGTGGTCGGTCGGGGGGCTGACGGCGGTATCCAGCACATCGACCCCGCTGACGAATCCCAACGCATGCCCGATCTCGTGAATCGCCAGCCCGACGAAGTCGAAGGCGCCGGCCGCGATGCCGTTGGTCCGATCCAGGTCCCAGGTGTAGCCGCTGGAGGCAAACCGGATGAAACCGTCGCAGGCGCTGCCGCACAAAACAGAGAGTGTCGAACCGGATGGACTATATCCAAGCGCCTTGGCGTTGGCATTGGTCAGACGGACCGTGGTGTTGTTCGCGTTGTTTGCGGCGATTAGGTCGGTTCCCAAATCCTCATAGGGCGTCGCGCTGGCCGAACCGTTCGGGTTGTTGCTGGTGTAGTTCAGGAGCATCGACACGCCGGTCGTGTTCGGCAGATGGGCCACCGCCGCAGCGTCGGTCGCGCTGGTCGCATCGGCGACCATTTGGGATCGAAAGGAACTGTAACTGACGGTCGCGCGAGCCGAAGCCGCCTGCGCCAGAACGCCAGAGCCCAAAATGCCGGTCCCGACCGTCAGGTTGATCGTCACATTGTCCTGAAAACTGGACGACCAATAATTCGCCGCAGCCGCGAACGCGGCCTGCTCCCCCAGGGTGGTTCCCGAGAGAAAGCTGAGGTTGAATGTCGGAGTGGCCCGCGCCTGACCGATCTGGCCGAAAACCGGCAGGCACATAACCGCCAGCGATGCGACTATCGCCGATGTGATCCGAGACCTCATGCACCCCCCACAGCCGCCGGCCCAACCACCGGCCATCCCACCAATCCAGCGACGATTCCTGTTTTTTTAAACAATTCCTGGCCAACCCGCAAGCGAAAATGCCAGGTAGCCCGCCGCGGCCGGCCGATCATGATAGGTTCGCCTGTCCACCCAGCCAACGACAGGCCCGCCTGTCCACCCAGCCATGACAGGCCCGCCTGTCCACCCAGCCATGACAGCGCCCGCGCCAAACCGTCCGCACCGCGGTCCATGATCAGGGACGCACCGGATCGCACGCGGTTCGGCGGCCGGCCTCAAACAACTCCGACAGGAAATCCGCCTCGCCGTTGAATTTCGACGATATCGGCAGGTCCAGCAACGCGTCATCGGCATCGTAGCTGGTCACGCGGACGGATGCCGGCAGCGCGGCCAGTTCGGCGGTCAGCACGTTCTGGCAGGCGATCTCGTTCAACCGGTTGGTGATCTCCATCGGCGTGGACGGCACGCCACACCGGTGAGCCGCCTGTGCCCGGATCAGGATCAGTTCGTCCGGCGGGGACGGATGCAGCAGCGGTCCCAGTGGCGGGTTGCCGGAATAGCCACCATCCCAATAGGCCCGCTTGCCGATCCGGACCGCGGGAAACACGAAGGGCAGGCAGGCGGACGCGCACAGCACATCGGCATCGATCTACGCGTTGCCGAACAGGACAGCTTCGCCGGTTTCGACATCCGTCGCCGACACGGTCAGGCGCGGCGCGTTCCGATGGGTCAGCCAGCGTGGCTCGATCAGGTCCGCCAGCAGATGGGTCAGCGGATTATGCCCGAACGGATTGAGCTGGGCCGGGCTGAACATCCGCATCGCCATCTCCATCCCCCGCCACATCATCGAATTCGACAGGTCCCAGCCCCACAGCCACCGCTCCAGCGGCGCGTTCTGCAACGGACTGAGCGCATGGGCCTGCGCAACCCGCCGCCAAAGCCGCTGGATTTCCTCCCGCGCACCCTCCCGCCCGTTCCGCGCCCAGCCCTGGGTCAACATGGTGCCGATGATCGCGCCGGACGACACGCCGCACACTCGCTCCACCCGCAACCCGTCCTCCAACAGACGATCGAGGACACCCCAGGTGAACGCGCCATGCGCGCCCCCCCCTTGCAGCGCGAGCGCGACGCTCGTCTGTCCCGAATCGGCTCTCGTCATCGGATCAGATTGCGGGACCGAACGACGCCCAAAAACCGGCGGAGGCGCGGAACGTGAACCGCCCGCTCATCCACCCCAGGCCGGCAAGGTCGTGGTCGTCCCGTCATTGCCCGCCGTCCACCCGGTCATGTCGATGACGAACATCCGCTCGGGTTCGATCAGCCGATGCGTTGCGCGCCGTCCGTTCAAGGTCCACTCGACATAGCCCGGTCGCGGAAACCGGCGCCGCTTGGACAGGCCGCGACGCACATCGACCATCGCGGTCGGCGGCGCCCAGACGATTTCCATCCCGCGATGGCGGACCCGGCGATAGATATGCAGATGCCCGCAGGCGATCACCTTCACCCCGCCCGATGCACATGCGTCCAGAAACGGGCCGCGAGCGACATGGGGAATAACGGACGTCGTGCGGGCGGGGTCGTCGGGATCGGCATCGAAGGGCGGCATGTGGATGAAGACCATCACCGCTCGCCTGCCGCGACCGGCCAAGGCCTGACGCAGGAATTCGCTCTGCACCGCCTCGTCCGCCAGACCGCTGCCCATGAGCGACGTATCCAGCCCGATCAGGCGCCAATCGGCCACATCGTCCACCCACCATTGCGGCCCGACATGGCGCTTCCAGGCGGCAATCCGTTCCGGGGTCAGCGGTTGGTTCAGGCGGGAAAACGGCGGCGCTTCCCCGATATCGTGATTGCCGGGGATGGCGCGCCATGGCAGCCCCAATTCCGCAAGCCGCGCCACGGCATAGGCGAGATCGGCCTCCGCCACCGGTGCGTTGAACGCCAGGTCGCCGCCATGCACCACCAGGTCCGGCTTGGATGCCGCCATATCGGCCTGGAACGCCGCCCAGTTCATCTCGAAGTAGGTATGGGTCGGTGACAGATGCGAGTCACTGACATGCACGATGCGCGTTACCGCCATGGGCTGCTCCGGAATCGAATGATCGAATAGCGGCCCCGCGCGGGAACAGGGCGGACCAGCCGACCGCCGCTCCCCTCCCCGCCCGCGCGAAGCCGGGGGCGGTTCAGATCCCTTTGAACTGGCCCTTGCGCTTTTCCATGAAGGCCTTGCGCGCTTCCGTGGCGTCCTCGGACTGGTTCAGGATGCCGCCGGCGTTCGATGTCAGCACCATGGTGGTTTCCAACGTGCTGTCCAAAGCCGCGCGCATCACCCGCTTGCTGATCCACTGCACCAGCGGCGGAATGGCGATCATCCTTGCGGCCAGATCGCGGGTGAACTGTTCCAGTTCCTCCGACGCGATCAGGTGGTTGATCATGCCCCAGCGATACGCGGTGTCGGCGTCCATGTTGCCGGTGTAGGCGAACTCCAGCGCGCGCCCCAGGCCGATCATCTTCGGCAGATAGTACGATCCGCCATTCTCGATGATCTGGCCGGCATTGTGATAGGCGACGAAGCGGGTCTTCTCGCAGCCGATCCGCACATCGCAATGCAGCGCCATGTCCATGCCGGAACCGACCGCCGGCCCGTTGATCATCGCGATCGTCGGCTTGCGGATCAGGGCGATGTCGCGGTGCAACTGGGTGAACCCGTGGTAGAAATGCTGCCGAGCCGCGTCCGGGCCTTCATGCGATCCGCGGTTGCCCGAGAAATTGGGGCCCAACGTGTCCGCTCCGCCGCGCGAGCCGAGATTGGCACCCGAGCAGAAGCCGCGCCCGACGCCCGTCAAGATGATGACGCGCACATCAGGATCGTCATCGCCGGCGCGCATGTATTCGCCGACCTTGGCGACGGTGCCGTTCATCTCGGACGTGCCCACCAGGGCGTTCATCCGCTCCGGGCGGTTGAACTTGATCCAGAGGATCCCGTTGTCTTCTTTCTCGTAGAGCAGGTAGTCGACCAGATTCGGTCCCATACGATGTTTCCTCCGTTGTCCGTCCCGCGGACGGCGTGGCTGTGGATGCGCCAGCCTATATCGAGGTGCCCCGGTCGCGCCATAGAGGCCGTTCGGGC
>CAMATI010000060.1 GCA_945861095.1 Asaia bogorensis | reverse complement strand
CCCCGCCACCTGCAACGGGAAGCTGGCCCAACTGACCGGGTCATACCTCGAGTCACGTAACCCAGCCTGATACAAAAAGCGGTGTCCAGGAGAGTCGTGCCTGCTTGGGCATAGTAATGCAGGAGTCGAAAATGAGGGGAGTCATGAGTCGGCACCGAGCAGATGCTGGATGCCTATTCCTCGATCGGCATGCCGCTGTTCTACAAGCACTGGTCCTTCGGCAAGCATTTTGCTCGCAACGAGGCGATGTATCGCGCCGGCATGCAAGGTCTGGCCTACGAGATCGTGATCAATTCAAATCCATGTATCAGCTATATCATGGAAGAGAACACGGCGATGATGCAGACCTTGGTCATCGCCCATGCCGCGTTCGGGCACAACCATTTCTTCAAGAACAACTACCTGTTCAAGCAGTGGACCGATGCGGACGGCATCCTGGATTATCTGGAATTCGCCCGCGATTATGTGATGCAATGCGAGGAACGTTACGGGGAAGCCGCGGTCGAAACCCTGTTGGACTCAGCTCATGCGCTGATGTCGCATGCCGTGCACCGCTATCCCCGCAACCGTGCCACCGACCTGCGGATGGAAGAAAAGCGCGAACGCGAGCGGCGTATCCACGACGAGCAGGTGTTCAACGATCTCTGGCGCACCGTCCCCGGAAAGTCCAACACGCGCGCCGATCCCACGACCGAGGAACGCCGCAAGGCGCTGCTGCAACTGCCGCAGGAGAACATCCTTTACTTTCTCGAAAAGACAGCGCCTAGGCTCGCCCCATGGCAGCGCGAACTTCTGCGTATCGTTCGGATCATCGCGCAGTATTTCTACCCACAGTCACAGACCAAGGTCATGAACGAGGGCTGCGCCACCTATGTGCACTACCGCATCATGAACCGGCTGCACGAAAAGGGTCTGCTGACCGACGGCGCGATGGTCGAATTCCTCCGTTCCCACACCAACGTCGTCTTCCAGCCCGACTTCAACGACCGCCGATACTCCGGCATCAACCCCTACGCGCTCGGCTTTGCCATGATGCAGGATATCGAGCGGGTCTGCACCGAACCCACGGATGAAGACCGGCAGTGGTTCCCCGACATCGCCGGCAATGGCGATGCGATGGGCGTGCTGCGCGACTGCTGGGCCAATTATCGCGATGAGAGCTTCATTCTGCAGCATCTCAGCCCGCGCCTGATCCGCCATTTCGGCCTGTTCCACGTCGTCGACGATTCCAGCGAACAAACCCTGCGGGTGGAGGCAATTCACGACGAGCGCGGCTACCGCAAGATACGCCAGGCCCTGGCGCGCCATTACGATGTCGGCTGGACCGCCGCCGACATCCAGGTGGTCGATGTCGATCTGTCCGGCGATCGCAAACTGATCCTGCACCACCGGGCGATGAACCGCGTCCTGCTGGAGGAACGGGACACCCGCATGGTGCTGCAACATCTGGCCGATCTCTGGAGCTATGACGTGCTGTTGAAGGAAATCGATCCGGTCGGAGAAACGGTGCTGAAGGAATACAGCGCCAGCCCGCGCGCCGGGATCGCGCAGTCGGGCACGCCCTGAGCCGACGCCGCCGTCCCAGCGGGCGGCGGTGCGTCATACCAACCACCCAACCCATTGACCGATGCGCCAACCGACCGAACCAGTGACCCATGGCGTTAACGGCCACTGTCATTGCGAACGTAGCGAAGCAATCCAGGTCAACCCACAGGATCGATAGTGCCAGGCCCTGGATTGCTTCGCTGCGCTCGCAATGACAGCGACCACCTGTAGGTCACTGTTTCGTCTGTTCGGTATCAGACCGCCAGCACGCTCTCCACACCAATACCGCGGCAATCCATCTCGTAATCCAATCCCTCGACCGGCGGGCGAGCAAACTGCCAGGTGATGCCGTGTGCGGCGGCGCCTCGGCGCACCAGCAGATCGCCCAGGAACGGATGGATGTCATAAACGCTGTAGACCTGCGTGCCGGTCACGGAAGACCAATCGTGACCCAGCACCGCCATGCGTCGTTCCATCTCGCCAACGACGTAGTCCGCCTTCGCCCGCATGCCCTCTGGGCTGGTGTCGCCCAGACGGACGGTGTGGTCGCGGTAATTGCCCTGGCCCTCCCGGGCCTCCCCACTGCCGGCGATCATGAAGGAAGGCTGCGCATCGGCAACCGGGCGGACGATGCAGAACGCATGGAATCCCGGTTCCGCGGGCGGATCGATCTCTGGGCAGACATTGCTGCGCGCGACCGGATTGCCCTGTTCGGTCAGCACGTTCCATGCCTGCAATACCGCTGCATAAGCGCGGTTGAAGGTCAGGAACCCGTCTTCGGTGAACGGCGCCGGGGACCGCAATTCACAGGCACAGAACGATGTCATGGGCAGGCCCTGGGCGGTCAGATAGGCGGCAATGCGCGCCCACCCATCCGCCACGGGCACGACTCGCGCGAATCGCACGCGTTCGATCCGGTAACCGGGCAGGGCGGCGACCCCGGCCGAATACTGGAACACGCCGGGCGCGTAGGCAAAACCCCGCGCCTTCAATTCGATCGCGCCGGTCATGGCGGGGTTATTCCGCGGCCTTGGCCTTGCGGGCCATCCATTCCTCGACGGAAATGCGCGGAAGCTCAAACCGGTCGGTGACGCGGGAATACCAGCCGCCGCCGTGCATGCGCCCGATCAGGTCCAGCTTGGGTGTGTCGATATAACAACGTTCCGCATCCAGCACGCAATCGTCCTGAATATACATGGCAACGACGGTGCCGAGCACGACGGCGCGGTCGATGCCGACATCGACGATGACGAGTCGCTCACATTCCATGGCGACCGGGGCTTCCTTGATCCGCGGCACCTTCACATGCAGCGACGGCGCCGTGGTCAGGCCGGCCTCTTTCAACTCATCGACGCCCTTGGGGAAGTCGATCGCGGTGATGTTCATCTGGTCGGCGAGGGCGAAACTGCACAGGTTCACGACAAACTGGCCGGTGCGGCGGATGTTCCCGCCGGTGTCCTTCACGTCGCCCGGGCCGCGCCCGCCGATCCCGAACGCGACGACGGGCGGGTTGCCCGACATGGCGTTGAAGAACGAAAACGGCGCGGCGTTGACGGTGCCGTCGACATCCTGCGTGGTGACCCAGGCCACCGGCCGAGGCCCGATGGTCGCGACCAGCAGCTTGTAGATGTTCTCGTTCTTGGTGTTTTGCATATCGAACAGCATGTCGAAGCTCCACGGGATTTGGCGGAGCGTTACGCGTCGATCCCGTCCCTGTCCAGACCGCATGTCCTGCGCCAGGATGCCGGGTGTGACCCAACCTCGCGTGTCCTTCAGTGCCTGGTGCTACGTCCTCGCCTGGGCCGCGAGCCTGTTCGGCCAGGTGGTCGGCGTGCCGGCAAGCGGCGGTCTGGCCGGATTGGCGATGCTGATTTTCCTGATCGTGGAATTCCCTCGCCAGCGCCGCTACGCCCAGGTGCTGTTTTTGGTACTGTCCGCGATCGGCCTGATCGGCATTGCAACGGTGGACGACCCGTGGCCGCTGTTCCTGGCCGGCTGGCAGCGCGGCGCGGTTTATGGCGGGTTCTTCCTCGCCCTGAGCTGCCTGCGCGACGCGGCGGAAACCAGTCCCCTGGTGAGACGCTGCGGCCGGCATCTGGTGGCGCAACCGCCTGGGCGTCGCTATGCCGCCCTGACCGGCGGTGGGCATTTGTTCGGCATCATCCTTTCCTACGGCGCCATTGACCTCCTGGGCGCGATGGTCACCCGCGCCAATGCGGTCAGCGCCGCCGCCCACTGGCAAGAAGCGCGCATTCTGCGTGCTCGCCGGATGCTGATGGCGATCCATCGCGGCTTCTGCGTGATGAATTGCTGGAACCCGCTGAACCTGATGACCGTCATTGTCTCGACGGCGGTCCCGGCGGCGCCGATGCGCGCGCTGATCCCGGCGGCGTTGCTGGTATCGGTGGTGCTGATGGGTCTCGGTTGGGCCGAGGACCGTGTGGCCGCCGCCCGCTCCGCGACCCGGGATAAAGCCGAGCAGAGCACGCAGGAACGTTGGTCCATCCATCTACGGATGGTCGGATTGGTTCTCGGCGTGATGGTCCTGGCCGAAGCCGCGAGCCTGACACTGCATATTTCTCTGACGGCCGCCGTGACCTTGGCGGTTCCGCCGGTGGCGCTCATCTGGGCGGTGTCGCAATCCCGCCGCTACATCGTCCGGTCCCGGACGTCGGGCGACGGCGGCATGGATCGGGGGATGGCCGGACGGATGGCGGGGGTGATGCGGCGGCGAGTGCTGCGATTTCTCCATCGCGTGCCGAATTTCCGCGCGGAGGCCACCGTTCTGGCGGCGTCCGGCTTCATGGGAGTCGCGGTCGGGGCCGCGTTGCCGGCAGGCGGGATGGAGCCGCTGTTGGCCTGGCTGCCCCCGATCGCGCTTCCGCTGCTGGTGCCGGTGGTGCTGATGGCCACCGGGCAGATCGGCTTGAACCCGATCGCCGTCGTCGCCCTGATCGGCGCCATCCTGCCGGACCCGGCAGCGCTGGGCCTATCGCCGGCGGTGCTGGCGTTTTCCTGCATGTTGGGTTGGGGGTTGGCGGTGAACATGACGCCGATGTCAGCCTCGGCGATCATCACCGCGCGGTGGGCGGGCGTGTCGCCTTGGACGGTGACGACGCGCTGGAACCTTGTCTACGCCCTGTCGGCGCTGGTGGTGGGGTGGGGTGCGATCGCGGTCATGTTCGTTATGTGGTGACCGGTGAGCGGCGGGGGGATGAACCCTATGGCTTTCCCATACCTCGGAATGGGTGGCGGTCGGAGAAAATTCTCCCCCTCCCCTTGCGGGAGGGGGTTGGGGGGAGGGGTTTTGCGGCAGATTCCGTGCGGCTTTACCCCTCCCCCCAACCCCCTCCCACAAGGGGAGGGGGAGGTTTTTTTCCGCCGTCGAGATAAGTGAAAGCCGTTTGGGGGCGATGCGTGGGGTCAGGCCGCCTTCCCATACCCCCCGCCGCCCGGCGTTTCGATCACGAACACATCACCCGGGCGCATTTCGGCGCTGTCGGTGCCGGTCAGGATTTCCCGGCTGCCATCCACGCGTTCCACCCATTGCAGACCGGCCGCACCGTCGGCGCCGCCCTCCAACCCGAACGGAGCGACATTGCGTCGGGACGACACGATCACCGCGGTCATCGGCTCCAGGAACCGAACCCGGCGGATCGCGCCGTCGCCGCCGAACCACTGGCCAGCGCCGCCGGAGCCTCGCCTGATGCCGAACAACTCCAACCGCACGGGGTAGCGCAGTTCGAACACCTCCGGGTCGGTCATGCGGGTGTTGGTCATATGGGTCTGGATGGCGGCGGTGCCATTGAAGCCGGGACGCGCGCCGGTGCCGCCGCAGATGGTTTCGTAGTATTGGCGGGTCGCGTCGCCGAACAGGAAGTTGTTCATCGTCGCCTGCGAACAGGCCAGGCTGCCCAACGCCCCGAACAGCGCGTTGCAGGTCGCCTGGGACACCTCGGTATTCCCCGCGACCACCGCCGCGCCGGGGCGAGGCGACAGGAACGTGCCTTCCGGAATGATCAGTTTCAGCGGCTTCAGGCAGCCGTCGTTCAACGGAATATCATCTCCCACCAGGCAGCGGAACACATACAGCACCGCGGCGCGCGTGACGGCCGGGGGAGAATTGAAATTGCCCTCGTCCTGCGGTCCGGTGCCGGTGAAATCGACCGTGGCGCTGCGGGACTCGCGATCGACGCTGATGGAAACGCGCAGCGGCTTGCCGTTGTCCATCCGATAGTCGAAGGACCCGCTGCCGAGGCGATCGATCACGCGGCGGACTGATTCCTCGGCATTGTCCATGACATGGTGCATATACGCGTTGACGGTCTCCCAGCCATACTGCGCGACGACACGTTGCAGCTCCTGCACGCCTTTCTCGTTGGCCGCGACCTGGGCCTTGATGTCGGCGACGTTCACGTCCGGGCTGCGCGCGGGGTATTTCGCGCCGGCGAGCACGGCCCGGAACGCGGTTTCCCGGAAGTCTCCGCCATCCACCAGCAGGAAATCGTCGATGACGACGCCTTCCTCCTCCAGGGTGCGAGACATCGGCGGGGTGGACCCGGGGGTGATCCCGCCGATATCGGCATGATGCCCGCGACTGCCCAGAAAGAACTGGATTGCCTGGCCGCCGGCATCGAAGACCGGCGTGATGACCGTCACATCCGGCAGATGGGTGCCGCCGTTGAACGGGTTGTTCAGCGCAACGACATCGCCGGGCTTCAGCGTGTGGCGGCGGTTGACCAGGACGGTGCGCACGCTCTCGCCCATCGCGCCGAGATGCACCGGGACATGCGGGGCATTGGCGACCAGGCGGCCTTCGGCGTCGAATATGGCGCAGGAGAAATCCAGACGCTCCTTGATGTTGACGCTCATGGAGGTGTTTTGCAGCACCGCGCCGGTCTGTTCGGCCACGTTCATGAACAGGTTGTTGAACAGTTCCAGCAGCACCGGGTCGGGCCGGTCGCTGCCGGGTGGGACCCGGGTCGCCAGGGGTTCGGTGCGCGACAGCAGCATGTGGTCCAGGGCGGTGACGTCGGCGGTCCAGCCGGGTTCGACCACGGTGGTTGCATTGGCCTCGCGGATCAGCGCCGGACCGGCGATGCGGTCCCCGGCCAGCAGGGCGGTCCGCTCATAGACGGGGCAATCCCGTTCGGCGCCGTCGGTATGGATCCAGACCAGGTCGACGGGGGACGGGGCGCCGGATGCACGCGCGGGCTGGGTTGCTTCGTGGATGGTCTCGCCGGGCGCGGTTGCCTCGACCGCGACGGCTTCGACGACCAACGGGCGGCCCGGGGTGGCGAAGCCGAAGCGGGCGCGGTGGGCTTCGGTGAATTGGGCGGTCAGGCGCAGGACCGCTTCGGTGGGGTCGATGTCCGGCAGAGCAACGATCAACGCTGCCTCGGTGCCGGTATAGCGCAGATGCAACGAACGCGTGGTGGCAATGGTATGGGCGGCCGCGCCCTGGGCCAGCAATGCCCCCGTCGCATCCCGCGCCAGGCGGTCGGCCAGGACCGACAGATCGGGCAGGGAGGCGGCGGCCAGCGTGATTTCGACCGCCTGTTCACGCATCGCGCTCTGGTCGGCCAGCCCCATGCCGTATGCCGACAGGACGCCGGCATAGGGGTGGATGAACACGGTTTCCATGCCCAGCGCGTCGGCGACGAGGCACGCATGCTGCCCACCGGCGCCGCCGAAGCATTGCAGGGCGAACCGGGTGGCGTCGTGGCCTTTCTGGACCGAGACCTGCTTGATCGCATTGGCCATGTTGGCGACGGCGATCGCCAGAAAGCCTTCCGCCACCTGATGGGGCGTCCTCGGTTCGCCGGTCGCGACGGAGATTTCCCTGGCCAGGGCGGCGAACTTCGCCTCGACCACGGCCGCGTCCAATGGTTCGTCGCCGTTGGGGCCGAAAATCGCGGGAAAATGCGCCGGCTGGATCTTGCCCACGCAGACATTCGCATCCGTCACCGTCAGCGGTCCGCCGCGCCGATAGCAGGCCGGGCCGGGATCGGCGCCGGCCGAATCCGGTCCCACCCGCATGCGCGCCCCATCGAAATGCAGGATGGACCCACCGCCCGCGGCAACCGTGTTGATCGCCATCATCGGTGCGCGCATCCGCACGCCGGCGACCGCGGTCTCGAACGTGCGCTCGAACCCGCCGGCATAGAGCGCGACATCGGTGGACGTGCCGCCCATGTCGAAGCCGATGATCCGGTCCAGCCCGGCCATGCCGGCGGTGCGTGCCGCGCCGACGATGCCGCCGGCTGGTCCGGACAGGATCGCGTCCTTGCCCTGGAAGCCGCCGGCTTCGGCCAGGCCTCCGTTCGACTGCATGAAATACAACCGTGTGCCGCCGAGTTCGCTGGCGACCTGGTCCACATAGCGGCGCAGGATCGGCGACAGATAGGCATCGACGACGGTGGTGTCGCCGCGTGGTACCAGGCGCAGCAAGGGGCTGACCGCGTGACTGGCGGACACCTGGCCCAGCCCCGCTTCCCGGGCCAGGTCCGCAAGCCGCTGTTCCTGGGCGGGATATTTCCAGGCATGTATCAGCACGATGGCGCAGGCATCGATCCCATCCGCCTTGGCCGCGGCGAAGGCGGCGCGGGCGGCGGCTTCATCCAGGTTCTCGATTTCCCGGCCATCCACGCCGACCCGGCCGCCGATTTCGACGACGCGTTCGTACAGCATTGTCGGCAGGGTGATCGCGAGGTCGAACAACCTTGGGCGGGCCTGATTGCCGATGCGCAGGCAATCCGCGAAACCGCGGTTGACGATCAGCAGGGTGCGGTCGCCCTTGCGTTCCAGCAGCGCGTTGGTGGCGACGGTCGTGCCCATTTTGACCGCGTCGATCAGGCCGGTGGGAATCGGTTGGTCGAGCGCGATCCCCAGCATGGTCTTGATGCCGGCGATGGCGGCGTCGCGGTAGCGGCCCGGATTTTCGCTGAGCAGTTTGTGGGTGGACAGGCGCCCGTCCGGATCGCGGGCGACGATGTCGGTGAAGGTGCCGCCGCGATCGATCCAGAATTGCCATTTTGTCTGCATACCGGAGGCCGGCATATTGGGGGCCTGCATATTGGGCGCCTGCATATTTGGGGCTTGCATGATGGGGTCCCGAAGCTCGATTGGAAGTTGGTTCGCGGCAATGCTGGTCTACCGGCGCGGGGCGGCGTGCGGGACCTGATCCGGGGCGACCAGGATGGAGCGATCAGGACAACGACGGATGCGGTTATGCAAGCAATATTTCCCGGTGGACACCGGGAGAATTCGGCTGCGTCGCCGGTCGTGGGGTCGTGGGGTCGTGGGGTCGTGGGGTCGTGGGGTCGTGGGGTCGTGGGGTCGTCGTGGATCGCCGGTGAACGTCCGACGGCGCGGGCCCGCGCGGTTGCTTTTGCGCGACGCACGGATTGTGTGCGACAGTTCCTGACACACTGTAGTGACCACTATCGCATCTGACCTTCAAGGAAAGGCCCATCGCATGTCCGCCAGCACCCTGCCCAATGCAAGCTTGCTAGACGCCTATGAAGCGATGACCCCGGGGTCCGCTCGTTTGTCGGACAAAGCCCAGGGGTTGCTGCCGAGCGGGCTGGCGCATGACAGTCGGCAGTTTGATCCGTATCCGATTTATGTGGACCGGGCGGCGGGGCCGGTGAAGTGGGATGTCGATGGCAACAAGTATGTCGACTATTTCGGCGGCCATGGTGCGCTGATCCTGGGCCACAACCATCCCACGGTGATGGCGGCGGTGCACGCCGCTCTGGACCGCGGCACGCATTTCGGTGCCTGCCATGAGTTGGAGCTGCGGTGGGCGGAACTGATCACGCGCATGGTGCCCTCGGCCGAACGGGTGCGGTTCACCGGTTCCGGCACGGAGGCGACCTTGATGGCGCTGCGACTCGCGCGCGCACACACCGGGCGGTCGAAGCTGGTGCGGTTCCGCGGCCATTTCCATGGTTGGCACGATCACATGACCAGCGGCCACACCAGTCACTTCGACGGCACGCCCACCAGCGGCGTGGTGGCCGGCATTTCCGAGCAGGTGCTGCTTTGCGATCCGAACGATGTCGAGGGCATCACCCGGATCTTCAACGACCACAAGGATATCGCCGCCGTCATCCTGGAACCGACCGGCGCGAATTTCGGCAAGATGCCGATCCTGCCGTCCTATCTGCGTCTGCTGCGAGAACTGACCCAGCAGGCCGGCACCTTGCTGATCTTCGATGAGGTGGTGACCGGGTTCCGCGTATCTCGTGGAGGGGCGCAGCTTGCGTTCGGCGTGACCCCGGATATGACCACGCTGGCCAAGATCGCCGCGGGCGGCCTGCCGGGCGGGGTGGTCACGGGACGCAAGGACATCCTGGACTGGCTGGATTTCAAGGTGACCAAGGCGGCCGGGCAGGAACGCATCTATCATCCCGGCACGTTCAACGCGAACCCCGTCACCGCGGCGGCGGCCGTTGCGACGTTGGAGATCATCGAGACCACCGATGTCTGCGATCGGGCCAGTGCCTTCGGGGAGGAACTGCGCCGCAAAATGAACGACGTGCTGGTGGACGAGGGGGTGAAGTGGTCCGTGCACGGATCGTTCTCCGGGATGCATGTCTACACCAACCCGCAAGGCGCGGACATCGATCCGCATGGCTTCAAGGCGGAAGATTTCATCCAGACGATGATCGACAAGCCGCGTGGCGCGGGGGTGACCAGCTCCGTGCGCATGGGGATGCTGGTCAACGGCGTGGACATGAACTCCGGCCCGTCCGGCACGATCTCGGCGACGCATGGGCCGGAGGAAATGGCGATCACCGTCGATGCGTTCCGATCCACGATCCGGGCGCTGAAGCGGGAAGGGGCGATCGCGTAAGGCATGGGGCTTCTGCCCCTGCTGCCGATGCCCGGATCGGGTCGGGCCAATCCGGGCGGGTCTGTTATGGCGATGGCGCTATATGTCTGTCCGCATTTTTGGGGATGGACGGCGTGCGCCGCTGCCTGACAATTGCTCCTGTGTGCAACAGGTGAAGACCCGGCACGGCATCGGTCGGACGCTGGGTTGCGCTCCGCTATTTGTGCGTGTCCCGGTCTCCAACGGCAGGGGGCGGGTTGCCGGATCATGTGTGGCAATGACGAGGAGGCGAGTCTATCGGTCCATGTTTAGGGTCGTCGATATTGCTCCACACAATGTTGAATCGCACCCATGCGAACCCGCCAGACGATACGCTTGTATCGCCCATCCCTTAACTGGTTCCAAAAGCGCACCTGGTTCCAGCGAAAAGAACCTCCGTGGATCACCGTGGTCCTTCGTGACCTCCGTGGTTGACCTTGCGGTGCCGTAACCCAACCGATCGCCGCCAGACGGCCCCGTCGCCGAACAACCAGCCTGACCGGGATCAAAGGTTCGTGCGGGTTTCGCTGTCCGCAAGATTAACCACGGAGTTCACGGGAGGACCACGGTGGTCCACGGAGTCAGCCAGCGACCGAGGCCGCACCGCCATGGCAGAAAATGGCGATTTTTCGCAATTTTCGCGGCATCTGGAGGCTGTTTTCATGGAAGGCCACAGGCCGCATCAAACGGTGTTGTGTCGAAAGGATATACCCGACCCGAACAGCGCGAACTGTCACCAAGGCGATCCCCAACTATGGGCGAGCCGATCTTTCCAGGACGCGCAACGCGGACATGGTTGAAGACGCGCGACAAAAGCGGATGAACGTGGGGGTCGCCTGAGCATTGACCCATGGCGACCACGGCCGCTGTCATTGCGAGCGCAGCGAGGCAACCCAGGGCAACCAACAGGATTGATAGTACCTGGCCCCTGGATTACTTCGCTGCGCTCGCAATGACAGCGGCCACCAATGGGTCCGCGTTTCGGCCGGTTGGCATTACCCACCTGTCGCGATCTGTCGGATCGCGGCCAGTTTGCGATGATGCGTCGCCATGTCGATCGTATCGATGGTTGGCTCCTGGCGTTGCGACACGCCATCCACCGCCGGGCCTTCCGTCATCATCGTCCGCATGATCGTGTGATCCAGCGCGGGATCGAGGCAACTCAGCATTGCCTTCCGCCAATCCGGGCGCAAAATGGCCAGCGCGGCCAGCATCGCGTAGCAGCCCCAATGCGACACGCCCGCCATGATCAGATGGCTGGCCGGCGTCACGCAGGCAATCAGTTCCCCGTGGGCGACATGGCGCGCCATCAGGGCGCGGGGCAGGGTACCCGTGCCGATCTCGTTGCCGCCATCGCCGATCGCGATGGTGTCCCAGGGGCCGGCCAGGAACAGATCGTCCAAGGCCGCTGTATGTGCGCCGATATCGACACCGCGCATGTTGCGGGGTGGCCCGCTTTGGGTCCGGCCGCAGCGTTCGATCGCCATGGCCCAGGTGATGCCGGCTTTCCGCCAGGTCTCGGTCGTCGGTTCAAGCGGGGCGTTCAGGCGCACGATGTCGAGCGGCAGATCGCCCAATCCCGCCCCGCGCAGGGCCGCGTCACACCCGCTCTCGCAGGGTTGATCCGTCATCATGCGAACCGGCACACCGGCGCGCCATAACCCGGCGGCCAGCAGCGCCGAGCCGATCGGCCCATCCGTCTCGGCGGCCGGCGGGGTGGCGAGCGGGATGTAGAACCCGGTCAGAAGGCCGACACGGGGGGCGGGGTCGGTTGCCAAGGCATGCGCCGAACCCCACAGACCGCCGGTGGCGGCCGCGAACAGCGGGCCAACATTGCGGCCGACATCTTCGTGGATCAGCGCCTCGATCCGGTCGATCATGTCCCGCGCGGGCGACGTCGCTTGCATGCCCGCGTTCAAAGCAAGATCAGTGCAAGACCGAGGCCGCGGAGGGGGCTACAGCGCCGCGAGCTGCGTGTTCCGCAGGTCGGTGATCAGCATGCATCCGGGCGCATGGGTGATGCAGAATTCCGGTTTCACCTGCGCGATCACGGCCTGGGGCGTGACGCCGCAGGCCCAGAACACCGGCAGTTCATCGGCGCCGATCGGGACCGGGTCGCCGTAATCGGGTTTGGCGATATCGGCGATCCCGATCGAGGCCGGCATGCCCAGATGCACCGGCGCACCATGCACCGATGGGAAGCGGGACGTGATCTGCACGGCGCGGATCGCATCCGCCGGCTTCATCGGTCGCATCGACATCACTAGCGGGCCGTGAAAGACGCCCGCGGACACGCAGGGAATATTCGTGCGATACATGGGCACGTTGGTGTTGCAGGCGATGTGGCGCACCTCGATGCCATCTTCCACCAAGGCTTCCTCGAAGGAAAACGAGCAACCGATGGCGAAGCCCACCAGGTCATCACGCCAGACATGGCTGATATCGGTCGGTTCTTCCACCAGTTCGCCATTCCGCCAGACGCGGTAAAGCGGCAGGTCGGTGCGCATGTCCAGGTCGGCGCCCAGGGCCGGAAAGCACGGATCGCCGGTTTCCGACACCGCGAGCACCGGGCAGGGGCGGGGATTCGCCTGGGCGAAGCGCAGAAAATCGTAGGCCAGTTCGCGTGGCAGGATCACCAGGTTGGCCTGAACATTGCCGGGCGCCAGTCCCGCCGTGGGACCGCTGAAGGCGCCGGAACGAATGCGATGGCGTTCCCGCACGCTTGTTCCGACCCGAATATCGATCAGTCCGTCCATGGCGTCTTCTCCGTCCCGATTGATCACGAGCAGATTAACAGGCCCGGACTCCCGGCGCGAGCCAATCTCCTCTATGTAGCAGCACAAAATTACCCGTCACATGGAGAATTAAGACGATGGTTCGAGGTTTTACGGGTAGACTTGCGGCCTATGCGGTGCTCGCCGCCACGATGGGCGGTGCGGCGGCCATGGCGCAGGCGCCCAAGAATGGCGGCGTGCTGCGAATCTATCAGCGCGACAATCCAGCCTCCGCCTCGATTCATGAGGAAGCGACCTACTCGACCAACGTGCCGTTCATGAGCCTGTTCAACAATCTGGTGATGTTTCGCCAAGATGTGCCGCAGAACGATGCGTCGTCAATCGTTGGCGACCTGGCGGCGTCTTGGGCCTGGAGCGCGGACAATCTCAGCCTGACCTTCAAGCTGCGCGATGGGGTCAAATGGCACGACGGCAAACCGTTCAGCGCCGCCGACGTGAAATGCACCTTTGACATGGTGCGCGAGAAGGCCACCGAGAAATTCCGCAAGAACCCGCGCAAGCTATGGTACCAAAACGTCGCCGATATCACGACCAGTGGCGCCAATGAGGTGACGTTCCTGCTGGAGCGTCCGCAGCCTTCTCTCCTGTCGATGCTGGCTTCAGGCTACTCGCCGGTCTATCCGTGCCATGCGAATGCCGCGCAGCAGCGCACCAAGCCGATCGGTACCGGCCCGTTCAAACTGGTCGAATTCAAGCAGAGCGAGTTGATCCGCGTGGTGCGCAACCCGGATTACTGGAAGCCCGGCCTGCCGCATCTGGACGGGATCGATTTTCCGGTCATCACCAACCGCTCCACCGCCGTTCTGGCGTTCGTCGCCGGTCGGATCGACATGACCTCCCCCAATGAAATCACCGTGCCGTTGCTGCGCGACATCAAGTCGCAAGTGCCGAACGCGGTGTGCCATTTCGGCCCGATGAATGTCAGCCAGAACCTGATCGTGAACCGGGAAAAGCCGCCGTTCGATAACCCCGATATCCGGCGGGCGATGGCTCTGTCGATCGACCGCAAGGCTTTCGTCGATATCCTGTTCGAGGGGCAGGCCGATACCGGTGGGTCCATGCTGCCCGCGCCGTCCGGGGTCTGGGGCATGCCGGACGCGATGATCAAGGACATGACCGGCTACAACCCGGATGTCGCGAAGAATCGGGCGGAAGGCCGAGCGATTATGGAGAAACTGGGGTATAGTGCGAATAATAGGCTGAAGGTGCGGGTCTCCACGCGCAACATTCCCGCCTATCGCGATCCGGCCGTGATTCTGATCGACCATCTGAAGGAAATTCATGTGGAAGGCGAACTCGACCCGGTCGAAACCAGCCTGTGGTTCTCCAAGGTCGCGCGCAAGGATTACTCGGTCGGTCTGAACCTGACCGGCAATGCCGTGGACGATCCGGATCAGACTTTCTACGAGAATTATGCTTGCAAGTCCGAACGCAACTATTCCGAATACTGCAACCCGGATCTGGAAAAATTGTTCGAAAAGCAGTCGCAGGAGACGGATGTCGAAAAGCGCAAGAAGCAGGTGTGGGAGATCGATCAGCGCATCCAGAACGACGTTGCTCGCCCGATCATCCTGCATATGCGCGGTGGGACCTGCTGGACGCCGGACCTGAAGGGCTACACGCCGATGGTGAACAGCTCCTATAACGGCTACCGGTTTGAGGACCTGTGGCTGAACCGCTGATTGGGCGGGACGTAACGGGGCAGGGGATATATCCCTGCCCCCAGGAACAGGAGATTACGGCATTCGGACATCTCGGAATGAGGTGCCGTCGGCAGAAAATTCTCCCCCTCCCCTTGTGGGAGGGGGAGAACTTTCTCCCGCCGCGAGATGGTTGAATGCGTTAGGAAACAGGAGGATCGCCATGAACCCGGAAACGATCGCCGCCATGGGGCGGCCGGCCGGATTGCCGTTTCGTATCGGCAAGATCGGCCATGTCGCGCTCTATGTTCTTGATCTCGAACGCTCGGCGCGCTTCTACACCGAAGTGCTGGGTTTCCAGGTGTCCGACGTAATCCCATCCGGGCGCCTGCCGGGCGGCGCGGTCTTTCTGCGCTGCAATACAGACCATCATGGGATCGCCCTGTTCCCGGCCACCGACGAAAATCCGGCCGGCGCGGGACTGCACCACATCGCCCTGGAGGTCGGCACTTTGGACGAAGTCGTGCGGCTGCGGGAGCATCTGCGCCGGCACGACGTGAAGATCGACCTGGATGGACGCCGCGGCGCCGGCGTGCAACTGGTCGTCGAATTCCGCGATCCCGACGGTCACCGGCTGGAGATCTACTGGGGTATCGACCAGATCGGGTCGGAAGGTAAGGTCCGACCGGCCGAACAATGGAAGCCCGCGGAAAGCCTGGAAGCGGCGATCGCCGATCCGGTGGTTGGCCAGGACACGACCTTGCTCGATCCGTCTCTGCTGCGCACGTCCTGACGGGAATCAAGATTATGAATGTCGATGCCGTTCGCCAGATCACCCGCCCCAACGGCCTGCCGTTTCGCATCGGCAAAATCGGGCATGTCGCGCTCTATGTCGCCGATATCGAGCGTTCCACGCGCTTCTATGTCGAGGTGCTGGGTTTCAGCGTCTCTGACGTCTATGGCGATGACATGATGCCGGGCGGCGCGGTGTTCCTGCGCTGCAATCCCGATCATCACGGCGTGGCGCTGTTCAAGGCGACGGAAGCCAATCCCGCCGGCGCCGGCTTGCACCACCTGGCGTTTGAGGTCGCCACCCTGGATGAGGTCGTGCGGGCGCGCGAGCATCTGCGTCGGCACAACGCGCAGATCGATTTCGATGGAAGGCGGCGCGCCGGCGTGCAGATCGCGGTGGAATTCCGCGACCCGGACGGTCATCGTCTGGAAATTTACTGGGGGATCGACCTGATCGGGTCCGACAATGCCGCACGCCCAGCGGACCAATGGAAGGGCGCGCGCAGTCTGGAAGACGCCATTGCCAACCCGGTGATCGGCCAGGACACGGCCCTGCTGGACCCGTCGCTGATCAAGGCCTGACCGGCGATAAGCATCATTCGGCGGAGCGCGGCAGGTGCGGAGCCGATGAAATGGTGCGACATCTACATCTCTAGGTGGGGAGCCCGCGGCGCGTCATCGCGGCGGAGATGGTGTTTTCCAACAGGCAGGCGATGGTCATCGGTCCGACCCCGCCTGGCACCGGCGTGATCGCGCCGGCTGTCTGAACGCATTCCGGGAAGCAGACATCGCCGACCAGGCCGCCGCTCGCGGAACGGTTTACCCCCACATCGATGATCGTCGCGCCTGGTGCGATCCAGTCGCCTCGGACCAGCTCCGGACGTCCGACGGCCGCGATAAGAAGCTCCGCGCGACGGCATTCCCGTTCGATATCGCGGGTCTTGGAGTGGACGATCGTGACCGTGGCATCGGCCGCCAACAGCAATGCGGCGACCGGGCGACCGACGATTGTGGACCGGCCGAGCACGACGGCGCGGGCGCCGGCCAACGCGATGCCCGTCGCGGCCAGCAGTTTCATGATGCCGGCGGGCGTGCAGGGGACGATTCCAGCCTCTCCATCGACCAGCCGGCCGGTATTCAGCGGGTGGAAACCATCGACGTCCTTGGCCGGATCGATCGCCTCGATCACCGCGCGAGGCCGGATTTGTGGCGGCAACGGCAGTTGCACGAGGATCCCGTCCACCGAGTCGTCCCCGTTCAGACGCGCGATCAGGGCAAGGACGGCGGCTTCCTCGGCGTCGGCCGGCAGGCGGATGGTTTCCGGTTCGATCCCCACCTCTCTCGCCGCGCGGTCCTTGTTGCGCACATAGACCGCGCTGGCCGGATCGTCGCCGACCAGGATCACGATCAGGCGGGGGCGGAACGGCAATCCCGCGAGGCGCGATGTCAGCGACGCGCGCAGTTCGGCCGCGACGGCTTTCCCATCAATGATTCTGGCTGTCACAGCGACTCCAAACGGCTTGCGAGGGTAGCGGGATCGCCCATGACATGGAGCCGCTTCTCGCGGCTGGTTGCCCCGACGGCGACCCGGACGGTGGACCGGGCTACCCCCAGGGTCTGCGCCATCAGGGCACACACGGCATCATTGGCGCGCCCATCTTCCGGGGCCGCGGTGACACCGATCCGCAGGCGGGCCCCATCGGCGGAACCGACAGTTCCCTGCAGGCCGGGGCGCCGGGATTTCGGCTGCACCTTGACCAGGATTGTCACGCCATTGTCGGTCGCACGCCAGAACGCGGTCAAAGCAGCGGGCGAAGGGAGCCCAGAATCACCGATTCGTAGATGCTGGACAGCAGCATGCGCGCGGCCTGAAGCACCAGCAGCAGGATGATCGGACTGATGTCGATGCCACCGAGGTTGGGCATCAGGTTGCGGATGGGCCGCAGCGCCGGTTCGGTGATTCGGTAGAAAAAATCGCCGATCGTCCAAACGATCCGATTACGGGTATCGAGGACATTGAAGGAGGCCAGCAGGCTGAACAGCGCGGACAGGATGACCGCCCAGATATACAGACTGATCAGTTGATCGGCGAGCCAGAACAATGTCCTGATCATGCGGCGAAATCTCCGTTGGGGAAGCGGAAGCTAACGGCGCGCGGCCCGATCCGCAACCGCTGCAATGCTCCCATGAGCAATCGCGGAAACCGGTGGGATTGGGGATTTTGCGGCAAGCACGCGCTTGACTTCCCCGGGACGCATGAGCATTGTCCGCGCCCTGCAAGGGGCCGTGAAAACGGCGCCGAGCGGAGCGGGATGGGGCTGTAGCTCAGTTGGGAGAGCGCCTCGTTCGCAATGAGGAGGTCAGGGGTTCGATTCCCCTCAGCTCCACCATCTCGCAAAATATCATCAATCATTCCAATAGGTTGACGGGAGGTTTGACAATCTTGCCGCGCGGGTTTGACACCCATGTTCAGCCTCCGTTCGGCTCCGGTCCGATCAGGCCCATCGCGGTTCTCGCCATTGTCTCCTGGTTGGCGGACTTCGTGTAACGCTCGACCTCAGACATTGTCTGGTGACCGGTGATCGCTGCGATCTGGTGCGGCGTGCATCCCGCTTCGGCCAACCGCCGGCCGATGGACTTCCTCAGCCCATGCGGCGATAGCCCCTCGATCCCGGCGGCTCGGGTGCATTCCACGAACCAGTTGTAGAAGGCATTGCCCGACGCGAAGGGCCGCCCCTGCTCGGTCATCAGAAATGTGAGATTATCGGGAGGACACGCGTCGAGCGCAGCCATAAGCTTCTGGTGCATCGGGATCGCCAGCCGCGTCTTGGTCTTCTCCTGCTTGACGTCGATCATCCCGTTGCGGATGTGCTGGCGGCCCATGCGGATCACATCGGACCGACGTTGTCCGGTGTAGAGCAGCAGGGCCAGCGCCAGCCGGGCGCGCGTACCGAGCGGGAAACGCGCCTCGAACTTGGCGATGTCCTCCTCGGTCCAGGCCGGGAACGGCTTTTTCTCGTATCGCAGCTTTCGCACGTGCAGGGTCGGATCATCGTCGCGCCAACCCCGCTCGACCGCGTGGCGCATGAGCAGCTGAAGGATGGACCGGAGACGATTGGCCGCGGCCGGAGTCGATGCCTTGGAATCGAGCAAGGCCCGGACGTGGCGGCCCTGCATGTCGACAACCAGCTTGTCGCCATGCGTGACGAGGAAAGCTTCCACAATCCTTCGGTATGTCGCCTGGGACGATGGCGCCAGGCCGGAAAACTCGGACGATCCATACCAGGACACCGCCAGCGCGGTCATGGTTCCTGGCGTTGTCCGGGCGGCGCCGATGGGTGGGCGAGAACCATCCAGGCACGCGTGATAGGCCGCCATGAACTCCGGAGACCCGGGGGCACCTGGCAGGGAAACCCGATCATGGCCTGGGCGCCGGAAATAGTGGCGAACTCGCCCGTGCCGGTCTTGGAACCGCTGGATGAACGGAAGCTTGAGACTGGTCATCGCGGGGCGTCCCAGGAATTTGCCTCCGCAGCTTGCCCGCGTTTGGGTATCGAGCGCCAGGAGGCCCGCACTTCGTCGCTATCCCACAGCACGCGGCCATCGATCTGCCTGGGCTGCGGCATGCGCCCGTCTTTGACCAACCGGTCAAAGAAAGTGGTCGATACCCCAACCAGGGCCGCCGCGGCCTCGCGGCAGACAGCGAAGGGGATGACGCCAGGCGGGAGATGCTCGAAGCTCGCCACTACGCCGCCTCACTCCGTCGGCCCGGCGCTGGCGCCCGCTTCAACACCACGGCCCGGAAGCCTTTCAGCAGGACGATCACGACCGGGTAGCGTTCGAACCTGGAGATAAGCCGTGTGATCTCCCGGACCAGCTCCTCTAATGCCTCGGCGTCGGTCCGTAACCCTCCCGGCGCTCGGGCCGGACCAGGGGTGGGGGCTGGCCTGGGTTCGTGCGGCAGCATGCGGACCGATGCCCGCACGGGTTCGCGCGACCCGCCAGGTAAAATCTTTACCACGGCGCGGAGAAAGCCTCTTGCCTGGATGATGCGGTATCTCTCGGCCGCTTCGTTGTCGTCCCAGACGAACAGGCCATGCAGCGGGCTGTCCGGCGCGCGCGCCGCATCCAGGACCATAACCGGCGTGACCGGCCTGTTGGTGTTGGACTTCAGTTCCAGGATCGCCTGCTGCGCTTCTGTGGTCAGCATGGCAGGCATCCGATCGGCTGGCACGGCAGGGGCAGCCCTGCCGTACCTTGCCATGCCATGCCCTTCGGCGCCTGCCGATCCGTTCCTGGCCGCGCCAGACCACGCCATACCTGGCCAAGCCGAGCCTTGCCTGCCGTGCCCAGCCTAACCAAGCCACGCCGCGCCTTGCCGTGCCATGCCTGCCGTGCCAGGTCCAGCCTAGCCGAGCCACATCCATCCGCGCCAAGCCTAGCCTGCCGTGCCAGGCCCAGCCTAGCCGTGCCAGACCCATCCTCGCCAAGCCTGCCGTGCCATTCAGGGCCTCGCCACGCGTCGCCATGCCTGACCAAACCACGCCAGACCTGCGTCGCCACGCGTCGCCATACCTGACCGAGCCTTGCCACACCTGCCGTGGCGCACCCAGCCCCGCCCTGCGTCTCGCTGCCAAACCTTGCCACGCCTGCCGTGTCGAGCCGTGCCCTGCCGTGCCTCGCGTCGCCGAGCCGAGCCTGCCGTGCCTCTCCACTGCTTGCCTTGCGTGGCCTTGCCGCTCCTGCCTCGCCTTGCCTTGCCATGCCCATCGGGGCCATGCCTCGCCAAGCCTGCGCTGCCACGCCTACGCGTGCCGTGCCAGACCAGTCCTTGCCTGCAATGCCTTGCCCAACCGCGTCACGCGACGCCGCGCCTATCCGTTCCATGCCCTACCTGCCTTGCCTCGCGACGCCTGACCTTGCCCATCCAAGCCCCGCCTGCGGTGCCCTGCCCAACCGAGCCTCTCCGAACCTCGCCATGCCTGCCGCGCCTGAAGATCCCGTGATCACGCCGCCTTGGCAGCCTCGCCGTCGTCATTGGCTGAATCGGTGGCGGGTTCGGTCACCACCTCAAAGGTCCCGAAGCCGATCCCCGCGGAGTTCTTGGAGTCTGGTCGCCCTTCACCAATCCCGCACTGCGCGCCGACCCGGTTCAACAGGTTGACGACGTCGCTCGCGGAAAACTGGTCCGCGTCGTATCGGATGCGCAGGGTCGCGCCCCAATCAAGCCATTGTGGTCTGATGCGAATGTCCGCCACGCCGGTCGCGTTCCGGACATGCATCTCCAGGCGACGCGGTTCACCCCCCGTGATCCTGATCAGAGGTGTGCCGTCAACGATATCGAACCCGTCCGCGACGACAAAGACACTCAGCTTCGCCAGGGTCATCTTGAAGCCGACGAGCCGGCATGCCGAAATCATCGCGGCTCGGATCGCGCCGGCCGGGAAGCCATCCCAACCCTCTCGGGACAGATGTCGTGCCCCCTCAAAAGCCGCGTCGAAGTCCTTGGCTTCGCGTGCCTTCCCTTTCTTGCCCTGCGACCCCGCCTTCTGCTTCTCCGCCATCATGGCCATGGCCTTTTGGGAGAAGCGGTTGATCACCAAGGGGGCGGAGCCGACGATGTCGACTTCGATGACCCGGAGGTTGGGCGGCGGAATGGCGACTGCGACAGTGTCTGCCTTTGGTGCTCGTGCCATGGGTTAATTGCTCCTGTGATTGTGGGTTTATTACTCTGGAAGCGGCGAGTTTTTGGGTTTCGCCGCCCGCTTGGCCCGGATCGTGTCGATCTTCGACCACACTCGGGTCAGTTCGGCTTCGGCTGCTGCTGCCAGGTCGGTACCGGTAGCGGTAGAGAGCGCAGAAAGCGTCAGCATGGCCCCCCCCACTTCTTGGGTGGTCCACCCGGTCGGGCGGGAGAACACGTAGTCGACGAGACGGAGCGCGTCGTCCTTCGTGCAGCCGACGGCCTGCACCAGCTCCAGAGCTTCCTCCAAAAACCGGTGGCTCCTCTCCATGGGATCGCCGCCGATCTCGATGCCGAAACAGGCCATGACCCAATCGTCAACCCGAAGCTGAAAGGTCTGAAGGGGCGGTGGCTCTTTCATTGGGATCTCCGGTTCCGTCGGGGAGGGATGGTGCATCGCGCAGAGAGTATCTCTGCCCGCCTCGTAGGACCGGCACAGCGCGGGCCGGTTCTCGTAATCCGTGCAGCGCCCGTCCCGACCCAGGACAGGGCACCAGAGGCGCCATCGGCCGTCCCCGCGCTTGAACAGAGGAATGAACGGCAGGCCGATCATGACGTGGTCGCACTCGGGCGAGGGCGGGTTATCGCGCACCGCGATAGCGTTGCCGTCTGGGGTCATGGCAGTCACGGTGGTGGCCATGCGCACCAGCATCTCCAGCGCTGTCTCGCCGGCGCCGAACAGGCCGCCGCCCAGCTCAAAGCCCGTGCAGCACCGGCCCGGCTGGGCGCAGGCATCGCACAGGATGGAGTCGCATGCCGTCACGGTGCAGGCCTCCTCGCCAGGGTGAACGGAAGCAGCGTGCCGGGCGGGAACACCCAGAGGTGATAGGCGTTGGCTTCGTCGATCAGCTCGCTGACCGGTGGGAACACCTCGATCGCGGCCACGATCAGCAGCGCGTTCGGTAGGAGTGTTTCAGCGTCTGGCGGTATCATTGGGCGTCCCGCGTCATGCCGTAGAGCGAACCCGAGCACCTGCCTGCCAGTCGGATCGTGGCGAGAACCGCCCAGACGAGCACGATAGGCGTGCACAGAATCACGCGAGGCCAGGAGCCGTTTCCGAGTAGTCGGCATAGGTCGGCTTGTTCGTCCCTAATGGCGGTCATGGCATCCCCCTCCGGCCCCGTCGGGCCGCGACCCGCTCATGGGCCGCATCGATGGCGGCGATCTCGCCGGCGGTGAGCTGGTACGTCGGGCCGCCCAGAGCGTTGCGCAGCATGCGGGCCTCCAGCAGGGCCTTGTCGCCGATCCTGGTCAGGACCTTGCCGACCGTGGCGACCAGCTCGTCGCACGCCGGATCGCGCTGGGCCTTGATCCTGACGGCAGGGCAGGGCGCGATCCGCCGCCCGCGCTGCTTGGCGCCTACGACGCTGCGGAAGGTGACGATCATGCCGTCCTCTGCGCAGCGAGGCGCCTACGCTGCAGCGCAGCCCCGTCTTCTGGGTGTTGCTTGTGCTCTTTGCCGTCGAGCAACGCGCCGGCCCGCATCTTCCCGACACGCCACGAACTGGCTTCTTCCGAGAAGGTGTGCCACATCGACGGGATGTCTGGGTTGCCGAGGCAATTCCCGCCGCCGTCGGCGAGTTGCTGGCCGTGAGGGTGCCACTCTCCCCACTGCTTGAAGAAGAAAGCCACCCCTGCCGCTTCGCACTCGTCCCGCATGTGCCTGGCCCAGTCCGGGTGCGCCGGGCGCGCGCCGGGTCCGGACTCGCCGCCGAAAATGACCTGATGGATACGGTGACCCGACATGTCCGAATGATTGACGAACCCCCGGCCGTTCCATGTCCCGCCACGAAGCACATCGTAGCGGTGGTACTCCGGCAGGTTCGGAAACATCCCCTGCATCGGGATCCTGCGCAGGTCGAGCGGACCGAGCGCAGGCTCGTATGAGATGAAGCGCGCCGCGGCCGGGGTCATCACCAGGTAGGGCAGACGTTCATCGGCCCTGAGCTGATCCTCGACTGACACGCCGAGATGCACGTTCGGCAGCGGTGCCGCGTCGCGGTGCCGCTTCGAGACGTACATGTGCATCCGCTCGGGGCGCTTCGTCAGGATCTGGAACGTATGCTGCGGGCAGCGTTCCATGACTGAGAACACGGCGTCGATCCATTCGTCTGGCACGGCATAGTGGAACAGGTCCCCGTGGGCACAGACGAAGATCCGCCGCGGTCGCGCCCACCCGAGAGGCTGGGGGAGCCACACCTTGTTAAAGCGCACTTCCCCAGTCCAGACCGGGCCGGCCTTGCTATCCTTCGTAAGACCGGACCGGCTCGGGTGGTCACGCAAGCGGGTGCCGGCCAGTCGCTGGGCG
>CAMATI010000059.1 GCA_945861095.1 Asaia bogorensis | reverse complement strand
CTCCGGCGGTGGCCTCGCGAAGGGGCGAGGCCATCCTTGACCGCGGCCCCCCGCCTTGCCGTTGGGTGTTCAGGCCGGGACGGGAAAACGGCGCTCCAGCCGAACCGGAAAACGGCGATGGCGGTTGGTGACTGGCGGACAACTCACGCACTTCAAAAGGCGGACATGTTTACGCGTCATCGACAGCGCTCGGCTCTGCGGCCGGATTCCACGCCCGCCCATGGTCACAAGGAGCGCCACACAATGGCGTGTGCAGCACCCGAACAGGCAGGGTGACATTTCGAGTTCGGCCAGAGCAAAACCGCTCTGGCCCACCAGGGTCGCCGGCCGCCCAGGCAGCCCCACGCTACAGGACGGCGGCCTTCAACCGCGGCACCACATCGCGGAAATAGCGTTCGAGGCTTGGATTCATCTGGTCCGGCGTCAGGCCGGGCGGCACTGCCCAGGTCACCAGATCGGTGATGCCGTATTCCTTCACGAAGGCCGACAGTCCGGCGACGCAATGTTCGACATTGCCGACCACCCAAGCCTGCGGAATCCGCGCCTCCTCGGTATTGCCGCGCACGCCGCCGGCCCCGGCCCCACTGCCCAGATCCTGCTGGAAGCGAGCATAGGTGCTCATGCGATAGCGTTCGGCCTGCCGCACCGCCGGCCAGTCGCGATCAGGATCGTCGGTCACCAGGCAGGACCGGATGATCCCCACCCGGTAGCTATCCGGGTCGCGCCCCGTCGCGGCCAGTTCAGCCCGCCAAGGGTCCAGCACGGTGGAGCGTGGGCCTTGCGGCAGAAGATTGGCATCGGCTCGGGCGCAGCGTTGTGCCCCCGCTTCCGACATCGCCGCGACCCACAAAGGCGGCCCGCCGGCCTGCACATAGCCGGGGCGGATCGTCACGTCCTGGAAGTCGTAGCGCTTGCCGCGGAAGCTGAATTTCTCACCGGTGAAGGCCAGCTTTAGGACCGCGATCCCCTCGTCGGTCAGCGACACACGGCGCGACACCGGCAGGCCGAAGCCTTTGAATTCATGCGGTGCGTAGCCCATGCCGACACCCAGTTCGACCCGGCCGTTGGACAGAGTGTCCAGCACGGCCAGATCTTCGGCCAGGCGGATCGGGTGGTTGAACGGCAGCAGGCAAACGTCGCAGGAAAAGCGCGCGTGCTTCGTGCGCGCCGCCATGGCGGACGCCACCGGGATCCACGACGGCAGATAACCGTCGTCCAGGAAATGGTGCTCGGTGAACCACACCAGATCCAGGCCGATCCCGTCCAGCCAAACCACCTGGTCCATCAGCGCCGCATACAGCTCGGCGTTGGTCATCCCGGTTGCCGCGGTATTGCGGAAATCGTGGACCACGCCGACCCGTAGCGGCGGACGCATCAGGCGTTGCCGGACAGGTAGTCGATGGCGGCCTGCACGCCGCCCGGCTTGTGGGGAATACCCGCGACTCGCAGGCCCATTTCCACCCCGGACAAGGTGCCGGTCAGTTGCAGCACGCCCAGATCGCCCATGTGGCCGATGCGGAAGACCTTGTCATCGACACGGCCGAGGCCATTGCCCAGGCTCATGTTGAATTTTTCCAGGATGACATTGCGCAGCTTGTCGGCGCTGTGACCTTCCGGCACGCGGATCGCGGTGACGCCAGGGGCATAAGCCCGCGGGTCCTCGCATTGCAGTTCCAGGCCCCAGGTCCGAGCCGCGCGCCTTGTGGCCTCGGCATAGCGATCGTGGCGAGCGTAGACGTTGGGCAGGCCTTCTTCCAGCAGCATCGCCAGGGCTTCGTTCAGCGCAAACAACAGGTTGATCGCGGGCGTATAGGGAAAGAAGCCGGTCTTGTTGGCGGTGACCAGCGGCGCCCAATCCCAGTAGCTGCGCGGCGTGGTGTTCGCCTTGGCCACCGCCAGCGCCTTGTCGCTGATCGCGGTGAAGGACAGGCCGGGCGGCACCATCAGGCCCTTCTGGGACCCGGCAATGGTCACGTCCACGCCCCACGCATCATGGCAATAATCCGCGCAGGCCAGCGAGGAAATCGCATCGACCATCAGCAGCGCCGGGTGTCCCGCGGCGTTCATGATCGCACGCACGCTCTCGACATCGGTCATGCAGCTTGTCGAAGTCTCGCTATGCACGACGCAGACGGCCTTGATCCGATGTTCCCGGTCGTCGCGCAGCGCGGCACCGATGGCGGCGGGATCGGCGCCATGGCGCCAATCGGTCTCCAGCGCCTGAATGTGGAGGCCGAGCTTGCCGGCCATCTGTTCCCACAGGTGAGCGAACTGGCCGGTGCGGCTGATCAGGATGCGATCGCCCGGCGCCAACGTGTTGACCAGCGCCGCTTCCCAGGCCCCGGTGCCCGAGGACGGGAAAATACCAATGATCCCCTGGGTTTGGAAGATCTGGCGTAGCTTCCCAATGACTTCCAGGCCGAGCACGCCGAACTCCGGACCTCGGTGGTTGATGGCGTTGCGGTCCATGGCGCGCAGGACCCGGTCGGGCAGATTGGTGGGCCCGGGGGTTTGCAGGAAATGCCGTCCGGCGACGTACTCAGACATAGGGTTTGCGTCCTCCAAGGGGCGCGTAGAAGCATGCGCGAGCAAGATTGGCAATGGTGGCCCTAGGGCGGCAGTTGGATGGCTGGCATGTTCTGACCGTTTCCGGCCGGGATTTGGCGGTTCGCCGGTCGCGCCAGGGGGCGGATGGGACGTCGGACAACGGGCGGGAAATCCTGGCGCCCGTGGTGGTTGGCCCCCCTCCCGCCAGGTGCTCGGCGTTCATGCAACTCAGAATAGCGTGCGGGACGGAAAAAAACTCCCCCTCCCATTGCGGGAGGGGGAGTTTTTTCTCCACCGTTATGCCGCCGAGGCCTGCTCCGTCGATACCGGCTCGGTGCGGCGGGCTCGCAGGCGGCGGATGCGCCTTGGATCGGCATCCAGAATACGGAATTCAAAGCCGGAGGAGTGGCTGATGACCTCCCCCTTGGCCGGGACGCGTCCCGCCAGGGTGAACACCAGCCCGCCGATCGTATCGATATCGGCATCGCGCTCATCATCGGTCAGGACCGAACCAACATGTTTTTCAAAGGCTTCCACTGACAGGCGCGCGTTCAGGTCCAGGGCTCCGTCGGGACGCTCGGTGACCATGGGCGCCTCCACATCGTCATGTTCGTCGGCGATGTCACCGGTGATGGTCTCGACCAGGTCCTCGATGGTGACCAGGCCGTCGATGCCGCCATATTCGTCGACCACCAGCGCCATATGAACGCGCTGCTGGCGCATCTGCAAAAGCAGGTCCAGGACGGGCATTTGCGGCGCCACCATCAGCGGCTTGCGCAAGATTTTTTCCATCGAGAACGGCTCGCTGCGGCCGACATAGGAGAACACGTCCTTGATGTGGATCATGCCGATCACTTCGTCCAACTGCTCCCGGAAGACCGGCAGGCGGGAGTGGCCATCATTGCGGATCTGTTCGATCGCCTCCGATAGAGTGACATCGGCCCGCATGGCGACGATGTCGGCGCGAGGAACCATCACGTCGTCGGCGGTGGTTTCGCGCAGCCGCAGGATATTGGCGATCAGCGCGCGTTCGTGGCGGTCCAGCTCGGTGTGCTGGTCGGGCGCATGCGGGGCGTGCGCCGCCTCCTGCATCAGATCGGCGATCGATTCGCGGAGCGTCTGCTCCGGCCGCCGACGACCCAGCAGTTGGCGGAGCCGCTCGCGCAGGTTGGGACGGAAACCGTTCATGACCGTTTCCAGGGATTGGGCACGCCAATGCGGTGCAGGATGCGGGATTCCGCCATTTCCATGCGACGCGCCTCGCCGGGATGGGCATGGTCGAGTCCGCGCAGATGCAGCGCCCCGTGCACGATCAGATGTGCCAAATGATGCGCCACGCGCTTGGCCTGCGCCGCGGCTTCCCGCCGCACGACACCGAGCGCCAGGATCACCTCCGGCGCCGGCTGCTCGTAGGTCAGCACGTTGGTCGGCTTGTTCCGACCACGATGCAGCGCATTCAACCGCCGCACCATCCGGTCCGTGGTCAACACCACCGCGGCCCGCGCGCCAGCGGCACGCGCCGCGCGTCGGGCGATGGACGCCGCGTTCGGGACGTGCCGGCGCCATGCCGGATCAGCGATGATAATCGAAAGTTCGTCCAGGATCCCCGCCAATGCGGGGCATCTACTCGCCGGGTCCATTGTCCTGCTCATGCGCGCGACGCGATTCACGGCGCTTATCGCCTTCAGCCGCGGCGCGTTGATCATACGCCTCCACGATGCGCGCGACCAGGGGGTGGCGCACCACATCCCGGTTATCGAAGCGCACAACGCCGATTCCCTGCACACCTTCGACCGTATCCAGCGCATCGCGCAGGCCGGATCGGACGCCGGTCGGCAGATCGACCTGGGTCAGGTCGCCGGTGATCACCATCCGCGTGCCCTCCCCCATGCGGGTAAGAAACATCTTCATCTGCACGGCGGTGGTGTTCTGCGCCTCATCCAAAATGGCGTAGCTGTGCGCCAGGGTGCGTCCGCGCATGAAGGCCAGAGGGGCAACCTCGATCTCTCCGTTCGTCAGGCGACGGATCACCTGGTCGGCCGGCATCATGTCGTGCAGCGCGTCGTAGAGCGGGCGCAGATAGGGGTCGACCTTCTCCTTCATGTCGCCAGGCAGGAAGCCCAACCGCTCCCCCGCTTCGACGGCCGGGCGAGACAACACGATCCGATCGACCTTGCCGGCCTGCAACATGGCGACGGCCTGTGCCACGGCCAGATAGGTCTTGCCGGTGCCGGCGGGGCCGACTCCGAATACCATGTCATGCTTGGCCAGAGCGTCCATGTAGACGGCCTGGCCGGGACTGCGCGCCGCCACCGCGCCGCGCCGGGTGCGAATCGCCGGGACGTCCGACAGCGGCAGGCGTGGGTCGGTCTCGGCCTCCCCCAGCTTGATCGCCGCTTCGACTTCCGGGCGCCCCACGCTCTCGCCCCGTTCCAGCTTCCGCCACAGGCCTTGCAGGATGGTTTGCGCCGCTTGAACGCGAGACGCCTCCCCGACCACCGCCACCCGATTGCCACGGCACGACACGCGGACCCCCAACGCCTGCTCGATTCGCACCAGATGTCGGTCGTGATCTCCAAGCAACAACGGCAGCAGCAAATTGTCGCTGAACTGGAGTGTGACCGCCTTGCCACTGGATGGCGCGGCGGAGGATCCGACGTTCGGTGCGGAGATGTGGGTCAAGCGCTGAGTCTCTCCTGTTGAGTTCGGGCCTGTTGGGTTGGGGCCTGCTGGGTTGGAGCCTGCTGGGTTGGAGCCTGGTGGGTTGGAGCCTGGTGGGTTTGGGGGGCGCCAATCACCCCCGCCAGGGAATTCGGCAGGGCGGCGGCGATCGTGGTCATGTGCTCCTGGCCGATCAGGGCCGCGTCGGCGGATACATGGACGGGTTGAAGAAACGGTGAACGCCCGGCGATCTGGCCCGGATGGCGGCCGGGTCCGGTAAACAGAACCGGCAGCGCCCGTCCGACACACCCGGCGTTGAAGCGGGCCTGCTGTTCGCGCAGCAGCGCCTGCAACGTCTGAAGACGCCGATCCTTGTCGGCCTCCGAGACCTGAAACGGCGCGCCGGCGGCGGGAGTGCCGGGCCGGGGGGAGTATTTAAAGCTGTAGGCCTGGGCAAACCCGATGGTCCGCACCAAGGCCATGGTGGCCTCGAAATCGGCTTCGGTCTCCCCGGGATGGCCGACGATGAAATCCGACGACAGCGCCAGGTCCGGGCGGGCCGTGCGAAGCCGGTCCACCAATGCCAGGTAATCCGCGGCGGTGTGCTTGCGGTTCATCGCCGCCAGCATCCGGTCGGATCCCGACTGGATCGGCAGATGCAGGAACGGCATCAGCGTCGGCACGTCCCGATGCGCGGCGATCAGGTCGTCATCCATGTCGCGCGGATGCGATGTCGCATAGCGCAGCCGCAGCAGGTCCGGCAGGGTGGCCAGTTCTCGCAGCAGCCGGCCCAGGCCCCATGTGTTCCCATTTTGGGTTTGGCCATTTTGGGTTTGGCCGTTTTGGGTTTGGCCGTTTTGGGTTTGGCCGTTTTGGGTTTGGCCGTCTGGCGCCGCCCCATGCCAGGCATTCACGTTCTGGCCGAGGAGCGTGATCTCTCGCGTGCCCTGCGCCACCAGCCGGCGAGCTTCGGCCAGGATCGCCGCGGCGGGGCGGCTCTGTTCGGCGCCACGCGTGTAGGGGACAACGCAGAAGCTGCAGAATTTATCGCAACCCTCCTGGATGGTCAGGAACGCCGTGACGCCCTGCGGCGCCGCCTGGTCGGGCAGGTGGTCGAATTTGTCCTCCGGCGGGAAATCGGTCTCGACGACGGCCCCGCCGGCGCGGGCGGCGCGCGCGACCATCTCCGGCAACCGGTGATAGGTCTGGGGGCCGAGCACAATGTCGACATAGGGGGCTCGGGCGAGAATTTCCGCGCCTTCCGCTTGCGCCACGCAACCGGCCACCGCCAGCACCATCCGATGCCCCTGTTCGGCGCGCGCATCCTTCAGTTTGCGCAGACGACCGAGCTCGGAGAACACTTTTTCCGCCGCCTTGTCGCGAATATGGCAGGTGTTGAGGATGACCATATCGGCGTCGTCCGGAACGGCGACCGGCGCGTAGCCGAGCGGCGCCAGCACATCCGCCATGCGGCCGCTGTCATACACGTTCATCTGACAGCCCCAGGTGATGACGTGCAGCCGCTTGCGCTCGGTCGGGCCGCAACCGCCAGCCTGAAAATCGTTTCCCTGGGTCTCGGTCATCGATCATGCTCCGCGTCGTCCTGGCGGATAGGCCCGCCCGAACGCGCGGAAAGAAGTACCGACGGCATCGGTACGGTCAAGGGCAACGAATTGAGCCGAATCCCTGGGGCATGCGCCAGTGTGACAGACAGGGCTTGGGTGGTGTCAAGGTCCGCATGACGGGCGATCGCCCCCAGAAGCCAAAGCGGAAGCCAAAGCGGAAGCCAAAGCGGAAGCCAAAGCGGAAGCCCACCCGGAAGCCGACAGGGCAACCGTGGCGCGCCGCGATCACGCGAAAACCGCCTCTCCGCCCGTCACGTCCGCCTCCGCCGATTCCGCCGGTTCCAGCGGCTTGGCAGGCCGGTTCTGCCGCAGGGTGGACGCGCCATCGGCAACCGTCTGCCAGACGGCCTGGCTGAGCGCCTTGCGATCGCGAAACCGGATCGGATCCAGCGGGGTATGCAACAGGACGGTCGCACGCAGCCCGACATGCTGGCCGAGTCGCCCGAAATGCGAGGTGATGTCCATGTCGCCATACCAGGCAAACACCGGCCGGCTGGCCCGCCCGGTCGGCAACCCGTCCAACCGGTCGTACACCACGGATACCGGCTGGATCAGCGGCAGGCGCGACAGATCGACGGTCGATTTGGCCTCGGCCACGGAAAAGAACGAGGAGCGGAACGGCAGCACCCGCGATCCGTCGGAACTGGTGCCTTCCGGAAACAGGATCAGCCGGTCGCCCTTGTCCAGCACATGGCGCATCTCATCGCGCTCCCGCCCGGTGGTCACCCGCTGACGGCTGACGAAGACCGTGCGGCCCATGCGCGCAATGGTGCCGATCACCGGCCAGCCCGCGACATCGCCCTTCGCGACGAAGCAGCCGTCCAGCACACCACCCACCACCGGGATATCGACCCAGGAGGAATGGTTGGACACATAGATCACCGGACGCCCGCCGTCATGGGCGGCCAATTGGCCGATCACGCGCACCCGCAATCCCAGCAGCCGCGTGAACACCGCCCAATAGATCCGCGCAAAGGCCACCTTCGGACGGCCCGGCAGCAACAGGCAGACCGCCTGGGCAAGCATCGCAGGCAAGGTCCAAAGCACGATCGTCGCCCCGCGGCGCGCGACCCGCAGCCGCCGCGACAAACTCAATCGATCCCGCTCATCCCGCTCGGCCTGCCGAGCCTCCTCCGATCGGGATGGGAGGTGGAAGAACTGGGGCCGGCGGGCCAGATGACCCACGTGGGGTGATTTCTGATGGCGGCGGGATTCTCGCATGCCCCAAGCGATACCGTGTGACCTGTGACCAAACAATGGCGCATCCGTGACGGTTGCACGAACTTCGCGCGACTGTCCGTGGACGCCGGATCAGACCATAGTAGGACCACCCGATGGATCGAGCCTTGGTCACACCGCGCACACCGCCGCCCCGCTCCGCCGCCCGCCCGTCCTATCGCCTGACCGCCGTGCTTCTGGCGGCGATTCTGCCGCTGGGGCTGAACGCCGCGGACCCGCAACCCTATGACGTCATTCTGGCCCCATCCGGTGACGCAACCCTGGATGCGGCGGTGCGCGACAGCTCGAACCTGTTGGTTCTGCGGGACAAGGCGCCGGTTGGCGGTTTCGCCCTCGTGGAACGCGCCCGCCAGGATGCGGCACGATTCGAGGCCGCTTTGCAGGCCTTTGGCTACTATACCCTGGTGACACGAGAACCCGAAAATCCGAATCGACAGGAACTGCCGACACACGGGGCCAACCAATGCGATTTTCCCGGATTATCGCGTGAACAGGGTATATAAGGGCCGCGTCAGTGTGACGATCGCCGGACGCCCGATCGACGATCCGGGCCTGCCGGACTTCGTGGACCGCGCGCCCGCCGCCGCCGTGCTCCAGGTCGAAGCCGCCATAGACCCCGGTTCTCGGTTCCGATTCGGTCGCGTCGATATCGAGGGGTCCGCGCCGGCAACCGTGGCCGCGGTCCTGGGCGCCGCCTTGGGACTGACCGCCGGACAGCCAGCCCTGGCCGCCGACGTCATCGCCGGCCAGGAACGCATGCTGGCGGCGCTGCGGAACGCCGGCTATCCGCTGGCCCAGGTGACCTTGCTGCCGGCCACCGCCTACCCGGATCGCGACACGCTGGACCTGGCCTTTCGGATCGAGACGGGAAAGCAAGCCAATCTCGGCCCGATTCGCATCGACGGTCTGCGCGATATGCGCGAATCTTTCGTGCGGGAGCGGCTGTTGCTGAAATCCGGCCAGCTTTTCAATCCGGCGGCGATCGATACGGCGCGAACCGATCTGATGGAGTTGGGCACGTTCTCCGTCGTGCGCATGGTGCCAGCCGATCAACTGGATGCGAACGGCGCGTTGCCGATGCGGATCGACGTTACCGAACGTCCTTTGCACGCCGTGGAACTCGGCGCGTCCTATTCGACCGATCTTGGCGTCGGGCTGACCGCGTCCTGGCGCCACCGCAATCTGTTCGGCGGGGCTGAACAGCTCAGTTTCACGGGCGCGGTGCAACACGGGGGCAACGCGACGGCCAAGCCGGGTTATTCGGCGGGCACGCAATACCGGCAGCCGGATTTCCTCGCCCGCGACCAGGCGCTGGAAATCAACCTGAACGCGGTCAAACAGAGCCTCCAGGCCTATGATCAGACCGCCGTGACCGAGCGCATTGCCCTGAGCCGGCGACTGTCGCCACGCTGGACGGTCAGCGTTGGCATATTCGGCGAGCAGGAACAGATCACGCAGGAGGGCATGACCAACAGTTACAATCTGGTCGGATTGCCGATCAGCGCCAGATTCGACTCGACCGACAATCCGCTGGACCCCACCAAAGGCATACGTGCGTCATTCTCCGTCACGCCGACGCTGTCGTTGGCGTTGTCGAACGGGGGATCGTCCAGCCCCACGGGAACCTTCGTGATCATGCAGGCCGCCGGCTCCTCCTACTTCGACCGGGGTACCGAAGGCCGCAGCGTGCTCGCCTTGCGCGGCCTGGTCGGGCAGGTCTCCGGTGCCGGAGTCTTCGGCCTGCCGCCGGATCAGCGATTCTACGCCGGCGGCAGCGGCACCGTGCGCGGCTATCGCTATCAGTCGGTCGGTCCCCAGTTCGCCAGCAACCGCCCAACCGGAGGCAATGCCGTCTCGACCGGTACGATCGAATTCCGCCAGCGCTTCCTGGACAGCTACGGCGTGGTCGGATTCGTGGATGCCGGTCAGGTCAGCACCGACGGCAAGCCGTTCAGCGGCACCTGGAGGGCGGGTGCCGGAGTCGGAGCGCGCTACTACACCTCCATCGGGCCGATCCGTCTGGACATCGCCGTGCCCTTGAACAAGCAGCCCGGGGGCGACTCGTTCGAGTTGTATATCGGCATCGGGCAGGCCTTCTGATGCGCCGGCTGTTCGTCTGGGTCGCGGGCTGTGCGGCGGTCCTGATCGCGGTCCCGATCCTGGCGATCGCGATCGGGCTGCTCGCCGCCAACACCGATCCCGGCCGTCGCCTGATCGAGCGTTCGGTCGCGCAACTGACCGGCGGCACCGTCCGGATCGAGGGTCTGTCCGGGCGCTTCCCGGACAACCTTCGCATCGCGCGCATCGACATCGCCGACCCGTCCGGCCCGTATGGGCGGATTCTGGATGCCAGCTTGCAATGGGCGCCGACCCGGCTGCTGAGCGGTCGGGTCGATGTAGCGCTGCTGGAAGCCAAACAGGTCGATCTGTCGCGCTTGCCGGCTTCGACCGCCCCCAGCGGTGGCGGCCCCGCCTTCCCGCCCCTCCGGCTGGCCCTCGCGCGCCTGCATATCCCTCGGCTGAACCTGGGCGCGTCGGTCCTGGGCCATGCAACCGGCCTGGAAATCGACGGCCGCCTCCACATCGATACGCCGCGGCTAGGCAGCGTCGAACTGACCCTCGCGGACCGCACACGGGAAGCAGCGCCCGGGACCTACCGGCTGGATGCCACGCTGCACCCGGATGGCCTGCGGGCGAAGCTGACCGTGGCGGAGGCGCCAAGCGGCCTGATCGGCGCCTTGGCCGGTCTGCCGGATATTGGCGCGCTCAGGGTCGACGGTCTGATCGAGGGACCGCTGGATCGCCTGAAAACCACCCTGTCCGCCACCGCCGGTCCATTGGTCGGTGCCGTCAACGGCACCATCGACATAATGGGAATGACGGGGGGAACGACGGGGGGAACGACGGGGGGAATGACGGGGGGAATGACGGGGGGAATGACGGGGGGAATGACGGGCGATCTGGCGGTCTCGGTCACGGCACCGGCCATGCGCCCGGCGCCATATCTGTCCTGGGACTCGATCGGGTTGGACGCGACCCTACGGGGATCGCCGACCCGCCCGGACGCGCGCGGGACCCTGGACATCGTGGGATTCCAGGCCGGCGAGGCCTCGATTCGCGCCATCCACGCCACCATCGTCGGCAATGCCGGACAGATCGGGCTGAACGGGCGGTTGGATGGCGCGCGCATCCCCGGCCCCTCCCCCGACCTGCTCGCCGCATCGCCGATCACGATCGACGCAACCGCCCGGCTTGACACCCCGGGCCGTCCGGTCCGCTTCGCGATCCGCCATGCCCTGGCATCGATCGACGGCATGTTCCCCGGAACCATCCTGGACGCGACCGGTGCGGATAACCGCGACAAGCCACCAGAAGCAATGGCGCAAGGCGGGCCAGCGGATGACCGGCGGACCAGCGGCGCCATCGCCTCTGCCGGAACACCGGAGCCAAACCCGGAGGCCACACCGCCGCCCGAATCCATCCCAGGCCGGTCCGGTTCGACAATCACCGAGTTGCCATCCGGTGCAACGGTCACGGTGACGATCCCCGACATCCACCCCTTCACCGTGCTCGCGGGATTTTCCGCGCAAGGAGGGGCGAAGATCGAACTGGACGCGACCCGCCATGTCGGGGCGACGTCGTTGAAGGCACGCGGCATACTCGGCATCCTGGGTGGTCCGTCGCCCTTGCCAACCCTGGTCGGCGATACCGCGCGGATCGATCTGGCGGCCACGGTGCGGGATTCCGGCTCGGTGACCCTGCACAGCCTGGCCATCGGCGGGCACGGCCTTCTGGCCTCGGCGAGCGGTGCCGTCTCCAGCCAACGCCTGGACCTGGACTGGACCCTGCGTCTGAGCGATCTGGCCAATCTACAGCCATCGCTCACCGGGCAGATGGAGGTGCGCGGGACAACCACCGGCCCGATCAACGATCTGGCCCTGACCGCCGATCTATCCGGGGAGATCGGCACCATGGGCCAGGCCTCCGGGCCGATCACCGCGCATCTGGACATCGCCGGCCTGACCACAGCCCCAAGCGCGCGCGTGACCGCCGAAGGCTCGCTGTTCGGTGCGCCCATGACCTTGGCAATGGCGGTGGTGGAAGACGCCGGCGACGTGCGGGTTTCGATCGATCGGGCAGACTGGAAGAGCCTGCACGCAGAGGGCGCCATCGCCCTGCGACAAGAGGCCATCTCCGAGCAATCCGTCCCCACCGGCGCAATACGACTGACCATGTCCCGCCTGGCGGATCTGACACCGTTGATCGGCCAGCCCGTCGAAGGCAACCTGGACGCCAGCCTGACCACAGAGGCGAACACGGCCCAACTGTCCGCCACCTTGCGGGATGCCGCCTGGGCCGGTTCGGCAAAAATCGCCCAGACCACCATACGTGTCGCGGTCACCGACCTGCTCGGGAATCCCGTCACGGATGGTCTCGCCACGTTCGACCGCATCGCCATCGGTGACATGCGGGGATCGGCCCGCCTGTCTGCTCGCGGGCCCCTCTCGGCCATCGCACTGACCCTGAACGCCGATGCAACCCTGGCGGCAGGCCCGGCGGTGCGGCTGCAATCCGGCGGCATGTTCAACGCCGATGCCTCGGCTTTGACGTTGTCGGCCCTGAAAGCGGACTGGAAAGATCAGACGATCCGCCTGCTCTCCCCGGTCCGGTTCGGGTTCGGAGATGGCGTCACGGTGGACCGCCTGCGTCTGGGATACCGGCAGGCGGAACTGGCCCTGTCCGGACGGATGGTCCCGGCTCTGGACCTGACCGCCACCCTGCGCAACCTGCCGGCCGATATCGCCGCGCTCCTCGCCCCCAATCTGGCCAGCGACGGCACGATCGGCGCCGACATGCGCCTGACCGGCCGGCTCGACCGGCCGGAGGGCACCGTCAAGGTCACAGCCTCCGGTCTTCGCATGCGCGCCGGTCCGGGACGGGCGCTGCCGGTGGCGAACGTCGTGGCCCAGGCAACCTTGCAGGGGCACACGGCGCTGATCGACCTGCGAGCGACGGCCGGCGTATCGAAGCTCACCGTCGCCGGCGCCGTCCCGCTCGCGGCCGCCACGGGGCTGACCCTTCGTGTCGGCGGCTCGGTTGACCTGGCCATGCTCAACCCGCTGCTGGCCGCGCAGGGTCGCCGGGTCAAGGGCATGATCGACCTCGATACCACCGTCAGAGGCTCCTTCGCCGACCCCAAACTGGGAGGCTCCGCCCGCGTAACCGGCGGCGAGGTTCAGGATTCGGTCCTCGGCGCCCGGATTTCCGCCATCGACGCCACGCTTCAGGCGGACGGCGATCTCTTGCGGCTGGTCCACCTGACCGGCCGCGCCGGGCAGGGCAGCGTTGACGTCCGCGGCACCATCGGTCTCACCGACGGCCTCCCCATCGACCTTCGCCTCATCGCCACCAAGGCTCGGCCGCTCTCCAGCGACCTGGTGGCGGCGCTGATCGACACTGACATGACCCTGACCGGGCGGCTGAATGCCGACATGACCCTCGGCGGGACCTTACGGGTGTCCCAGGCCGATATCCGAATCCCGGAACGGCTGCCGTCGAGCGTGGTGACCATCCCGGTCCGCATCGCCGGCGCGCCGCTCCCACCATCTGCCCCCACGGCGCCAGTACCGGCACCCGCCATCGCCCTGAACCTGGTGCTCGATGCCCCTGGCCGGATTTTCATCCGCGGTCGAGGCCTGGACGTCGAACTCGGCGGCAAAGTGGCCTTTCAGGGATCCGTGGCGGCTCCGCAGCCCGTCGGCGGCCTGACCTTGCGCCGCGGCACATTCTCCGTCGTCGGCCAGACGCTGTCGCTGACATCCGGCACCATCGACTTTGCCGGGGCCGGCCTGACCAACCCATCGCTCCTGCTGGTTGCCACCTCGGCACGGGCCGGTCTGACCACCAACCTGACCATCAGCGGCAGCGTGAAGGACCCGCGGGTGAAACTCTCCAGCACGCCGGACATGCCGCAGGACGAAATCCTGGCGCGCCTGCTGTTCGACAACAGCACGGCCAAACTCAGCCCGTTCCAGATCGCGCAACTCGCCGCCGGCCTCGCGTCCCTGTCCGGCGCGACAAGCGGCCTCGGCGATCCGCTGGACAATCTGCGCCGTTCGTTCGGCCTCGATCGGCTGTCCGTCGGATCGAGCGCCAGCGGTGCCCCGGCCCTGGAAGCCGGCCGCTACCTGGCGCCGGGCGTCTATCTGGGCGCCAAGCAAAGCGCGTCGGGCGGCGGGACCGAGGCCACCGTGCAGATCGACATCGCCAAGGGTTTGAAACTGGAAACCACCGTCGGCAACGGGACCGGTTCGGCCACCGGCAGTGGCAACGGCGGCGACGGCGCGCGGGTCGGGATCACCTACCAGTTCGAGTATTGATGCCGCCATCCGAACCATCGCCATCCGGTCGGCATTCCCTCGGGCTGGCGCGCACCCGCCGCCATCCTGATATCGTGAACTTGTTCCCAGCGGCATGGAGCGCTACGCACCGGTAGACTGAAAGGCAGGAGATTCCCAATGACCGCACAGGCCATCCGACCGGTAATGCTGATGATCCTGGACGGATTCGGCTGGCGGGAGGAAGTCGCCGACAATGCGGTTTGCCTGGCGAAGACCCCGAATTTCACCGCGCTGTGGAACTCCTGCCCGCATGCGCTCATCCACACATCCGGGCGCGATGTGGGCTTGCCCACCGGGCAGATGGGCAATTCCGAAGTCGGCCACCTGAATATCGGCGCCGGCCGCGTCGTGAAGCAGGAACTGGTCCGTATCGGCGACGCGGTGCATGACGGGTCCATCGCCCAGGCACCGGCCTTTCAGGCACTGATCGCTACCCTGAAATCCACCGGCGGCACCTGCCACCTGCTCGGTCTGGTTTCCCCGGGCGGCGTGCACTCTCACCAGGACCACGCCGCCGCGATGGCACACCTGCTGCACGCGGCGGGGGTCAGGACGGTCGTCCACGCCTTCACCGACGGCCGCGACACGCCGCCGCAATCGGCGGCCGACGATCTGACCCGGTTGCGGGCCGCCCTGCCCGAGGGCGTGTCGATCACCACCGTGATGGGCCGCTATTTCGTCATGGACCGCGACAAGCGCTGGGACCGGGTCTCCAAAGCCTACGCCACCATGGCCGAGGCGACGGGGGAGCGTTTCGCCGACCCGATGGCGGTGATCCGCGCCGCCTACGCCAAGGGCCAGTTCGACGAATTCGTCGCCCCCGCCGTGATCGGCGACTACAGCGGCATGAAGGACGGCGACGCCATCCTGTGCTTCAACTTCCGTGCCGACCGGGTGCGCGAAATCCTGGCCGCCTTCCTGGACCCCGGCTTCGACGGCTTCCCGCGCGCCCGCACGATCCGCTTCGCCGCCGCGGTCGGCATGACCCGCTACTCCGACGCCCTGGCGCCGTTCCTGGGGGTGCTGTTCGCCCCCGAAACCCTGGAAAACATCCTGGGCAAGGTCGTCGCGGATGCCGGACGCACGCAATTGCGCATGGCGGAAACCGAGAAGTACCCGCACGTGACCTACTTCCTGAACGGCGGCCAGGAAACGCCGTATGCGGGGGAGGAACGGATCATGGTCCCGTCCCCCAAGGTCGCCACCTACGATCTGCAACCGGAAATGTCGGCGGCGGAACTGACCGATCGGGCGGTGGACGCGATCGGCACCGGCAAGTTCGACCTGATCGTGCTGAACTTCGCGAACCCCGACATGGTGGGCCATACCGGCAGCCTGCCAGCCGCGATCAAGGCGGTCGAAACCGTCGACACCGGCCTGGGACGGATCGCTGAGGCAATCCGCAAGCAGGGTGGCGCGCTGCTGATCACCGCCGACCACGGCAATTGCGAGATGATGAAGGACCCCGAAATCGGCGGACCTCACACATCGCACACCACCAACCCGGTTCCGGTGATCCTGATGGGCGGCCCCGGCGCGGCGATCCATGACGGTCGGCTCGCCGACCTGGCGCCGACCCTGCTGAACCTGATGGGATTGCCGCAACCCCATCAGATGACTGGCACGTCGATCCTTACGCGGGCACCCGCCCCCGCGCGGCGCGAAAATGCGGCCTCCGCCACGGAATGCGAAGAAGCGGCCTCCGCCACGGCACGCGAAGAAGCGGCCTCCGCCGCGAAACGCGAAGAAGCGGCCTCCGCCGCGGCACGCGAAGATGCAACCCGCGCCGCGGAGTAGCCTGCTCGGACTGATGCTGCTCGCCTGGGCCGGCGCGGCTCTTGGCGCGCCCCCGCCCCCCAAGGGTGTGACACACCAGGATATCCGCGAATCGGAGCAATCCCGCGCCGCTCGGCTTGCCGAACAGAAAGACGCCGAAGCCCGCGCCGCCCACGCGGCGGCCGAGGAGCACCGCCTGACCGCCGCGCGCATCGCCGCCGCGGCAAAGCTACGCCAGGCGGAGACCGCAACCGTGGAGGCAGCCGAACGGCTGGGGGATCTGGCGGGTCGCAGGCGAGAGGCAGAGGGGAGGCTGGCGGCCCGCGCCGAAGCGATGCAGCCGCTGCTGCCGCTGATCCAGCGCCTGTCCCTTTACCCGGTGGAAACCCTGCTGGCCGTGCCCGCCCCCCCGGAAGACCGGCTGCGCGGCATCCTGGTGCTGAAATTCCTGTCCCGCCAACTGGAAACCGAAGCCGAGGCGCTGCGACAGGACCAACTCGATCTGGATGCCGCAACCCGCGCGGTCCGGGCCGAATCACCCAAATACGCTCAGGCCGTCGCGGCCCAGGCCGCCGAATCCGAAGCATTGGGGCGCGACATCGCGGCCGCGCGGGCCGTGCGCGCACGGGCCGAAAGCGACGCGGAACGGGCGGCCGGCAGGGCGGCGGCGGAAGCGGTGCGGGGGGATTCGCTGCGACAGGCTTTGGCCGCCATCGAAGCCCAGCGCAAAGCCGACGAAGCCCGCGCCCGCGACGAAGCCGCTCGGCTTGACCGCCAGAAGCGGGCCGCGGAGGCCGAAGCGGCGCGCAAGAAGGAAGCCACGCTCGCCCGCCCGACGGGCGCCGGAACGATTCCGCCAGGCACCCAGGCCAAGGGTCAACTGGTGGCACCGGTCGCCGGGCGCATCGTCCGGTCCTGGGGGGATGGGACCGAAGCCGGCCCGGCAACCGGCGTGTCCTATCAGGTCGCGCCCGCCGCGCGCGTCGTCGCACCATGCACCGGGCGAGTCGTGTTCTCCGACCAGTTTCGCAGCTATGGGCTGTTGGTGATCGTGGATTGCGGCGGCGGATACCATGTCGTCATGGCCGGGTTGGACCGGCTGGACGCCAAAGCCGGGCAATCCGTGCAAATGGGCGAACCCGTGGGGGTCATGCCGGACTGGCAGCCCGGTGGCCCCGGACGGCGCCCATCGCTGTATGTCGAACTCCGCCATGACGGAAATCCGGTCAATCCGGCTCCATGGCTTCGGACAAGCGGTTGAACGCGCCGCCGTTGCCGTATGTTCATGTCAGACTTTCGCCACTTTTGGGCCTTGGGCGAACTTGCGCCTTGCCCGGTGTGCTCGCATCTGAGGTTGCGGTGGGTACAAAGCGTGCGTCCCGCCACATACGCGGGCCTGTTTAGTGCCCGGTCGTCGATCGCCTGCCGCCCACGAATGGTCCGCCCGACCAAGGCGGCTAGCAGAGGACTGCAAATGAATAGTGGACGACGCATATCGGCACGCGCGAAAAGACGGTCTGGACTCGTGTGATGCGTGTTGGGGTTTGGTGGGGCGTGCCGCCCGCGCATGGTCAAGCCCGGCCATGACGATCATACAGGCGCGTAGCCCGAAGGAACATATGCAATGGATGTTCGTCAGCGGCGTTGGCGCAACGGATTATTGATCGGGACGGCCTTTGTCGCTGGCATCATCGCCGGGCCGACCTACAACGTGCTTGGCAGCGCGTTCGCCCAGGACGGATCGCGCACCGAAATCTACCAGTTGCTGAAAGTGTTCGGCGACGTGCTGGAACGCGTGCGCGCTGAGTATGTGGAACCGGTGAACGACCGCCAACTGATCGAAAATGCCATCAACGGCATGCTGACCGGCCTGGATGCCCATAGTTCCTACATGAATGCCAAGGCATTCAAGGACATGCAGGTGCAGACCAAGGGCGAATTCGGCGGTCTTGGGATCGAAGTCACCGAGGAAAAGGGCCTGATCAAGGTCGTCTCCCCGATCGATGACACGCCCGCCTTCCGGGCCGGCATCAAGCCCGGCGACATCATCACGGCATTGGACGGCAAGACCGTCCTTGGACTGACCCTGAACGAAGCGGTCGAACGGATGCGCGGCCCGCCCAATTCCCGCATCGTGCTGACAATCAAGCGCCAAAGCGTCGACAAACCCATAGAGGTGCCGCTGGTCCGCGAGACGATCCAAATCCAGGTCGTCAAGTCGCGCATGCAGCCGGACGACATCGGCTACTTGCGGTTGTCCCAGTTCAGTGAACAGGCGGCATCCGGCGTAAAACAGGCGATCCGTAACCTGAGCAAGCAGGCATCAGGCGGCAAGCTGAAGGCGCTGATCCTGGATCTGCGCAACAATCCAGGCGGGTTGCTCGATCAGGCCGTCGCGGTATCGGCGGAATTCCTCAACCAGGGGGAGGTCGTTTCGACCCGCGCCCGCCATTCGGAGGACAGCCAACGCTGGGACGCCAAGGGCGGAGACCTGTTGAATGGCGCGCCGATCGTCGTGCTGATCAACGGCGGATCGGCATCGGCGTCGGAAATCGTGGCCGGGGCGCTCCAGGACCACCACCGGGCGATCCTGCTTGGGACCCGCAGCTTCGGCAAGGGATCGGTGCAGACCGTCATGCCGCTGCCCGGCAACGGCGCCATGCGGCTGACGACGGCGCGATATTACACTCCGTCCGGCCGGTCCATCCAGGCACTGGGCATCATACCGGACGTCAACGTGTCGGAAACCCGCGAAGATCCGGTCCGGTTCGGGGCGGAGCGGGAATCCGATCTCAATCGCGTGCTCAGCAACCAGGGTGGCACCGGCGCGCTGCCACTGCCGCCACGCACCGACCTTCCGCCCATCGCCAGCGAACTGCCGGCCAAGCCGCCGGAAGGGTTCCCGAAATTCGACCCAACCAAGCCGGATGAGACCGATTTCCAGTTGCAGCAGGCTCTGGTCCTGGCCAAGGCCATGATCGCACGCAAAAGCGCGGCGGCGAACTGAGCCGCGGTACTGCCTGGCCCGACCTTCATGTTCGGCCGCCTGCGCCTGATATTTGCCGGCTGGTGGGGCTTGGCCCGTGCCTGGATGCTCGTCATGGGCATCCTTGGCGCGTTGGCCGCAACCCTGCAAATTCTCGGCCCGCCTCAGCCGGTTACCTCCAAGGTGGACCTGAAGCCACCGCCAGCCGCCGATCCGACGCCGGAACCTCGGCCCGCCATCGCGGACCAACGGCCGACGGCGACGCGGCCCCAGGACCGTCCGGGCCGAGACATGCCCGGTGCCGTGGCCGACCCGGACCCGGGACTGCTGGAATCCAACCCAGCCTCTCGCGGTGACATGCTGCCGCGAATTTCCAGCGATGGCCGCATGCCCATGCAGGTCTATGCCGCCCCCTTCGACCGCGATACGAAGCGCGCGCGGGTGGGACTGATCGTCGCCGGCATTGGCATGAACGAAGCTGACAGCATCGCCGCGGCCCACACCCTGCCCAGCGGGATCACGCTGGCCGTGTCCCCGTACGCCGAACACTTTCAGAAGGCTTTGTCCGCGGCAAGAATCGCCGGGCATGAGTATCTGGTGTCCCTGCCAATGGAGCCGGAGGGGTTTCCGCTGAACGACCCCGGCGCCAGGGCCCTGATGACCCACCTGCCGCCGAGTCGAAACCTGGAGCAACTGGATTGGGTCCTGTCGCGGATTGGCGGGTATGTCGGGGCCACCAGTATCCTGGGACCGATGCGAGGCGAGCGGTTTTCCCTGATGACCGACCAGATGGATGCCGTCCTGTCGGTGCTGCGATCTCGGGGCCTGCTGTATGTCGATGCTCGGCGCGGTCAGGCCCGATCCAAAGCGGTCTGGAGCGTTGCGGTCGACATCGTCATCGATGAACCCGCCAGCCGGGACGCCCTGGACGCTCGGTTGGAGGAGTTGTCCCGGCTGGCCAAGGATCGCGGCAGCGCGCTCGGCGTGGCCACGGCGCCGCATCCCGTCACCTTGGAGCGGATCGCCGCCTGGACCAATTCGCTCAACAATCGGGGTTTGGTGCTGGCGCCGGTGACCGCGCTGGTGGAACCCCCCGTCACAGGGACCCCGAACTGATGGACCTTCCCTATCGCCCCAATGTCGGCGCCGCGCTGTTCGACGCCCAGGGACGGATCTTCGTGGCCCGCCGAGCGGACTTGCCGAACGCGGAAGGGGCGCCGGGCGGGTGGCAGTTGCCGCAGGGCGGGATCGACGCCGATGAGGACCCTCGGTCCGCCGTGCTACGCGAATTGGCCGAGGAGATCGGCACCGACAAGGCCGAGATCATCGGCGAACACCCCGTGTGGTTGACCTATGACCTGCCCTCTCACCTGATCGGGGTGGCTCTGCACGGCCGCTATCGCGGGCAGCGCCAGCGCTGGTTTGCCTTGCGCTTCACCGGCCAGGACAGCGATATCCGGCTGGACCTTGACCCTCATCCGGAATTCGACGCCTGGCGCTGGGCGGAACTGTCCGAACTTCCCGCCATGGCGGTGCCGTTCAAGCGGCCGATCTATGACGTTCTGGCGGTATCGTTCGCCCGTTTTGCCGGCCGCTGACACAGGCTGCCCGACAACCGACCCGCCGACCCAACGACGCGACGGGGCGTATCGGGCGGATGACCGATCCGCGATTTTCATCCAGTCGCCATTGACGATCGCGGCGGGAACGCCATCCTGGCGGCCTGCGATCTGGCAGATCATGTGGGAGGCTTTGGCCATGGGAAAGACGATTGAACTTAAGGCGGCGGACGGGCACCGCTTCTCGGCCTATGTCGCGGGACCCGAGAATGCCACCAAGGGCATCGTGGTCGTGCAGGAGATTTTCGGCGTCAACCACCACATGCGCGACATGGCCGATCGGTTCGCCGCGGCGGGATACGCGGTGGTTTGCCCCGCCCTCTTCGACCGGACGGACCGCGGCGTCGAGCTCGGCTACACCGCCGACGATGTCGCGAAAGGCCGGGAGTTTCGCATGAAGCTGTCGGACGCCCAGGTCATGGCGGACATTGAAGCCTCCGCCGCCCAGCTTTCCGGCAAGAAGTTGGGCATTGTCGGCTACTGCTTCGGCGGCACCGTCGCCTGGTGGGGCGCGACACGGACCACCAAGTTCGCCGCGTCGTCCTGCTGGTACGGCGGCGGCATCGCCGGCACGAAGGACGAGCGTCCGAACTGCGTCGTGCAGATGCATTTCGGGGAGAAGGACGCCTCCATCCCGATGACCGATGTGGACGCGATCAAGGCCGCGCAGCCGAAGGTCGAATCCCATGTGTATATGGGCGCCGAGCACGGCTTCGGCTGCAATGAGCGCGGCAGCTTCAGCAAGCCGGACTATGAACTGGCTCAGACCCGGACGATGGAGTTTTTCGCGAAGCATCTCGGCTGATGCCAGGGACCCGACCCGGGGTGCCGGGTCGGGTCCGGACGACCGCGGGCGGATTATGCCGTACCGCCTGGCTCCGATATCCCTTTGGCAAGGCGAGCATACGCCGACAGCACAGCACGGGACTGAATCCCGGCAAAAATCTACCTGGTGATATCATGGTCCGATTGAGTTTCATCCTTACCACCCTGGTTTGCCTGGGCATATCCAGCGGACCAGCGACGGCCCAGGCCCCGCAGGGCTTTCCGTCCCGCCCGATCACCCTGATCAACGTATTCGCCGCCGGTGGGCCGTCGGATATCCATCTGCGCGTGCTGGCGGCCAAGGCGAAGGACATTTTCGGCGTTCCCGTCGTCGTCGAGAACAAGCTGGGCGGCGCCGGCACGATCGGGCCCGCCGTGATGGCGCAGACCGCCAAGCCCGACGGTTACACGATTTCCTATGTCGGGGCCGGCATCTACACCGTCCCGAATCTGCAAAAGGTCGCGTTCGATCCGGCCAAGGACTTCACCTACATTATCAGCCTGTCCGGCTATCGCATCGTGGTCGCGGTGAAGGACGACGCGCGCTGGAAGACCTGGTCCGAAATCGCCGCGGAAGCCCGCGCCAACCCGCTAAAACTGACCTATTCCACCCCTGGCGTCGGCAGCGCCACGCATCTGGCCTTCGAATCCGCGGCCTATCCGTTGGGCTTGAAGATGCGCCACGTGCCCTTCCGCGGCGCGTCCGAGCAGGTGGCCGCAATGCTGGGCGAGCATATCGACCTGACCGCGGTCGGCGGCAACGTGTTCCCGATCATCGACGCCGGCCAGGCGCGTCCGGTCCTGTGGCTGACCGAAGACCCCAGCCCGCGCTACCCGGACATTCCCGGCCTCAACCAGCTCGGCCTGAAGTCGGAGATCGATCTGAACTTCCCCTACGGGCTGGCGGGACCCAAGGGCATGGACCCGGCGATCGTGCGGATCCTGCATGATGGGTTCAAGAAGGCCATGGAAACGCCGGAGCACGAGGCGATTCTGAAGCAACTCGATCAACCCAACCGCTATATGAACTCGGCCGACTATACGGAGTTCGCACAGCGCCAGATCGTGGCCTACCGGGGCGCCATGGAACGCCTGGGCATCGTCCGCAAGGAATGATCGCCCGGACCGAAGGGCGCTGTCGTGGCGCCCTTCTGTTCCCCCCGGGGTTGCCTACGATTCCAGCCTGATATCGGCCCGCCGGATCAGGTCCCCGAAATACCCCGACTGCGCCCTGATCCGATCGCGCAACTGCGTCATTGACAGCGCGTCCGGGTAGATTCGGATGCCGCCCGCGAACTGACTGGCCTTGAAGTCATTGTCGGAGTGTACCGCGGCGATTTCCCGATGGAGCGATTCCAAAATCGGCGTCGGCACGCCGGCCGGGGCATAGGCGCCATACCACACGAGCACATCGTACTCGGGAAACCCCTGTTCCTTCATCGTACCCACGTCCGGAAACTCCACGTACCGCTCATCCGCCAGGATCGCCAGCAGCGAAAGTTTTCCGGCTTTGGCATGTGGAAAGACGCTGGTGTCGAACATGCAATCCACATTGCCGGCCAGAAGATCGGGCAAAGCCTCCCCCACGCCTTTGTACGGGACGTGCAGCAGATCGATACCGGCCATCAATTTCAGCGTCTCGGCCCGCAAATGGTTCACCGAACCGACGCCAGCGGTGGCAAAGGTGTATTTGCCGGGGCTCTTTTTCGCGAGCGCCACGAATTCTGTCATGTTCTTGACGCCAAGGGACGGATGCGCCGCAAAACCGGAAATCGACTCGCCCATGCGCCCGATCGTTACCAGATTGGTCAAGGGATCGTAACTGAGTTTGCGCAGATGCGGGATCAATTGGATCGGCGCCTGCGGCGTCATCAGGATTGTGTAGCCATCGGGCGCGGAGCGGACGACGGTTTCGGTGCCCACGGTACCCGCGCCGCCACCGCGATGTTCGACGACGAATTGCTGCCCCATCTGCCGTGACAGTCGCTCCGCCACCGGCCGCACGACGAAATCGGTCCCCGCACCCGGGGCATAGGGCACGATCACCCGCACCGGCCGGTTCGGGTATCCGGTTTGTGCCCTGGATTTGCTTGCATATCCAGCGGACATGACACCCAGTCCTAGTGCCCCGAGTCGTTCATAATGTGGGGTAAAGCCTCTTCAGCTTAACGCGGGCCTCGGCAGTGGTGAATTGCCAATCCGCCTT
>CAMATI010000058.1 GCA_945861095.1 Asaia bogorensis | reverse complement strand
AGCTCAGATACCCCGAGTGCCTGCGAAAACGCTTCTCCCGAGATCGATTCATTGCCCTGCTGGCCGAATAGAACGATCTCGTCGCCCGCGATCGCATCGTCGATGCCCGTGAGATTGATCAATAGATGTTCCATCGATGAAAGACCGATGACGGTCGCCCGCCGGCCCCGCACCAGGACATGGGTGCCGTTCATAGCGCGCGGGAGCTCCGCGGCAAATCCGATCGCCGCAATGCCAACGCGCAAATCCGCCGGCAGCGTTTCAATGAACGGGCGATAGCCATAGCGTCGGTCTTCCGGCAGGTGTTTAACCTGAATCAGGCGCGACTTGACCGCCTTGAAAACCGACCGAACGGCGACGCGATCCCGCCACGGCGGCTCTAGCAGGCCGTACAGTAAGCGGCCGGGATTGACTGCATTTGATTTCATTTGCGGATAACTGACCAGAACTCGGCTGCTAGCGACCATGTATTCGAGCCCGTGGAAGCCAAGACATTCGGCGGAACGTTGTGCGGCCGCAAAGCGCTCGGCCTGAACAGAAACCGCGGCCGGGTCGTCGCCTGCCCCGATATGGGCGTAGAGACCCCGTAGCTTGATTTGCGGCAGAGTCTGGATTTCGCGCAGAATACTTTCGATTTCGGCCTCGCGAACACCGAGGCGGCCGAACCCGCAATCGACCTTGATCATCACCGTCAGCGGTCCATCGACCTGCGCCAGCGCGGCAACGCATTCCTGCGAATACGCGGTCAGCACTATTCCGAATGTCGAAAGCTCGGGGATCTGATCGGGCGTATAGGAACCGTAGAGCAGGATGGTCGCATCAGGCGCATATTTCCGGACCTCCATGGCCTCATCGAAATCACCGGCTGCGAACGCTTCCACCTTGGAGTCCTTGAGAGCGTTCACGACAGCCGGAATGCCGGCCCCATACGCATCACCCTTCACGACGGCGTAGAAGGTGGAGCAGTCGCCGATTTCCTTTCGGATCAAGGCTGCGTTATGGCGCAGGCTTCCAAGATCGATTTCGATCCACGCTGGCCGCTGAGCGCTCATTGATCTGACTCCGCAGAGTTCAGACGATAGCTGAGGCCCGGCACGAACGTCCCAATGGCGCGGGAGAAAAAGGACAGGTGACGCTTCGCGTCCGCCGCGGGCCGCGTGCTGCGCAGTTTAGCGGTCGCGCCGGCATCGATCGTGCCGCATTTCTCCACCACGACACCGTACATCGCCTCGGCGTATTCGGTGGTGATTTTGCGATCAAGGACGTCCTCCAGAACGCTTTCGGCCGGGCGGTCGAACGGATGCCCATAGCCACCGCCGCCCGGAAGGACTTGATAAAAAACATCTCCTTCCGACACCGTATAGCCTTCCATCGGAAGCACCGGAAGCAAGCGCAGGATTCCATCCTTGGGGCGGAGCACGTTGAGGTTCGGCGTACCAAGGCAACCGTCGATTCCGGCCGGTGGAAGAACCTCTCGGCGATCCGACCGGAACGTCATCAAACTTTCGGGCGCAAGGAACCGATATTGCCGCAGGATCGCCATTCCGCCGCGAAATTGTCCCGCGCCCCCGGAATCCGGAACAAACCCATAGCGCTCGATTATAAGCGGATTTTCCGCTTCGATCAACTCGACCGGCTGGTTGGATTGGTTGGCCGCGAGATTAGCAGCGCCATCTATGCCATCGAGCGTCGGTCGGCCGCCCCACGCCCCCATCGTAGTCTCATTGAAGACGTAGAGCTTACCTTTCCATTGCCCGCCAACCGAGAAATTGATCGCGCCGCCTTCGTTGCCGGCCGGAATCTGACCGGGCACCGCCTTGCTGAGTGCACCGAGCACAGTGTCGAAAACTCGAAAGCCGACGACGCCGCGTGCGTTTGCGGCTGCCGGCGGGTTGGGATTTACGATCGTGCCTTTCGGCGCGCTTACGCTGATCGGCTTTATGTAGCCTTCGGCGTTCGGAATCTCATGTCCGGCGAGGCACCGGAATGCGAGGTAGCTGGCTGACGCTAGGAATGGCCCCGGCGCGTTGATCGCCGCCTTCACCTGAGGTGAGGTGCCGGTCCAGTCGAGCGAGACAGAATCGCCCGTCACGGTCACGGCGACGCGGAAGAGGATGAGCTGTGGATCCTCACCTAAACCGTCGATAAAATCCTCGTGCTCGTAGCAGCCATCCGGAATCGACGCGATGACGCGCCGCATCGCAGCCTCGGCGTTCTCGTGCAGCGCTACGCAATAGCCGTGGAATTCCTCGGCCCCGTAACGCTCGAGGAGATCGACAAGCCCTTGCTCGCCGCGCACGACTCCCGCCACCTGCGCGCGAAGATCGCCGATCACCTGTCGTGGGATACGGACATTAGAGGCGATCATGTCGAGTAAAGTCTGGTTGAGCTTGCCCTCCTCGTAGAGCTTCAGGAACGGAATGCAGATTCCCTCCTGATAGATCTCGGTCGCATAAACCGCCATGGATCCAGGCGCGATGCCACCGAGATCCGCATGATGTACCAGCGCGGTGGAGTAACCTTCCACCTTGCCGCAAAAGAAAACCGGCTTAATCATATAGATGTCCGGCAGGTGCATGCCGCCGCTATTATAGGGATCGTTAAAAATATAGATGTCGCCCGGGCGCATACCATTGCCGGCTTGCGCGATGGTACTGCGCATAGCGCCTGGGAAAGACCCGAGGTGAAGCGCCGTCGTCAATCCTTGCGCCACGAAGCGGCCGGACCGGTCGCAGACCGCCGTGGAATAATCGAGCGAATCCCGCACAACAGGTGAATACGCGCTTCGCATCAGAACGAGCGCAATCTGATCCGCGATCGAATCGAGTGCGTTCTTGACTACTTCGAGCCTAATCGGATCACGCGCCGCCATGACGGTCTTCCATGCGATCGAGAACAATATTCAGGTTCGCGTCGATCTGCGCCAGCCAACCCGGCGGAACGAGCGTCGTGGCGTCGTATTCCTCGATCACGAGCGGCCCCGGCGTGGCGCCTGCCGCCCGCAGATCCGCGCGTCCGAGGATTGACGTCTGGTGATAGCCGTGGTGCCGACCAAAATATAAACTCCGAGTGCCGCGCGTTTCCGGCGCAACCGTAGTCTCCAACGCGATCTTCGGCATTTCGGCGATGGGTGCCGGCTCCTGGGCGATAACCCGCAGACTCACCAGTACCACCGGCTCGCTGGTCGAGGAATGTCCGTATGTCCGATAATGCTCATCGTGAAACGACTGCGCGACCGCATCGATACGCAGCATGCCGGAGGAATCGGGTAAAATCCCAATCGTGAGTTCGTAGGCCTGCCCGCCGTAACGCAGATCGGCCATGTAACGCATCGTGATCCGGTCGCAATCGCAGCCATCCTCGATCAATTGCTGGGTCGCGGTTGAAGCAAGTTCCGCGAACCAAGTCTTGAGCTGATGCGCGGAAATTTCCGTAAGCCGCTCGAATATGGTCCGCACCATCTCCCGCTCGGTCGGGGCCACCAGCAATCCGCAGGCGCTGAAGACACCCGGAAGCGGCGGGACGACGATGCGTTTCATTTGCAGGCTTTCGGCTATTTCCGGCGCCATTAGCGCACCATTGCCGCCGAACGCCACCAGGGCGAAGTCGCGCGGATCGCGCCCGCGAAATGTCGTCACCGCCTTGACGGCCCGTGTCATGACGGCGGCGGCGACCAGATAGATTCCATGAGCCGCTTCGACGACATCGGTCTTCAGCGGCTTCGCGATCTGCACCGTGATCGACTCTTCGGCCGGGGCCCGATGCACCGGAACCGTCCCTCCGGCGAGACCCACATCGCTGATATAGCCGAGGATCATCATCGCATCGGTCAGCGTCGCGACCTTTCCGCCGCGCCCGTAGCAGACCGGACCCGGCGCGGAGCCTGCGCTTTCCGGTCCGACCAGGAGCCGCCCAGTGGCATCGACCTTTGCGAGACTGCCGCCGCCGGCACCGATCTCGGAGATATCGATGACCGGCAGGCGCAGCGCATGACCGCGGCCCTTGACCAGCTGGCTGCTGACGTTGATCCCCAAACCGACTTCATACTCGCTGGTCTTGATGACCTGCCCGTCTTCAATCAGAGCGGCCTTGGCGGTTGTACCGCCCATATCGATGGTGATCGCGTTCGGCGGCGTGAGCCTCCGCGTGATCATGGCGCCGCCGACCACGCCCGCCGCCGGTCCGGACTCGACGATGGTCGCCGGAATGCGAAGGACCGCTTCGACCCCCAGAACACCGCCGTTGGACTGCATGACGCGCAGCGGTGCAGTGATTCCAAGCCCGGTCAACACTTCGACGATTCGCAAAAGGTAGGCCCGCACCACCGGCGCCACATAGGCATTCAGCACAGTCGTACTGGTTCGCTCGTATTCCCGGATCTCAGGCAGGATCAGATGCGAGGCGGTCACATAGACTTTTGCTCCGAGAACTCGCTGTGCTTCCTCATAGGCGAAAAGCTCGTGTGCGCCATTGGCGTAGGAATGCAGGAAGCAGATCGCGAGCGCATCGATATTCTCGCCTGCAATTTCCTCAAGGGTCACGCGAAGCCGGCTCTTGTCGAGCGGAAGGATCACGCTGCCATCGGCGGCCAGACGCTCACGCGCCTCGTACCGCCGACGCCGGGGCACCAGCGGCCGCGGCTTCTCGTAATAGAAATTGTACAGTTCGGGGACTCGCATCCGCCGCAGTTCGAGCACGTCTGCAAAACCTTCGGTGGTCAACAGCGCGGTCCTGGCGCCCTGTCCTTCGATGATCGCATTCGTCGCAATCGTCGTTCCATGCACCACTAGCGCTATCGTCGCGGGGGATATTCTGGTCCGCGCGAAAAGCCGCACGAGGCCCTCTTGGATTGCCCGGCTGTAATCCTCGGGTGTCGACAGGATCTTTTCCTGGGCGATGAATGTGGTCCCGTCGGCGACCACGATATCGGTGAAGGTCCCGCCGATATCGATCGCCACACATAAGCTTAGAACAGTCATCCACAAAACCCCGCTGGCAAATTTGCGACAGCGTTAAAAGCAAATAGCATTCTTATTTGGCGTCGCTCATGATGCTTCTTGCGGTTGCAGAACGCGCTGATTTTACCAAAACTCCGTTGAAGCCGGACCCACAATTGCCGCGCCAATGCAACGCGAATGCAATGACGCAGTTTGCGCCTAAAATCTGCGCTTTGCCAATTTTGAGCGGGTTTTTCGGTCCGGCGTTTTCGCCAATGCGAACGCTCCCCGCCGGCCCCAAGGTTTCGAGCACAGCTGTAACACCGCCAGTTGCAAACTTTCCGCAATACACTCGCGTCGACACCCCGAGCCTACGTTTCGGGTCGCTCAAAAGACAACGCTCACCTCAGGGGAAGCTCGCTTCCTCAACTGAGTTTCAGCGGGCGAGAGGTCATCCGCGTGGTGCGGCCCACCAGATCAACATCAGCGCCGCTTACTTCAACACAGTTGCAGGCGACGTACCCTTCCTCGAAGGCATCAATCTTTCCGGCATGCTTCCGAGGGACAGGAAACCCAAGCTCCCCATCACCTTCGCATGGTACACGCTGACACCGCACTTGTCAACTACCACTCTGCGCTGACCCCCAACCAACCATTTTGTTATAGTCAGAGACTACATTTACTCAATTATTTAACTATAATGCAAATATTGATCGTCCTAACAAACACAAATTGCACAAATTCTATACGCCGGCATTGGCATTACCAACTCTCACCGCACCCCACCAACGCTTGAATTACACCATCCCACACCCCGCCGCATATGCAATTTCTACACCGCAGATTTACAACTCCAAGGTCTAATCAAACTCCAGCAGCCCGCCTCCGATACAGCACACCCTCCCGGTTCCATACTGCGCTGGACTTCCGCCGGAACATTGCCAGACACAACCTCGTCGGAAACGGCGAAGCGGCCTCCGGACTTTAGTACGTGGAACACCTCTTTGAGGACCTTGTCTTCGTCAGACCCATTCGGACGGTTAATCGCTACTCCACCCAGGGCCGCAACTGGGCGCACGCTTGCGGCTGTCCGCGTCCTAATAGATATGCGCGTGATAGTAGGCGATCTTGGCTAGATCACGAATCGGACGGATCTCCGTGAACGAGGCGCATAACGCGTATCACGGCTGTAGCAACCACGTCCTCCCCCGGCGATTGCAGCCAGCCGGCGAAGAAAGACGCGGCACACCGGATGCCGTTTTCCGGATTCCGGCATAGATAATGTCGCCTTTCGAGAATGGGTGTCGGATGGCCGGTCACGCGCTCTCTAGCAAGCGTTTCACGTCACGCTTGGTTACCTTGCCGTAGCCTGATTTCGGCAATTCCCGCCAAAACACGAACTGAGTCGGCCATTTGTATTTCGCCAGTCGGCCGTCCAGGTGCACTAGAAGCGCCGTTTCCGAGACCGTGGCGTCCGGTTCCAGCACCACGACCGCCACACCGGTTTCACCCCATTTTTCGTGTGGCATGCCCAGGACGCAGGCCTCCGCGATCGCAGGATGCAGCAACAGGGCTTCCTCGATTTCCCGCGGATACACGTTGGACCCGCCTGAGATATACATGTCCGAGGCGCGTCCCGTGATATAGACGAAGCCCCGCGCGTCCATGTGTCCCAGATCGCCGGTGTGGAACCAGCCATGCGCGGTCGCCTTGTCCGTGGCCTCAGGGTTGTTGTGGTAGCCGGCGAACACGCCAGGACCGCGCACACAGATCTCCCCGGTCGTGTCAGGCGGAAGACGGGTGCCGACATCGTTCAGGATCACGACATCCATCCCGGTGCGCGGATACCCGCAGCTTCCCACCGGCATATCTTCGTCGTTCTCGCTGTGCAGGTCCGCCGGCAGCACGGTGATGTTGCCGGTCACCTCGCCCATGCCGAAATACTGCACGATCACCTTGCCCAGCTTACGTAACGCATGAACCTGATCGGCGCGATACATCGGCGCGCCGGCATAGATGACGTGGCGCAGGGATGAATGGTCGTAGCGGTCCACCGCTTCGTGCCGGGTCAGCATGGTCAGGATCGTCGGCACGGTGAACATGTTGCTGATATGGTGCTTTTCGATCAAGCGCCAGGCTTCCTCGCAATCCAGCCGCTCCCCTGACAGCAAAATGATCGGTGCACCCCGGGCAATCTGCGGCAGAGCGTGGATACCGGCGCCGTGCGACAGCGGGGCCACGACCAAAGACGCGTCCCGCTCTGTGGTGCCGGGCATCAGGTCGCAGAGATGGTTACAGATGACGTATTCCATCTGCCCATGGGTCAGAATACCGGCCTTCGGACGCCCGGTGGTTCCCGATGTATAGAAGAACCAGGCGGGATGATCGCGATCCACATTGGCCAACTGTGTGACCGGTCTAGGGTGTGTGGCCAGAGCCTCCCATTCCAATTGGCCTTCGCCAATAAAGACTTCCAACCGGCAGTCCGGGTTTTCAGCTCTGGCGGTGGCGGCGTGGTCGGGGAAGGCACTGTCAAAGATGTGCACCGAGGCACCGGAGGATTGCGCGAGATAGGCGACCTCTGGCGGGGTCAGGCGGAAATTGGTGGGGACCCAAGTCGCACCGATGGTCCAGGTCGCGAACATGGTTTCCAAGACAGCGTTGGAGTTTCTGGCATGCACCAGCACGCGATCGCCATGGCGCACCCCGCGCTCGGCCAGCGCGCCGGCGGCGGACTGGACGCGCCGCAGAAAGTCCGCCCAGGTCAAGGTCATGTCGCTCCAGACGATGGCGGGGCGGTTGGGAAAGCGCCTTGCGGTCTGGACTAGGAAATGAGCGAGGTTCGACGTCGGGATCACTGGTGCGACTCCTGCCTGTGTCCGGTCTGGGGAGAGGACGGGCGGGGCACTGCCACGCCATTCCCCCTACCTAGCGCAGCCACTCGAGAATTGACACGTAGTTGGCCACCGCCGCGCCACCCATGTTGAACACCCCAGCCACATCCGCCTTCGGCAACTGCATCGCGCCCGCCTCACCGGTGAGCTGCATCGCCGCAATGACATGCATGGATACACCCGTGGCCCCGATCGGGTGACCCTTCGCCTTCAGCCCGCCCGAACGGTTGGTCGGCAGTTTGCCATCCTTCTGCGTCCACCCTTCGAGGATCGCGCGTGCACCCTGACCCGGCGCGGTAATACCCATCGCCTCATATTCGAGCAGTTCGGCGATCGTGAAGCAGTCATGGGTTTCGACGAAGGACAGGTCCTCCAGCTTCATGTCGGCGGCGCGCAACGCCTGCGCCCAGGCATGCGCCGCACCCTCGAACTGGGTGATGTCGCGTTTGCTGATCGGCAGAAAGTCGTTGACCTGCACGGCGGCCTTGAAGCGCACGGCCTTGCCCATGGCCTTGGCGGTTTCCTCGTTCGTCATGATCAGCGCAACCGCCCCGTCTGACACCAGGGAACAATCGGTCCGTTTCAGCGGCGGCGCCACGTAGGGGTTCTCTTCGGACACGTTGCGGCAGAAATCGTAGCCCAAATCCTTGCGAATGTGAGCATAGGGATTGTCCACGCCGTTCTTATGGTTCTTCGCCGCGATCGCCGCCAGCGCGTCGGACTGATCGCCATGGAGCTGGAAATATTTCTCCGCGATCTTGCCGAACACACCCGCGAAACCGGCCGGAATGTCCGACTCTTCTTTCTGGTAGCTGGCCTTCAGAAGGATGTCGCCCACTTGCTTGCTCAGGGTCGAGGTCATCTTCTCCACCCCGATTACCAGCGCAAACCGCCCACGCCCAGCCAGTAGGAAGTCGCGCGCACCATGGATCGCCGCGGACCCCGAGGCGCAGGCATTCTCGCATCGGGTGATCGGCTTGAAGCGCAGTTCCGGCACGTGCTGCAACACCAGCGAGGCGGGGAAATCCTGGTTCGAGAACCCGTTGTTGAACACGCTGAGGAAGGTGGCATCCATGTCATGAGGTTCGAGTCCGACATCGGAGATAGCCGCACAGGCGACACGACCGATCAGCGATTCGATATCGGGGTCTTGGAGTCTGCCAAAGGGCGAATGCGCCCAGCCGACGATGCAAGCTTCGGTCATGATCGGTCTCCCTTTCCAAGTAGGCCGCCAGACTAGCGGACCACCGCCGAAAATGCGACATGGCGGCCAACGGCATCCCGCATGTCATCACCAACGAAATACATGTTTGCCGCCTAGGATGCTTTGTAATCCGTCCAACTATGACAACGCCGTTAATCGGTGCTTCGTATCGCCCCGACCGAAGGTGCGCGGAGCCCATATGTATGAGCGAGCATTACCAGCCCGAACACCCGATCGAGGACATCCATGCGGACGGGTTGGTCTGGTCCCTAGACTTCCCCGCGGTTGGCGACCAACCAGCCTGGACCCGGAGACATTAAGATCTGGTGAACTCGGGCGCCCTCGTAATTCTGGAAGCCGACAAGGCATGGCCCGACTACGCCCGCCAGGTTCTGCCCAGAACGGACGAGACGCCGCACATCATCCCAGATGTCGATGTGATCGCCGGCGTCCTGCCGACCTGTGACGGACAGGAAATTCAAGCACCCATGCACCTGCACATCTTACACTCTGACCGCGCGCCTGCCAAGTACCACTTTGCTTTGACAGAAGCTCGTCGAGGCGGACGAGACAACGTGGCAACGCCTCGAAAAAGTGAAGCGCCAATCACGGCACGCGCTTGCCCATTGTGTGTTCCCTATTGGTTCTATGCCATCGCCTGCATCATGCAAACGAGGTTCGGCCTGGCCATGACGGGCGAGATCGGCCACATGAGAGACCGCCTCTGCGAGGTTTTCGACCGTCTTCGTGACGCAGTGGGGCTGCCGCCCATGAGCCAGTTCGTCAAGTCGTTTATCCGCAGCCGGCCACTCGATCCGGTCTCGCTTATGGCCTCTTCAGACCTCGTCCACCGCTACCCGCACTGGATAGATCTGGCAAAGGCCCCGCCCGCGGCGATCGATAGGCCAATCTTCGACGCAATTTTCGCCGACAGCAAGGCGAAGGAGCACGGTCCCGCGCTCCGCCTCATCGCCGTCGAGCGCCCGGACTTCAACCTAGAGTTCCTTCGCGACTGGCGCGTGACCGACGTTCTCGCTTGGCTGCACCGAATTCCCGGCGTCGACCGCAAGATCGCTGCGGCGACGCTGAACTTCAGTACCCTCGACATGCTGGCCTTCGTGGTCGACACCCATGTCCTCCGTGTCCTAATGCGCTACGGCTTCGTCGGCCCCAAGGTCGATGCGTCCACCGCCCATGACGCAGTCATGCTGGCAATAGCCGCCTGGAGCGGCGCGGACCTGGCCGAGCTTCCCTCGCTGCTGAAGCTGCTCCGCCAGACCGCCTACGGCGCCAGGGAGCGGCATTGCTCACGTTGTCGGTTGCAGGCGCGCTGCAAGATGGCCACCTCGCCCTTATGGCAGAAGGCAGCGCACCGCCTCAGCTCACCCGATCGAGCCGGACATCCTTCATTCAATCCGAGCTGACCAGCATCGCCATGACGCGTCCGCTCTCGCGGATCATGCGGATGGCGTGGACCACCCACCAGCTCTGCCAAAGTTCGGTCTTGCCAGCGAAGCGGTCAGGGCCGAGCGGCTACAACGCCACCAGGGCCTGGCGGTGGAAGCCGGGACCGAACTTGAGCACCAGCCCATACTTCTCTCGCCTGACATCGAACGTGGTCGCCAGCTCTTCGCTGCCATAGCGGCCGACACAGGCATCCAGCGCCGCCGATGACAGCTCGTAGACCGGCGCCGGATCGAAGACGCACGTCTGCCCACCAAAATCCATGCGGATCACCGGCGCCTTCTCCGGCCCGGCTTCGATCTCAGCCGTCGTGTCGACATTGGACCAGTTATCCAGAAAACGGTTGACGCCGACCGGACGTAGCACCAGCGCATGGCCGTTCTTGTCGGCCTCGATCGCCGCATCCTTGACTTTCAAGGTCATCACCTCGCCGGACTCGCGATCGATATAGCGCCCATCGAGGCTAGCGAGGCTGAAGCCAGGAATAGAGACCTGCTTCATAGACTGCGCTCCGAGCCTGTCCGGCGACGGCTCGGTGAATTCGTGCGGCGCGCCAGTCTTTGCGAAACCGCCTCGGACACCACGGTCGTCTGGTCATAAACCGTTCGAGCGCAGTGGTCTCCCGGGAGACCACTGCGCTCGAACGTGCTCTATCCCGAGAACGGCTTCTCAGGCGGGGATGATCGGCAGGACGAGGTGTGTTGGGTACTCGGCGTTGTGCAGGATTGTCTGGTGCGCGATTTCCATCCGCTCGCTCGTGTTCAGATCCTCACCAGTGTTGAGGTTTCGATTCCAGTGCGGGAAATTGCTGCTTGTGATCTCCAGTCGAATCTGGTGACCGGCCTTAAAACAGCAGCCCATCTCCCACAGAATAATTTGGTATTCATATGCTTTTCCGGGTTCAATGAGCTTGACTGATTCCAGTGATTCGCGGTAGCGGGCGCGGACGACCCCTTCCGTGATGATAATCGCCTGACCACTTGGATAAACGTCAATCAGCGAGGCGACGAAATCGGTATCTACAGCACTTGTTGATGCGTACAACACCAGTTCAACGGGACCGGTCGCTTCAACATCCCTCTCCAAGACGGGTGTTGAGAACACCAGCACGTCATCTCGCCGCTCGACCTGGCGACGGTCTCGCGGACCCTGGTTGTCGGGCATTTGCGACTGACCGCCCTGGGTTGGGACCGGATTTGCCGGGTCGTAGTCGAAGGTATCGGCCGGTTCATTTTCCGGTGGCACGGTGCTGAGCGTTCCGTCGCCAAAGAGCGAGTTTGCGCTCCCACCGCTGTGAATGTAATAGTTGGTAAACTGCGTCCGCGCCAGTGGCCATTCGTTTTCGTCACGCCAGACATTTGCGCCCATGATGAACAACCGCAGCGGAGGTTCTTGATCAACGCCGGTATCTATGCCCCTCAGCCGCTGATCGTACCAGCGTAGGCGCACCTGCATCAGGTCCATTGCGGCCTCTGAGCCGAATTGGACATCACCGTACGATTCAGCACTGCCAAGCGCTGAATGAACCCAGGGTCCGACAATCATCTTGGTCAGTCGCCGTGCCTCTGGTGTCTTGGCTTCCTTCGTCCATCCGCGAAACTGTTTAAACTGCTCGTGCTGCAGGTTGTCGTACCAGCCGGTAATGTGTAACGCCGGTATCTCAATATCCTTGTAGCGCCCTTTTAGGCTGTACGACTTCCAATAGTCGTCAAATGTCGGATGCTCTAAGAACAATCTGTACACCGGCTGTGGGTTGAATTCGTCCAACGCGGTCAAAAGTGGCAAGTGCCAGTACAGTGGCTCAGGGTTGAAGTGCACCCGAGCGTAACTATGTACTATCCTCTTCCCAATCCACCAGCCGAAGTTTATCGCGTTCTGAAGGTGAAGCACGCCCTCGGTGTAGAGATGGCCGTAGTTATCCTCCTGATTACCTTCCGGCACAATCGTTTTCAAGAATTTGCTTGCCAATGGTGCAGTCTGTACCTGAGTAAACCCAACGTACGATAGACCAAACATCCCAATGTTGCCGTCACACCAGGGTTGCTTGCCAATCCACTCCTGCGTGTCATAGCCGTCGGGGCCTTCACACAGGTACGGATCCCAGACCCCGTCAGAGTCATAGCGCCCACGGGAGTCCTGAATCACCACCGCATAGCCGTGCTCGACGAACTGCTGAATCATATCCGCATATCGGGACTGCTGATTATCGTAGATTGTGCGGCAGAGCAACACGGGGAACGGTCCACCCTTCCGCGGCCGATAGATGTCGGTGGAGAGTCCCACTCCATCCCGGGCTGGTACTTTTATGTCGAGTTGGACGGCAATATTGCGACTGAACATACCTCGTGTTCCTACTTTCTTGTTTCGCGACGCTAAGCCGGAATCACCGGCAGCAGAATGTGCGAAGTATACGCACCTTATTGGAGCACCGTCTGCTGAGCGAACTGTAGGCGCGATTCACCGGCGAACCTACGTAGGTCACGACGCCGACCACGTACAGCCGCCGAAAGAAGCCCCGGCTGATCTTGCCGCCCAAGCGCATAGCGATCTTTCCGCCGACGCCGGCCTCGAGGGCAGCAGATACTGCTTCTTGATCCGTCATTGTCAGCAGAACTTCACCGCACAAGTCGGCTCGTGTTTCCAATAAAGCCCTCAAGAGGATCGTGCTATCGTCGCCGGACCCTCCTCCCGGCCCGTGTGTGGGGTCGCGGAGTGGAAGTAGGTGCCCGAGCCCACGGAGCGATAGCGGTCGCGCATGTCGACGAGCACTACCGCATACCCACGGGGAACGAAGAAGTCCTCAATCTCGGCCTACCGCTTCTTCGCCTTGTCGTACGCCGTGTGGGACATCAAGGTCGGAAAGCGCCCGTCGGCGAACTCCCCGTCCCGCCCCGGTCGTTAGACGTTGAACGCCAGCCGGACGCCGTTCCGCATCGGGACCATCACATCCTGCGTGACGACGATCCCGTGTCGCATGCCTACCCGGGGATCACCGGCAGCACCATGTATGAAGGGCGGTCACGGTCCAAGTATACCGAGTTGTAAACCACCACTGTGCCAGTGTGGCGGCCCACCGGCTCGCCTGTGTTCGGGTTCACGTCGAGACGCGGCCAGTTCGACGACGAGATGTCGACCCGGATCCGGTGGCCGACGTCGAACAGGTTGCTCGTCGCCCACAACGAGATCGTCACCGGAACGGGAACGCCCGGCTCGAGCAACACCTCCCGATCGAAGCCCTCCCGGTAGCGGCAGCGGATCACGGAGTCGACGAGCAGCATGTCGTAGCCGTCCGGGTAGTCGTCATTCGCCGGGTGCACGTCGATCAGCTTGGCCGTGAAGTCCGTGTCGAGCGCGCTCGAGGAGATCCACAGATGCACGAGTGACGGGCCCGTCACCTCGACCGCCTCGGCGAGCGGATCGGTGTGGAACACGAGCACATCCGCGCGCTCCGACAGACGCGGGTACGGAGGCTCCGAACCGAAGAACTGCGGCGCCTCCCGCTGGTCGGCCGGGCCAGGTGTCAGCACGTCGCGCAGCCGGAGGACCGGATGGAGGAAACGCGCCCACGCCTGCTCCATGCCTGGCCCGTCGTCGGGAAGCTCGCCGATCGCGCAGTAGGCGCCGCCGACCGTCGGCACCGGTCTCGCCGGATCGAAGGTGTAGCGCAGCGGCTCGGCGGCATAGGCCGGCGTCGAGCTCGCGAGGCTGCCGTCCCCGTGCAGGTAGAGCGTCGTCGGGACGGCACGGGCGAGCGGCCACTCCCACTCCTCGCGCCAGCAACCGCCGTGGTCGAGCTTACCGTCGGCGGTGCGGCGGCCCGAGCCGCCGCCCATGACGAAGATCCGGATCGGCGGCTCACCGGCAGGCTGTCCGGTGGCGTCGTCCGGCAGCCAACGCGAGAAGTAGTCGAGCTGCTCCTCGAAGTAGCGCTCGACGCCCCAGACGCTGTCCGGGCCGAAGTCGACTTCGTGGCAGTACGTCGCCTCCCCGCGCATGCCAACGTGGCTCCAGGGGCCGAGTACGAGCCGCTGGGGTGCGGCGTTCTGCGCCGCCATCGCCGCCCAGTAGTCAGCGTCCGGCCCGGCCCAGGGGTCGAACCAGCCCGACGAGACCGTCATCGGAACGTCGGCGTGCCGGTCGAAGTGCGCGGTGTAGTCGCACTCCTCCCGAGCCCACCACGCGTCGTAGGTGCCGCGGGTCGCGTAGTCGATCAGCGTCTGCTCGAGCGTCGGCACGTGTCGGAGCGAGGTCTGCCCGCGCTGCCAGGGCGTCGCGCGGTAGAGCCGCCGGAGGTCACGAAGGTCGTTCCAGACGTCTTGCTGTTTGGCCGGGTCGTCCGCGATGTCCTGCGCGTCCTGGGCGTGGATGAAGAGCGCCCAGAACATCTGCCCCTGCATCGCGCCGCCCTCGCGCGCGCAGTTCGCGTAGTTGTTCGTCGTCACCACGTCGGGCCAGATCGCGCTCAGATGCGGTGGCCTCTCGAGTGCCGTCCTGACCTGCACCTGGCCCGCGTAGGAGCTGCCGACAGTGCCGACGCGCCCGTTTGACCACGGCTGTGCCGCGATCCACTCGACGATGTCGTACCCATCGCGGCCGGTGTGCGGCGTTGCGGAGTGGAAGTAGGTCCCCGAGCCCTCCGAGTGGTACCGGTCGCGCATGTCGACGAGCACGACTGCGTACCCGCGAGGGACGAAGAAGTCGGCGATCTCGACGTACCGCCTCGTCGCCTTGTCGTAGGCCGTGTGACACATGATCGTCGGGAATCGGCCCTCGGCGAAGGAGCCGTGGAGCCCGGGCCGGTAGACATCGAACGCCAGCCGGACGCCGTCCCGCATCGGGACCATGACGTCCAGGGCCGCAACGATGCCGTAGGTCACGGCTACCCGGGAATCACCGGCAGCACGATGCGTGAAGGTCGCTCCGCGTCGACGTACACGGTCTGCTCCGCCACGACCTGATGGGTGTGCCGCCCCATCGGCTCCCCCGTGTTCGGGTTCACGTCGAGCCGCGGCCAGTTCGACGACGAGATGTCGACCCGGATCCGGTGCCCGACGTCGAACAGGTTGCTCGTCGGCGGCAGGGAGATCGTGACCGGCACGGGAACGCCCGGCTCGAGCAACACCTCCCGATCGAAGCCCTCGCGATAGCGGCAGCGGATCACGGAGTCGTTGAGGAGCATGTCGTACCCGTCCGGGTAGTCCTCGTTCGCCGGGTGCACGTCCACGAGCTTTGCCGTGAAGTCCGTGTCGAGCGCGCTCGAGGAGATCCAGAGGTGCACGGTCATCGGGCCGGTCACCTCGACCGACTCTGTCAGCGGCTCAGTCTGGAAGACGAGCACGTCCGGCCGCTCGGAGAGCCGCGGATACGGCTCCTCGGAGCCGAAGATCGCGGGCGACTCGACCTGATCTGCCGGGCCCGGAGTGAGGAGGTCGCGAAGGCGCAGGACGGGGCTGAGGAAGCGCGCCCAGGCCTGCTCCATGCCTGCACCCTCGGCCGGCAGCTCGCCGATCGAGCAGTGGAGGCCGCCGATCGTCGGGACGGGGTGGGCAGGATCGAAGGTGAACCGCCGCGGCGGCGCATCCGCGGACGGTTCGGCTGTTGCGAGCGAGCCGTCGGAGTGAAGGTAGTACGCCGTCTCGACCCACCGTGCGAGTGGCCACTCCCACTCCTCGCGCCAGCGGCCGCCGTGGTCGAGCTTGCCCTCGGCGGTCTTGCGACCGGAGCCGCCGCCCATGACGAAGATTCGCACCGGAGCCTCGGCAGCCGGCTGGCCCGTCGCGTCGTCCGGCAGGAAGCGGTTGAAGAACTCGAGCTGCTCGTCGAAGTAACGCTTGACGCCCCAGGCGCTCTGCGCCCCGAAGTCGACATCGAGGCAGTACGTCGCATCTCCGCGCATCCCGACATGGCTCCAGGGGCCGACGACGAGGCGCGCCGGAGCGCTGTTCTTCTCGGTCATGGCCGTGAAGTACTCGGTGTCCGCGGTCGGGAACGGGTCGTACCAGCCCGTCGACAACGTCACCGGGATATCGGCGTGCTGATCCCAGTACCGCGTGTAGTTGTGCTCGACGCGATCCCAGTAGTCGTCGTAGGTGCCACGCGTGTAGTAGTCGAGCAGAGAGTCCTCGAGCGGAGGAACGTGTCTGAGGGATGTCTGACCGCGCTGCCACGGCGTCGCCCGGAAGAGCTGCCGCAGGTCACGGAGGTCGTTCCAGACGTCCTGCTGCTTGCCCGGGTCGTCCGCGATCTCCTGGGCATCCTGCGCGTGGATGAACAGCGCCCAGAACATGTGCTGCTGCATCGCCCCGCCCTCCCGACACTGGTTCTGGAAGCTGTTCGTCGGAACGACGTCCGGCCAGATGGCGGTCAGGTGTGGTGGGCTCTCGAGGGCAGTGCGCACCTGCGTGATCGCCGCGTACGAGCTCCCCACGGTGCCGATCCGTCCGTTCGACCACGGCTGGCCGGCGATCCACTCGCAGATGTCGTAGCCGTCGCGACCCGTGTTCGGCGTCGCGGCGTGGTAGTAGACACCGCTCGCCTCGGAGCAGTAGCGGTCGCGCAGGTCGACGAGGACGACGTTGTAGCCCTTCGGGACGAAGAAGTCCGCGATCTCGCTGTAGCGCTTGTCCGTCTTGTCGTACGGCGTGTGGAGCATGATCGTCGGGAATCCGCCCTCGATGAAGTCCCCATCGCGGGCGGGCCGGTAGACGTCGAAGGCAAGGCGGACGCCGTCGCGCATCGGCACCATCACGTTCTTCGAGACGACGATCCCTAGGGATCGTCGTGAGCGGGGTGAGGCTTCAGCCTTACCCCCGGGTTAGCTTCCCGTGTCATGCCGCCCGCCTCTCGATGATCAGGTTTCCGACCTCGTCCACCGCGACAACGTAGTGCGGGTGAACGACGGTCGTCGAGTCGAACTCCTCGATGATCGCGGGGCCGGCGAGCGTCGCTCCCGCCGGAAGCGCATAGCGATCGTAGATCGGACAGTCGACGTAGTCACCCACCTCCGCGAAGTAGACCGGTCGGCGCTCCTTCGGTGCGGGGCAGTCACCGACCTCGAGCCGGCGAGCCGGTGGCTTTGCGATCTTACCGACGCTCGTCAGCCGCAGGCTCACGGCCTCGACCGGCTCGGCGGGAGCACTGAATCCGTACGTTCGATCGTGCTCGGCGTGGAACCGCTCGAGCAGCCGGTCGCCCGAAGGCACCGTCAGCTCGTAGCTCTGCCCGACGTACCGAAGGTCAACCTGACGGACGAACGAGATCGCATCATCCATAAGCCCCTCTCCCTTGAGCTCGGCTCTCCCGGCCGCCTCGAGCTCCGCGAACCTGGCATCGACCTCGGTTCCATCGAGGTAGTCGAGACGACGCATGATGGTCGTCGCCGTGTCACGCTTCAAGTCGGTCGTGAGCAGCCCAGTGGCCGAGAAGATGCCCGGGCTGCGCGGGATTAGCAGCGTCGCCATCTCAGTGTCGCGCATGAGCGCGTTCGCATGCACAGGCCCGGCGCCGCCAAACCCGACGAGGACGAAATCGCGAGGGTCGTAGCCACGCTGGACGGAGATCAAGTGGAGGGCGTTGACCATCGCCGCATTCGCGATCGCCACGATCCCGTTTGCTGCTTCGGTGACGGTGAGGCCGAGCGGCCCGGCACACTGCTCCTCGATCGCCAGCGACGCGCCCTCGACGTCGAGTCCGATCTCGCCGCCCAAGAAGTAGCGCGGGTTGAGACGGCCGAGCACGACGTTCGCGTCGGTCACTGTGGGCTTGACACCGCCGCGCCGGTAACAGACTGGCCCTGGATTAGCGCCCGCGCTGCGCGGGCCGACGCGCAGAAGGCCGCCCGAGTCGACCCAGGCGATTGAGCCTCCCCCGGCTCCGATCTCGACCAAGTCGACCACCGGCGTGCGGACTGGATAGCCGGAGAGCGACATCCCGCCGATGCCTGCTCCCGCGTGCCCACCGACGTTGTAGCTCTTCGTCACCGACGGCCGACCACCCTGGATCAGACCGACCTTCGCGGTCGTTCCGCCCATGTCGAAGGAGAGGATGTCCGGCCGGCCAAGCGTCTCGCCAAGGTAGGCCGACGCGATCACCCCGGCAGCCGGGCCCGACTCGACCATGAAGACCGGCCGCCTGCGGGCCGCCTCGGCACCGAAGATGCCGCCACTCGACTGCATCACGAGCAGCTTGACCTCGAAGCCCGCGGCCGCAAGCCGGCTCTCGATCCCCTGCAGGTAGCGCTCAACGACGGGGCGGATCACGGCGTTGATCACCGTAGTCGACGCCCGCAGGTACTCGCGGAACTCAGGAGCGACCTCCGACGAGAGCGAGACCGGGATCCCAGGCAGCTCCTCCGCGAGAATCGCGCCGACCCGCCGCTCATGTACCGGGTTGACGTACGAGTGGAGGAGGCAGACGGCCACCGACTCGACGCCTTCTCGCCGCAGGATGGCAGCAGCTTCCCGAACCGAATCGTCCTCAAGCGGCCTTAGCACCTCACCCTTCGGGCCGAGCCGCTCGCCGACAACCACCGCCCGGTCCCGCGAGACAAGCGGCTTCGCCTTCTCGAACTGCGTGTCGTAGAGTGTCGGCCGCACCTGGCGCGCGATCTCGAGAAGATCGCGGAAGCCCTCGGTCGTGACAAAGCCGCTGCGCGCGATATTGCCCTCGATGATCGCGTTCGTCGCCACCGTCGTAGCGTGGACGACGAAGCTGACCTGCGCTGCCTCGACGCCTCCCTCCGCCAGAGCCCGCTCTACAGCCTGCATGAAGCCCTCGGACGGGTCGGCAGGGGTGGTCAACACCTTCGCGATCGCGACTTCGCCCGTCTCCTCGTCGATCAACGTAGCGTCGGTGAATGTCCCCCCGATGTCGATCGCCATGCGCACACTCATGTTAGTCTCCTTAAGTCGTCGGTTGCATCTTCGTCGAGCAGGCGATCGCCAATTGCAACCCGATAGATCGACCGGGCACGCTCGGCACTGACCTTGCCCTCGAGCACGTCACGCAGGACACGCTCTGGGTCGCGCTCCTCGGGAGGTCCATATCCACCACCGCCGCAGCTGCGCACGCTCACGATGTCGCCCACGACCAGCTCGGTGGTGCTCTTCGAGCCGAGCCGGGTCTCGGCGCAGTCGTGGATCAGGACGTACTCGGCGACCGCGGCGGCGTGGCCGCCAAAGGCACCCCAGGGACCTTTCCGGTCGCGGTCGGCGAGGATCGTGAACGTCGTCGGCTGCAGCACGCGGAAGTCCTTGCGCAGCCCGAGCCCTCCGCGGAACCGGCCCGGACCTTCGGAGTCCTCGACGAGCGAGAGCCGGGCGATCTGCACCGGGTAGTTGAGCTCCGTCTCTTCGATCGGCGCGTTCTCCGTGTTCTGGCCGTGCGCCTGGACCGCGTCCGGGCCGTCGCTCCCGTGCCGGCCGCCGTAGCCACCGGCGAGGGCCTCGTAGAAGCACGTGTAGCTGCCCCGGGCGAGGTCGAGAGAGCCCAAGCCCGCCTGGCACATCATGCCCTTGGTCCCCGCTGGGAGCCGCTCGGGGAATGCGGGTATGAGCGCCCGGAACATCACCTCGACGAGCCGGGTCTGCGTCTCCCAGCCGCCGACGACGGGCGCGGGCCAGGTGCAATTCGTGACGGTCCCTGCCGGCGCATGGAGCGTGAACAGGCGGTAGAAGCCGTCATTCACGGGCAGGTCGGCGTCGATTAGGCACTTGAGCGCGTAGGCGCAGGCTGAGAAGCTCATCGCGAACGTTGAGTTGACCGGCGCGCGCCGCTGCGGATCCGATCCCGTCGTGTCGAAGTGGACGCCGTGGGGGGTAATCTCGATCCTGATCTGGAGGCGGACCGGCTCGTCCGTGTACCCGTCGTTGTCGACAGTCCCCTCCGACGCATACGTACCCGGGGCCAGCTGCGCGATCTCGGCGCGCACGCGCCGCTCCGTGTACTCGAGCAGCTCGTCCATCGTCGCGATCAGCGTCTCACGGCCGTGACGCTCCGACAGCGCCGTGATCCGCCGCACACCCGTCGCGTTGGCCGCTATCTGGGCCCGGAAGTCACCCGCAGTCTCGTGTTTCGACCGGATCTGCGCGAGGATCAGGCGGAAGACGTCGTCCCGGATCTTCCCGCCCTCCACGACCTTCACCGGCGGGATGATCACACCCTCCTGGAAGACCTCCCGGAACGCGCCAATGGAAGCGGGCGCGCCGCCGCCGACGTCAACGTGATGTGCTAGGTTGGCGACGTAGCCGAGGAGCGTGCCGTCCACGTAGACCGGCGAGATCAAGCTGACGTCGTTCAGGTGGACGCCGCACGGGTGGGGATCGTTCGTGACGATTGCATCGCCGGGCCCGAGGTTCCCGATGCCGTAGCGCCGGATCGCGTGCGGTACCTGCTGAGCCATCGAGCCGAGGTGCACTGGCTGTGTGAATGCCTGGGCGACCGACCGGAGCTCGGTGTCGAAGAAGGCGCATGAGAAGTCCGACCGCGTCTTGATGTTCGTCGAGTAGGCGCTGCGCTTGAGCGCCAGTACCATCTCGTCCGTTGCGGCAACGAGCGCGTTCCGGATCACCTCGAAGGAAATCGGATCGACGGCCGCACTCATCGGCGCAGCTCTGCCGTCGCGACCGCGTCGAGCTCGCGCCCGCTAACTGCCACCCGGTACAGATCGCGCGCCCGCTCCGCGCTGACCTTCCCCTCGAGCACGTCGCGCAGCACGCGCTCCGGGTCGCGCTCCTCGGGAGGTCCGTAGCCACCGCCGCCGCAGGTGCGATAGCTCACCACGTCTCCGGCGACGAGGTCGATCGTCCCCTTCGCCGGTAGCCGCGTCTCCTCGCCGTCGCGGATGAGAACGTACTCCGCAACGCGACCGGCCAGGCCGCCGAACGCGCCGGCCGGCCCTGCAAGTGTCCGATCGGCGAGCACGGTGAACGTCGTCGGGCGGTCGAAGAGGAAGTCTTTGCGCAGTCCGAGGCCGCCGCGAAACCGGCCCGGGCCATCTGAGTCCGCGACGAGCGAGAGGCGCGCGACACGCACCGGATAGTAGAGTTCGGTCTCCTCGATCGGGGCGTTCTCGGTGTTCTGGCCGTGGACCTGCACGGCGTCCGGGCCGTCGCTCGCGTGACGCCCGCCGTAGCCGCCCGCGAAGGTCTCGAGGAAGCAGTAGTACTCGTTCGTGACGGAGTCGACCCCCCCGAACCCGGCATGGCAAGCCATCGCCTTCGTCCCCGCGGGAAGCACCGTCGGCAGGGCGGGCAGGAGGGCGCGGAAGATCACATCGACGAGACGGAACTGCGTCTCCCAGCCGCCGACCACCGGCGACGGCCAGGTACAGTTCGTGACGCTCCCCCGGGGCGCATCGAGGCGCACGAGCCGGTAGAAGCCGTCGTTGACCGGCAGGTCGGGATCGACGAGGCACTTGAGCGCGTAGGCGCAGGCCGAGAAGGTCTGAGCGTAGGTCGAGTTGACGGGCGCGCGCCGTTGCGGATCGGAACCCGTCAGGTCGAACGCGACCCCGACATCCGTGATCTCGATCCGCGCGCGCAGACGCACGGGTTCGTCCGTGTAGCCGTCGGTGTCGACGAAGCCCTCCGCCTCGAAGACGCCGTGGGGCAGCATCGCGATCTCCGCCCGCGTACGCCGCTCGGTGTAGTCGAGCAGCTCCCGCATCGCCGTAACGAGCGTGGCGCGGCCGTAGCGCGCCACGAGCGCCTCGAGCCTCCGCGCACCGGTAGCGTTCGCCGCAATCTGGGCGCGGAAGTCGCCGGCAGTCTCGTGCTTGGAGCGGATCTGCGCCAGTATCAGGGCGAAGACGTCATCGACGATCTGCCCCGCCGCAACCAACTTCACCGTCGGGATGATCACCCCCTCCTGGAAGACCTCGCGAAAGGCGCCGATGCTCGCGGGAGCGCCACCTCCCACGTCCACATGATGCGCGAGGTTGGCGACGTAGCCGAGCAGCTCGCCGTCCGCGAAGACGGGTGAGATCAGGCTGACATCGTTCAGGTGCACCCCGCTCGGGAACGGGTCGTTCGTGATGATCACGTCACCCGGGCCGAGCTTCCCCTGCCCGTAGGTGCGCACCGCCTGCGGCACCTGCTCGACCATGGAGCCGAGGTGCACGGCCTGTGTGAAGCCCTGGGAGACGCACCGCAGCTCGGCGTCGAAGAACGCACACGAGAAGTCGGAGCGCGTCTTGATGTTCGTCGAATAGGCGCTGCGTCGCAGCGTCAGCACCATCTCGTCGGTCGCCGCGACTAGGGCATTGCGAATCACCTCGAAGGTGATCGGATCGAGGGACCGCGAGCTCATGCGTGGATTCCGGCTCCCAAAACCGAGCTGAACGTGCGACCCTCGGAGAACCGCGAGACGGAGAGGCTCGAGATGTCGATTGAGGAAGCCTGCCCCCCGATCATCGCGGCCAGCGACTCCCCGATCGCAGGCCCGATCTTGAACCCGTGACCGCTTCCGCCGAAGCACGAGTAGTGGCCTCCAACCTCATCCTCGCCGACGATCGGATCCCCGTCCTGGGTGATGAAGTAGACGCCCAAGTACTCAGCCACGAAAGCACCGCCATAGTTCGGCTGGGTGAGGGTCGGCATAAGTGACGGAATCCGGTTCAGCAGCTTCGGAAACATTGCATGCAGATGCGCCTCGTCCGTGCCATCGTCGTAGGTCTTGGGGTCGACCAGCTCCATCTCGTTCGCCATACCTTCGCAGACGCCGGTCGACAGGACGACGTTGATCGAGTGAGGCGGATGCGGTCCGTGCTGCTCGGTGGCGCCGAGCGGCAGGAAGGCAGACGCGTTCGCCATAACTTTTGCTTCGAATTCCGGCCATGGTTCCTCCAGAAATACGCTATCGACCATCGTGAAGCCTCATCGAATAGCGGCGCCGCCGTCGACACCGAAACAGTATACAGTGCTGAAGGTCACGCCCAGCCCGGCAAAAAAGACTAGGGGCGCGGCAATCACACCCCGCCAGCCCAACCGGCAGCTCGGACCGTATAGGAAACCCAAGCTCCCCGTCACCTTCGCACTCTACACCATGACCCCGCAATCTTCAACTACCACTCTGCGCTGACCCCCACCCAACCATTGTCTTGGGGACAGATACTACACTTACTTAATTTTTGACGGGATCGAATAATCTAACACGAAGAAATTGCACCACTTCGAGACGCCGGCATTGGCAGTCCACAACGCTCACCGCGCCCTGCCAGCGCCTGCACCACACCCACCCACGCTCCGCCGCATGTGCCGTTTGCGCAGCGCAGATTTACAACCCCGCAGTCCGCGCTGGCCGCCGGCGGCCAATAGCGGCAGCCAGCAGTTGCGCGAACTACACTCTCGCCTGATCACGCCGCCCGGTATGATTTGTTTCGGCCACAAAATGGCGCCGCCGGCCATTTGAGAAAGGTGCGGATCAGCCGCGGTATTTCTTCAGGTCGACGCCGATGTTGGCCGGGCCGAAGGACGCGGGCAGCAGCTCGGAGAGCTGGCGCAGCTTGTAGACGCCGGGTTCCCGGAGTCCCTCCAGGATGTCGAGATCGTAGCCGCAGAGCGAGGAGAACTCCATCAGCTTCTGGCGGCACTTGCCGCAGGGGCC
>CAMATI010000057.1 GCA_945861095.1 Asaia bogorensis | reverse complement strand
ACCGAGAGCCCGCGCATAAATCGATGATGCTCGCGCACCTCGCGCAGCGCCAGCACCACCTGGGAGAATATTCTCCGGCCGACGCCCGATCATAACATATGCGGATGACATCGTGGGTCATGGTGGCGCAACCCTGGCGCGTCGGGCCTGCACCCCGCCGACGCCACCACGCGCGCCGGCCCGATCACCCATCACAGCATCAGGCTCAACGGGTCTTCCAGAATCTGCTTGAACGTCCGCATCCACAGCGCGCCCAGGGCGCCGTCGACGACACGGTGGTCTACGCTCAACGTGCATGTCATCACCGTGGCGATCGCCAGTTCGTCGTTCTTCACCACGGGCCGCTTCGCGCCCGTGCCCACCGCCAGGATCGCCGCCTGTGGGGGGTTGATGATGGCCGAGAACGACGACACCCCGAACATTCCCATGTTCGAAATCGAGAACCCGCCGCCCTGGAATTCACCCGGCTTCAGCTTTCCGGCGCGGGCGCGGGTGGCCATGTCCTTCATCTCCTGGCTGATGGTCAGCAGGCCCTTCTGATCCGCGCGTCGCACGATCGGGGTGATCAGGCCGTCCGGGATCGCGACGGCCACGCTGATATCCACGTCTTCGAACATCGCCATCGCATCGTCGGTCCAGGCCGCGTTCACCGCGGGCAGTTTGCGCAGGGTCAGTGCCGCAGCCTTGATGACCAGGTCGTTGATGGTGATGAAATACCAGCCCGGCTGCTCCCGCGCCGGCGACTTGGCGTTCAGTTTGTTCATAAGATCGACCAGGGCGTCGATTTCGATGTCCATCGAGACGTAGAAATGCGGAATGGTCGATTTCGCTTCGGTCAGGCGCCGCGCGATGACTTTGCGGATGGAACTGTGCGGCACCAGCTTGTGCGGCCCGGTGATCGCCGATGTCGCTGGCCGGGCCGCTGGCGCGGACGGTGCGGCAACAGGCGTGGGGGAAGGGGCTGGGATTGGGGCCACGACCGGAACAATGGCGGTGCCCTTTTGCGCGGCCTCGACATCCGCGCGGACGATGCGCCCGCCGGGGCCGCTGCCCGTCAATGCGGCAATGTCGATCCCAGCCTGCTCGGCCATTCTCCGAGCGAGCGGGGAGGCGATGATGCGGGTTGGAGAGGCGTCGCGGCCGTTGTACGGGCCCACCGGAATCGGCGCCACCGGGATCGGCTCCACCGGGATCGGTGCTGATGGCTGGGCCGCAACCGGCGCGGGTGGCGCAACTGCCATCGCGCGCGCGGGCGGCGCGGCAGCGGGCACCGCTTCTCCGGCATCGACCAGAATCGCGATCGGCGCGTTGACCTTCACACCCTCGGTCCCGTCATCGACCAGGATCTTGCCGAGAACGCCTTCATCGACGGCCTCGACCTCCATGGTCGCCTTGTCTGTCTCGATCTCGGCGATCACGTCGCCGGCCTTGATCACGTCGCCTTCCTTCTTGAGCCAGCGCGCCAAGGTGCCCTCTGTCATCGTCGGGCTGAGCGCCGGCATCAGGATGTTGGTGGCCATGTGCGCGTTCCCCGTTCAGACGATCTTCTTCACCGCATCGACGACCCAGGCCGGCTGCGGCAGGGCCAGCTTTTCCAGGTTGGCCGCATAGGGCAGCGGCACGTCGGCGCCGTTCACCCGCACCGGAGGGGCGTCCAGCCAGTCGAAAGCGTGTTCGATCACCCGCATCGCGACCTCGGCGCCGATCCCGGCATAGGGCCAGCCTTCCTCGACGGTGACCAGGCGATTGGTTTTTTTGACGCTCGCGACGACGGTGTCGGTGTCGAGCGGCCGCAGGGATCGCAGGTTTACGACCTCGGCCTCTATCCCCTGTTCGGCCAGCAGGGCGGCGGCCTGCATTGCCACACCGACCATGACGCTGAAGGCGACGATGGTGACGTGGGTGCCGGTGCGCTCGATCTTGGCCTTGCCGATCGGCAGGATGAAATCCTCATCCGTCGGGCAGTCGAAAGTCTGGCCATAGAGGATTTCGTTTTCCAGAAAGACCACGGGATTGGGATCGCGAATGGCGGCGCGGAGCAGGCCCTTCGCGTCCGCGGCCGACCAGGGCGCCAGGACTTTCAGACCCGGAATATGCGCATACCAACTGGCAAAGCACTGCGAGTGCTGGGCGCCGACGCGCGATGCCGCGCCGTTGGGACCGCGGAAGACGATCGGGCAACCCATCTGACCGCCCGACATATATAGTGTCTTGGCCGCCGAATTGATGATCTGGTCCATCGCCTGCATGGAGAAATTGAACGTCATGAACTCGACGATCGGTTTCAGTCCGTTCAGGGCCGCGCCAACGGCCATGCCGGCAAAGCCGTGCTCCGTGATCGGAGTGTCGATGATGCGTTTGGGTCCGAATTCCTCCAGCAATCCCTGGCTGATCTTGTAGGCGCCCTGGTATTGGGCGACCTCCTCGCCCAACAGGAAGACATCGGGATCACGTCGCAGTTCGGCGGCAAGGGCATCGCGCAAGGCCTCCCGGACCGTAATCGGCGCCGTGGGGCCCCAATCCTTGTCTTCGGCGGTCGTCGAATGGGCGACGGCCATGGGGTGTGCCATCGGTTGTGGCGCCGGAGCGGCGGGGGGCGGTGGGGTAGGCCGAGCGGCGGGTGTGGCGGTGTCCGCGCCGTTGGAGAGTTCGGCGATCGGGGTGTTGACCGCAACGCCCTCGGTGCCTTCCTCGACCAGAATGCGGGCAAGCTTGCCCTCATCGACCGCCTCCACCTCCATCGTGGCCTTGTCGGTCTCGATCTCGGCGATGACGTCGCCAGCCCGCACGTCGTCGCCCACGTTTTTCAGCCAGCGTGCGAGTTTGCCCTCGGTCATCGTGGGGGACAAAGCGGGCATCAGGATCTGCGTTGCCATCGATCAGCCCTCCAACAGGACGTCGGTGAAGAGTTCGGACGCGGCCGGCTCCGGGCTTGTCTGCGCGAAATCCGCGGCGTCCTGGATGATCGCCTTGACCTCGTCGTCGATCGCCTTGAACGCCGCGTCCTCCACGCCCATGGTTTCCAGTTGGTGCCTGGCATTGTCGATGCAGTCATGCTGGCTGCGCATCGCCTGCACTTCTTCCCGGGTGCGATAACGGGCCGGGTCCGACATGGAATGCCCCCGATACCGATAGGTCTGCACCTCCAGCAAAAACGGACCCTTCCCTGCTCGGCACCACGCTATGGCCTGTTCGCCGGCTTCGCGCACCGCCAGGACATCCATGCCGTCCACCTGCAATCCCGGAATACCCCAGGGCGCGCCGTTCTTCGACAGGTCGTGGCTGGCCGAGGCCCGCTCCACCGACGTGCCCATGCCATAGCGGTTGTTCTCGATAACGAAGATGGTCGGCAATTTCAGCAGCGCCGCCAGATTGAAGCTTTCGTAGACCTGCCCCTGGTTCGACGCGCCTTCGCCGAAGAAGGTCAGGCTGACGCTGTCGTTCCCGCGGTACCAGTTGGAAAAGGCCAGCCCGTTGCCCAGACTGACCTGCGCGCCGACGATTCCATGTCCGCCGAAGAAGTTCTTCTCCTTGCTGAACATGTGCATGGAGCCACCCTTGCCGCGGGAATATCCGCCCTCCCGTCCGGTCAGTTCCGCCATGACGCCACGCGCATCCATGCCGGTGGCCAACATGTGACCGTGGTCGCGGTAGGAGGTGATGATCTGGTCGCCCGGCTGGCTGGCCGCTTGCAGTCCGACCACGACGGCTTCCTGCCCGATATACAAATGGCAGAAGCCACCGATCAGGCCCATGCCGTAGAGTTGACCTGCCTTTTCCTCGAACCGGCGGATCAGCAGCATCATACGGTAGGCTTGCAGCAACTGGTCTCGATCGATCGCGGGCTGCTTCGTCTTGCCGCGTTTCCTGGTTTCCGCCGCCTGCGCCATGCCCTGGTCCCTCCGAAGCGGTTGCCGGAACTTCCGTTCCCATACACCTAATAAGACAGAGGTTCCCCAGGCAAGCGCATCTGCAAGATTTCCCTTATTGTGCAATGCAATAGAGGAAATTAACCGAATTCCGGTTAACCGATTGGTTCGGTAGGGCTGTCCGTCGTACATGGCGAAGGAGTGTTGCGTGTCAACGGCCCCTGGAGACAGCTTGTTTCGCCAGGACCCGCCATTTCGCAGCGACATTGCGGGATGCCGCTGTCGTCGCAACAATGGCCGTAGCCGTCCCGGACGGCCACCGGCAGGGTCCGTGCCAGGCTCGACTTGCGATAGCCTAACCCCGCTGGTCAGCCCCCGGCTCGGCAGCCCCAAAACCCCGTCCCAAACCCCGGCCTTGCGACATCCGCCGGTTCGCCCGACAATCGCCGCCGACAAAGCAAGGGAGCCCGTAGGGTGGCTGGATTCAAGAGTACGGAACGTTACATCGCTTCCCGCGACCTGGAAGTGGCGGTCAATGCCGCGGTCACCCTGCAGCGCCCGCTGCTGGTCAAGGGCGAACCCGGCACCGGCAAGACCGTGCTGGCCCACGAAGTGGCCGGCAGCCTGGGCTATCCGCTGATCGAGTGGCACATCAAATCCACCACCAAGGCGCAGCAGGGCCTCTACGAATACGATGCCGTGTCCCGCCTGCGCGACGGCCAGTTGGGCGATGAGCGCGTGCACGACATCGGCAACTACATCATACGAGGCAAGCTGTGGGAAGCGTTTGACGCCGATAAGCCGGTCGTCGTCCTGATCGATGAGGTCGACAAGGCGGATATCGAATTCCCGAACGACCTGCTGCTCGAACTCGATCGCATGCAGTTCTTCGTCTACGAAACCCGCAAGACCATCGTGGCCACGCATCGCCCCGTGGTCATCATCACGTCGAACAACGAAAAGGAACTGCCGGACGCGTTCCTGCGCCGCTGCTTCTTCCATTACATCCGCTTCCCGGACCGGGAGACGATGGAGCGCATCGTCCAGGCGCACTACCCCGATATCAAGAAGGACCTGGCGCGGGAGGCGCTGAATGTCTTCTTCCAGGTGCGCGAAGTGCCCGGCCTGAAGAAGAAGCCCGCCACGTCGGAATTGCTCGACTGGCTGAAGCTGCTGATGGTAGAGGACATGCCGGTGGAAACCCTCCGCTCCAACGAAAAGCAGGTGGTGATCCCGCCGCTCTACGGCGCCCTGCTGAAGAACGAGCAGGACGTGCATCTGTTTGAGCGTCTGGCGTTCCTGGCGCGACGGGGGGGCTGATGTTCTCGCACCTGATCCTGGGCCTGCGTTCGGCGGGGCTGCCGGCTTCCATCACGGAATACATGACCCTGATGGCGGCGATGAAGGCGAATGTCGCGGAATACAGCGTCGACGACTTCTATTACCTGGCGCGCGCGACCCTGGTGAAGGACGAACGGCATCTGGACAAATTCGACCGGGTCTTTGCCCATTGCTTCAAGGGCATCGAACCGGAAGAAGGCGTCAATCCCCAGGACCTGCCGGTCGAGTGGCTGAAGAAGCTCGCCGAAAAGATGCTCTCTCCCGAAGAAATGGCCAAGCTCGAAGCGATGGGCGGCTTCGATGCGCTGATGGAGCGTCTGAAGGAGCTTCTGGCCGAACAGAAAAGCCGTCACCAGGGCGGATCGAAATGGATTGGCACGGCGGGGACGTCTCCGTTCGGCGCGCATGGCGCCAATCCGGAAGGCGTGCGGATCGGCCAGGACAAGTCGCGCAACCGCACCGCGGTCAAGGTCTGGGACCGGCGGGACTACAAGGACCTGGACGACACAGTGGAGCTTGGCACCCGCGGCATGAAACTGGCGCTGCGCCGGTTGCGCCGCTTCGCGCGCCAGGGCGCCGCGACGGAACTGGACCTGCCGGACACCATCAAGTCCACCGCCAACAACGCCGGCATGCTGGACCTGAAGATGGTCCCCGAACGGCACAACACGGTGAAGGTGCTGCTGTTCCTGGATGTCGGTGGCTCCATGGACGACTACGTGAAGCTGACCGAGGAACTGTTCTCCGCCGCGCGGACGGAATTCAAGCACCTGGAATACTACTACTTCCACAACTTCCCGTATGAGCGGGTCTGGAAGAACAACCGCCGCCGGCATGAGGAAGTGATCCCCACTTGGCAGGTGCTGCGCACCTATGGCCCCGACTACAAGATGATCTTCGTCGGCGACGCCGCCATGAGCCCGTATGAGATCACCATGCCCGGCGGTTCCGTCGAGCACTGGAACGAGGAAGCCGGCATCACCTGGATCGAACGTCTCTGCGGCCATTACCGGCGTTCGGCGTGGCTCAACCCGACGCCGCAGCGAAGCTGGGGGCATGTCCGGTCCATCACCATGGTCAATGATCTGATGGAGGGACGGATGTTCCCGCTGACGGTCAACGGGATCGATGAGATGACGAAGGAACTCAGCCGTTAAAGGAGGGCACCAGGCGTCGAAACACGCCTTGCCCTGCATCCGTCGAAGGCCCAAAAACATCCCCAGCAATCATTAGGGGGAAACCAGCATGCCACGTCTGGAAGGCAAGGTCGCGCTCATCACCGGCGCCGGAACCGGGATCGGGCGCGCAACGGCACAGTTGATGGCCGGGGAGGGCGCCAAGGTCGTCGTCGCCGAACTGAATGCCGCGGCCGGCGAACAGACCGCGCAACTCATCCACCAGGCCGGCGGCAACGCCATCGCGATCGCGACCGACGTGACCGACCCGGACAGCATCAAGGCCGCGGTCGACAAAGCGGTTCAGCACTACGGCGCGCTCCATATCCTGCACAACAACGCCGGCGGATCCACCAATGTCGACAACACCGTCGTCGACGCGCCGATCGAGGAGTTCTGGCGCGTCATCAAGCTGGACCTGTTCGGCACCTTCCTGGGTTGCCGCTTCGGCATCCCGGCAATCATCGCCTCGGGCGGCGGTTCGGTCATCAACATGTCGTCCAATGTCGCGCTGATGGGCGTTCCCGGGCGTGACTGCTACACGGCGGCGAAGGGCGGCGTTTCGTCCATGACCCGGTCGATGGCGGTGGAGTTCGCGCCCAACAAGGTGCGAGTGAACGCGATCGCCCCCTCCGCCACCATGACCGAGCGTGTCCGTGCCCTCGTCGCCGGCAACCCCGCGCTCGGCCGTCTGGCGGATTCCCATCTCGTGGGCCTGATCGAACCGACGGACATCGCCAATATGGCCGTGTTCCTGGCCTCCGATGAGTCGCGCATGGTCACCGGGCATATCTATCCCGTGGACAGCGGTGTGACGATTTCCTGAAGGCGTACGTTTCCCGAATACCATTCGGTTTTGCTTGACTTGATTGGCCGCCACGGGGAACCTTCCCCTTGGAAAAAGCCGGATATGGAGGTCGTCCCATGCCCAATGACAGCAACCCGGCAAGCATTGCCGAAATGCCGCCGCAACTGGCGGCCGCACCGGAGAGTGCCGCGCAGGCGCGTGGCCGTTTCTTCAATACGGGCAATGCGTTCAACGTCCAGTTGCCGCCAGTGCCGGACCGCAGCTTCACTATCGAACCGGGCAAGGCGCTCGATCCCGCGACCCCGACCGGCCTGGTTCCCTGCGACATTTCCGCCGACCTGGGATGCGGATTTCCCGCCACCACGCCGCTCGTGCTGGCGCATTACGCCCGCATCCGTGCGGGTGAGACTTTGACCACCGACTTCGTGGCCAGCGGCACCATCGCCTATGTGATCCAGGGCAGCGGCACCACGCGCTGCGCCGGGGAGGATGTGAATTGGGCCCAGGGCGATCTGTTCATCCTGCCCGGTGGGGAACCGGCGACCCATACCGCCGGTGATGCGGACGCGGTGCTGTGGCTCGTGACCAACGAACCGCAACTCGCGTTTGAGAACCTGCGGGCGCCGGCCCCGGGAGAGGCCCCGACCGATGTCGTGCACTACCGGGCTGATGAGATCACCCGTCAGATCGAACTGATCTACGATGTCGGCCGCAATGAGGAGATTGCCGGGTCCGCCCTGATTTTCTCCGCCGAACGGCAGGTGGCGACGCGGAATATCCTGCCCACGCTGACGGTCGCGATGAACTCGCTGCCTGGCGGAGTCGTGCAGCGGCCGCATCGGCACAATTCCGTTGCCGTGTCTTTGGTCATCAAGGGCGATCGTTGCTTTTCCATGATTGATGGCCGGCGCAAGGACTGGGCGCCCTGGGCCACCACGATCACCCCGCCGGTGTCGGTGCATTCGCATCACAACGGTGGCAACGAACAGGCGCTGTTCCTGATCATCCAGGATGGCGGAATCTACTATCACGCCCGGGCCATGGGCTTTGAGTTCACCGACCACCCGGCGTAACGGAGGGCATTCGTGATGGCACAAACCGCAACCTCTCAGATCGCGGTACGTCCCCTGCATCCCGCGCTGGGGGCGGAAATCCGTGGCCTCGACATGCGTGCGCCGCTGGACGCGGAGGCGTTCCGGGTCGTGCATGACGCATGGATGGAGCATCTGGTGCTGGCGTTCCCCGATCAGCCCATCAGCGATGCGGAACACGTGGCGTTCACCCGAAATTTCGGGGACATCGAAATCCACCATCAGAAGATCATCCGCTCTAACCGGATGCCGGAAATTTTCCGGGTCTCCAACGTGGATGACGACAACAACCTGATGCCGCCGGAGCATCCGACCGTGCAGCAGGTCTCGCTGGCCCAGCTTTGGCACACCGATAGCAGCTTTCGCACCCTGCCCTGCGTCGGGTCACTGCTGCACGGGGTGGAGGTTAGCCGCACCGGTGGCGAGACTCAGTTCACCAACATGTATCTGGTCTACCAGTCGCTGCCGGACTCGCTGAAAAAGCAGGTGGAGGGGCGGCGGGCGCGCCACAATTTCGGCCACCTGCACACCTTGGCGAAGCTGCGGCCGTTGACCGAGGCGGAGAAGGCATCGATGCCGCCGGTTTGGCAGCCGATGGTGCGCAGCCACCCGGTGACCGGGCGGCGATCGCTGTATATCAGCCCGATCTACAATGATGAGGTCGAGGGCCTGGCAACCGCGGAGGCGCGCCGTCTGATCGAGGACCTGACGAATTTCGCGGCAGAGCCTCGGTTCGTGTATCGCCACCGGTGGGAGACGGATGACTTCCTGCTGTGGGACAACCGTTGCACGATGCATCAGGTCACGCCGCATGACCCGACCGAACGCCGGGTCATGCACCGCACGACGATCGTGGGGACAGAGCCGGTGCTGGCGGCGTAGAGGGCGGCGGCCGGCGGTAAGGCGTGGCTGCCGGCCGGCGTAGTATCGGGGTGGGTCCGCCGGCCGGCCATTGTTGCGGCCAGTTGTTTCTACCCGTCCAGTTCGAACCAAAAATCCAGCATCTCGCCCTTCCGGATTTCGGCGAATTTGGTCATGACGCGCGTGCCAATCGCCAACTGCTTCGCCGCCTGCTGTGGGTCGGTCAGATCGACGCCCTTGAAGTAGCCGCCCAACGCGGTGTCGGCGCCGTCGAGCAGCACGTATCCAAAGGCATAGGGCGGGTCGGGCAGGTTGTTGAAGCGTTCGTAGACCATGGTGAAAGCCTCGATCCGCCCGCCGGGGCCGACCTTCACCCATTCGGTCGTGGGCAGCAGCGTCTCGTCCGAGAACGAGCGGGGCGGCACCAGCACATGATTGGTCTTGGCGCAGCGGCGACCGTAGATCGCGGCTTCATCGCGAATGCGCGTGTAAAACCAGCTCGCGGTCTCGCCCAGCGCGTGATCGTAGGTAATGTTCCAGGTTTCCTGGCGTCCCAGCAATTCCATCGTTCGTATCCTTTCCCGAGACCCGTTACGGTTACGCCTCGATAACCATCGTGCCGAAAATCTGATGATCGCCGCCATTGCCGCTGGCGATGCCCAGCCGCACGCCCTTGGCCTGGTGATCGCCAGAGCGCCCCCAGACCTGCAAGGCCACCTCGGCCACCCGCGCCATCGCGGTGACGGCGATGGCATTGGTGCAAAGTGTACCACCCGATGGGTTCACCGGAATGCGGCCACCCAGTTCGAACTCACCGTCACGCAACTGCTGGATCGAGTCGCCTGGCCGAGCCACGAGGCGCGCGGCATCGATCGAGTGGTATTCCGTATTGCTGAAGGGCGCATAGAGTTCGGCCACATGGACCTGCTTCGCCGGGTCGGTGATGCCCGCCATCCGATAGGCCTTCTCGAAAGAACGGCCCAATGCGTAGGCATCCGCGTGCTCCGCCGTGGGATTGTTACCCATGCGGTCACCCATCCAGTAGGTCTCCGCCGCGTGGCCGACGCCGGTGATCCAGACCGCATCCAGGTTGTTGTCGCGAATATACCGTTCCGAGGCCAGTACCATTGCAGCGCCACCGGACGATTGCGGGCAGCAGTCCAACAGCTTCAGCGGCCAGGAGATGTAGCGCGATGTCATGACATCGTCGATTGTGACGACCTTGCGCAGATGGGCCTTGGGATTCAACGACGCATGCCGGCGGTTCTTGACCGTCACCAGCGCCATGTCTTCCTCGGTCATGCCGTACCGCTGCATATAGCGCACCCCGGACATGGCGAGCATGTTGATCGTGCCCAGCGGCAGCGGCCGTTCGTAGCTGGGATCCCAGATCTTGTTCAGCACGGTCTGGGAATCACCGCATTCGCCAACCTTGTCGGCACCGGCCGTCAGGACGACGTCGAACATGCCGGACGCGACGTGATAGTAGGCGGCGGCGACCGAGGAGATTCCGGTTGCGCCGCCGTTGTTGATGCGCAGGAACGGCTTGCTGCGTCCCCCGACGGCGTCGACGCCCAGGCGTTCGGCGTTGCCGATGCCGATCATCGCGTCTGGCGACAGGGAGTAGACGACGGCCTGGATCGCGTCGAACTCCATTCCGGCGTCGTTCATTGCCAGGACGACAGCCTCACGCACCAGGTCCGGATAGCTGGCATCGTCGCGTCGGGCTCGGAATGCCGATTGTCCAATGCCGACAATGCCGACTCGATCGCCGCTCATGGACGTGCCTCCCGGCCGAAAATGACTGCTGCCTGATACTGCATCGCGAAGCCGCTGCCGGCCTGTGCGAGACCTCGGCGGACGTTCGGGTGCTGGTGCGCACCTGCCTTGCCGCGCACCTGGTTGGCGATTTCGGCGATGCGGATCATGCCGGTGCAGAACACCGGGTTCCAGGTCAGGACGCCACCGGACAGGTTCACCGGCATCCGGCCATCCCGTGCGAAACTCCCATCCGCGGTTCGCGCCGCCCAATCCTGCCGCGGACACAGGGACAGCGCGTCGTATGCGATCAACTCCGCATACGGCGTGGCGTCGGTGATCTCCACAACGTCGAAGGCCGTCGCCGGATCGGTGATCCCGGCCGTCTCATAGGCCTGCTTCGCGGCAGCCGTCAGCGCGGGCGCATGCGTAAGATCACGATCGCCGAGAAACGCGGTTTCGGTCGCCCAGCCGACACCCTGTATCCACGCGACTTCCCGCCCGCCGCGTTGCGCGATGAAGTCCGGGGACGCCAGGATCATCGCGACGCAGCCGGTGACCGGCGTGCTGGTCATGTTGGCGGCCACCGGCCAGCGCATCGGTCCATTCCCGGTCGGCACCGGAGGCGATGGATAGGCAACCCGCCCATGCGCGCGATTTTTGGCCACGATCGCCTCCGCCGCCTTGCGGGCCTCGGGCACCACGTGCTCCAGCGCCGCCGCTTGCAGCGCATGGGCGGACAACTCATCCAGCGGGAGTGCGCGGTGAAAATAGGGGTCGGTGCCGAGCCGCTGGGCTTCGGGGAGGGAGGCGGTTTCGGTGGGGCTCCAGGAGATGACCAGTTGCGTCTGAAACTGCCCGGAGGCGACGCGGAGCGCGCCGAGCACGAATGCATGCTCCGAGGCGGAGGGCGTGGACATGATGTCCCGATCGACGCCACCGACCGAACCGGATGCCATCATCACGGAGATGGCGCGCCCATCGAACTGGTCGTTGGATGCCACCACGATGCCGTCGATATCCTCGATGGTCAGGCCGGCATCGGCCAAGGCGAGTTGGGCGGTGTCGTAGATGATCTCCTCCAGCGATCGCTGGCCGGTGACGATCGCCGGGCGGATCGCACATCCGATGACACCAGGCTGGACTCGGAAACCCATCGCGTTACTCCAGGCTTGGTTGATGATTGTCGCTACAGAACGGCCATGGGGCTGATCGGACTGCCGGTGCCGCCCACGACCGGCAACGGGCTGGCGGCGAACATGAATTGGTTGCGTCCCGTCGCCGCGAGGTCGGCCAGCACCAGCCCTTCCAGCAGGGGGATCCCATAGTCGCGGATCAGCCGCTGATGGACGGGAAAAACGGTGCCCTGAGGGAAGGGAATGACTTCGATCGCGAAATTGTCGGCGCCCAGCACGGCGATGCCGCGTTCGGCGAGCCACAGGCCGGCTTCCAGGTTCAGCCCGGGTTCGGCGTTGAACGAGACCGGCGGCAACAGCGCCTGTTGCTCCGCCCAGCCGGTGCGGATCAGCACGATATCGCCCTTGGCCGGTTCGACACCGGCCAGGTCGACGGCGCGCAGCAGGTCGTCGCGTCCGATCGTGGTGCCATTGGCCAGGGGCGCGCCGCGCACCGCGACGATGTCCAGCAGGACGCCGCGGCCGACGATCGGCCCCATCTTGTCGATGCCGCAATGGCTGGCGCCGGTGGTGCTGCGCGTCCCGCTGCCGGGAAAACCGTTGTAGAGCGTGTCGTCGTACCAGGCGTGGCACAGGGCATCGATATGCGTGCCGATATGGAGCGGCAGCACCACAGTGTCCTCGGCGAACTGGAACCCGCCAGGCCGGCGCGCGCCCGCCGCGTAATCGCCACCGTCGCGGCCCATGAAATGTTGCACGCCCGTGCGGTGCTGCGGCACCGGGGTTCGCGGTGACAGCGGCTGCGCCAGGGACAGGACCTGCCCGGATTGAACCAGTCCCGCCGCGGTCTTGATCTGCTCCGCCGCGATATGGTTCAGGGCGCCACGCTCATCGGTCTCGCCCCAGCGGTTCCAGGCTTCCTTGGTCATGACGTGCCATCCTGGGACAGCGCGGCGGCGATCTGCTTCAATTCCCGCCGCATCAGCTTGCCCGTGACCGTGACCGGCAAGGTCTCTCTTATCTCGACGAAATCCGGGACCTTGTAGCGGGAGGCCAGGGTCCGGCAATGCGCGATGATGTCCTCTCGCCCCGGGTTCATGCCCGGTTTCGCCACGATGAACGCGGCGAGCAGTTCGCCCTGCTGGCGGTCGGGCACGCCGACTACGCCGGCCTGGGCAATTGCTTCGTGGCGCATCAGGACGTCCTCGACCTCGGCCGGGGAGATGTTGATGCCGCCCTTCTTGATCATTTCCGTCACGCGCCCGCTGAAGGACATCGTGCCGTCCGCGCGCATCCTGCCCATGTCGCCGGTGCGGAAGAAGCCGTCTTCGGTCAAGGCGGCCGCGGTCTGGTCGGCGCTGCTGCCGATATAGCCGCTCATGAGGTAGCCGCGGACCTCGATCAGACCTTCCTCCCCCGGTGCGAGTGTTTCGCCCGAGGTGGCATCGACGATACGAATTTCAACGCCTGGCAGTGGTGGACCCTGGCATTCCGCGCGCCGCTCCAGCGGCCAGTCATGCGGTGTGACGCAGCAATTGCCGTAGCTTTCGGTTTGGCCGTAGACGTTGCAGATTTCCGCCGCGCCCAGGACATGCGCGGCTGTCAGAATGTCCTGCGGCGCGCCGATCGTCAGCCCGGTCCGCAAGGTGCGGGTGCGTTCGGGCCTGAACGTGGGGTGGGACACGATGGCGCTGGTGATCGCGGGCAAGGTGTAGAGCGCGGTGCAGCCGTGCCGCTCGATCAGAGCGATCGCCTCGCCGGGCTCGAACCGTCCCTGCAGGACCAGTGTGGCACCATGGGTCAGCGCCGCCGACATCGCGTTGGCGCTGCCGTAGGACCAGAACAGCGGCGGTGCCAGCAGGACGCGATCCTTCGGGCCATAGCCCTGACGCTCCCCGATATTGAAGCCGTTCTCGATGATGCCGTAATGGGTCAGGGGCACCGATTTCGGCCGGTTGCTGGACCCGGAGGTGTAGATCACGATCGCATCGTCCGCCGCGCTGGCGCCCTCCCCGGGGGGCAGGCGGTCGACCGGCGGTGCGCTTACGTCCGCGAACAATCCGGCCTGGCGGTCATGGCGGACGAGTTCCACATCGCGCAGCGCCGGGTAGCGCCCGCTTGCCATCAGCGCGTCCAGGTCGGCGCCGAAGTCGTGGTCCATGAACCGGTCCAGCGCGATCAGCATCCGGATGCCGGAGTCGTCCAGCAGCCATTCCAGTTCGTCCCGCGTCGACCATGTGCTGAACGCCACGACCACCGCGCCTGACAGGGCGGCGCCGAAGAACGCCTCCAGCCATTCCACGCGATTGTTGACCAGCAGTCCGATCCGGTCGCCACGCCGAATGCCGCGCGCGCGCATCACCGCCGCCACATGCTGGGCACGTTCTGCCAGTTCGGCATAGGACACGGTCCGTTCGCCGCAGATTGCCGCGGGATGATCGCCATGGCGCTCCGCCTGTTCCACGATCAGATCGGCCAACGTCCTGCTGAAAGGCGCGTGCATCATCGGGTTACCAGCAAAGCGGTCCTGTGTGGCATGTCGGGCCCCTGGTGGGTCATGGCGTTCGGCGGCCCCTGGCAATGGGCGAAGGACGACCCGCCGCTCACCCGTTTCCGAATTTTATTCACATTTATGTCCCCTGGGTACACCCTGTCAAGCGCGTGACATGGGCTGGTGTCTGACCGGCCGAGCGGGACTATAGGTGAAAACGGCGGGTGGGTGATGATGGGATGGACGGGACGCTGGCAATAGAGGTGAACGGGGCGCGGCATGGTTGAAAAAGGGTCTGGGCCAGTCATGGCGCGTTGGCTTGAAATTCTGACCCGGGCCGCGATCGCCGATCCGGATGGCGCGCGCGATCTGAAGCAGGATCGCAGTCGGCGCCGGCAGCAGGATCTCCTGGCGGCCGCAACCCGGATCTTCGCGCGCGACGGGATCGCCAAGGCGAAGATGACCGATGTGGCGGCCGAGGCGGGGATCCCGGTGTCGTCCATCTATGGCTACTACCCCAGCAAGGAAGACCTCGCCTACGCCATCCCGATCCAGCGTCTGACCGCGTTCTATGCTGAATTCCTGGCCGAGGCGCCCTTGCTGGCGACCATGCGAGAACGCCTGCACCTGTTTCTGTCGATGGCGACCGACTATGCGGTGCGCGACCCCGACTGGGCGCGCCTGCTGTATCTGGAAATCTGGCCCAGTGTGCTGATCGAAGAGGCCCGCGTCCGGCGCGCGATCGACGATTTCGGGCGGATCGTAGTGGAGATGATCCGGGCCGGCAGCCGCCTCGGCGAATGGGACGCCCGTTTAGACCCCCACCGCTCGGCCACCATCCTGATGGGAAGCCTGACGCACATGACCATCACCTGGCTGCTGTATCGCCGCCCGCACGATCTGGCGCAGGCGGCGGGACCCATGGTCGATCATCTGCTGATGCTGTTGGACGCGGGGGAACCACCGGCACCATTGCCCGGACGCCGCGCGGGTCATATGACGTCAGGAGAGACGAAGGTCCGAGCAGCGCGCTGAACCGGCGCGGGGCGGCGATCCGTAACCCGGGAGGGATGACATGAAAATCAAGCGCGTCGAGCACATCGCTATCGCCGTCGATTCCATGAAGCAGTCGCTGGAACTGATGCGCGACACGTTCGGCCTGGAGCTGGAGTATGAGGAGCAGATCGGGCAGACCAAGCTGGCGATGCTGCCGGTCGGTCAGACCTATATCGAACTGCTGGAAGGCCAGGGCCCGGAGTCCGGCGTGACCAAGTGGATCGAGCAGAAGGGCACCGGCCTGTTCCATATCTGCTTCGAGGTCGAGGACATCGAAGGCGCGATCGCCGAACTGAAGGCCAAGAACGTCAAGCTGCAGAGCGAGACCTGGAAGATCGGCCATGGCGGCTCGAAGATCGTGTTCCTGGACCCATCCTGCACCGGCAACGTGGTGATCGAACTAGCTGAACTCCCGGCGGGGCACTGAGATGACCGATTTCGTACATCCGCAGTTCCTGGTCGAGACCGATTGGCTGCAACAGAACCTGTCCAATCCCGATGTCATCGTGCTGGACTGCACGACGGATCTGCAGGTCCAGCCGTCGGGCCCCTACAAGATCGTCCCCGGGCGGGAGGATTTCGAGAAGGGCCATGTGAAGGGCGCGCAGTTCTGCGACGTCTCCCGCGACGTGTCGGACACGACGCAGAAATTCAACTTCATGCGCCAGAAGCCGGACGATTTCGTGGCCTCGATGCGCGGGTTCGGCGTCAGCAACAATACGCGCGTGATCACCTACAGCACCGCCAATCCTTGGTGGGCGACGCGGGTGTGGTGGCTGCTGCGCGAGTTCGGGCACGACCATGCCGCGGTGCTGAACGGCGGCTGGCAGAAATGGAGCAAGGAAGCCCGTCCGACCGAAACCGGCCCCGGCGCCGGTCGCGCCCCAGGCAGTTTCACGGTTCAGGCCGTCCGCAACCTGATGGCGGACAAGGATGAGGTGAAGGCCGCGATGGGCGATGCGTCCATCTGCACGCTGAACGCGCTGATGCCGGCGCAGTACAGTGGCGGGACCTATGGCCGGCCCGGGCAGATTCCGGGCAGCGCCACGGTCGCCGCGGCACATCTGCTGGACCCGGCAACGAACACGTTCCTTCCGGCGGACGAACTGCGCAAGCGCCTGGCCGCGGTGGGCGCGATGGATCGGCCGGTGATCGCCTATTGCGGCGGCGGCATCGCGGCGACGGCCGATGCGCTCGCGCTAATCATGCTCGGACACACGAACGTCAAGGTCTATGACGCCTCGCTGTCGGAATGGGCGAAGGACGAGAGCCTGCCGATCCAGGCGGCCTAATCACGAGGAAGGGAAACGCCGATGCTGCTTCCGCTGAAAGGGCGCGCTATCGCCTATGATCTGGTCGGGGCCGAAACGGCACCGGTCGTGTGCATGACCCACTCGCTGGCCTCCGATGGCGGCATGTGGGCCGAACAGGTGCCGGCGCTGCTGGCGGGTGGCTTCCGTGTCCTGCGTATCGACATGCGTGGACACGGTGGCAGCGGCCCCGTCGCCGGCCCCTATACCATGAGCCAACTGGCCGGTGATGTTGCCGCGGTGCTGGACACCCTGGCGCTGACGAAGGTGCATTACATCGGCCTGTCGATCGGCGGCATGATCGGCCAGGCCTTCGCGATCGAGCACGCCAACCGCCTGCTGTCGGCAATGTGGTGCGACACGATGCCGCAAACGCCCCCAGGCTCCCAGGCTACCTGGGAAGATCGGCAGAAGATGGTGCGCGATGCTGGAACCTTGGAAGCGCTGGCCGATCCCACGGTGGAGCGCTGGCTGACGGACGCGGTCAAGTCCGCTCGCCCGAATCGCTACAAGCAGATACGCGACACCATCGCCGGGACCACGCCCGCCGGGTATATCGGCTGCATCGACGCGATCCGGAACTACGATTTCGTGCCGATGCTGCCGACGCTGAAACTCCCGGTCCTGGTCGTCTGCGGCGCCGACGATGCCGGCACGCCGCCGGAAGCCAATCGCCGCATCGCCGAACTGGTGCCCGGCGGGCGCTATGAGCAGATCGCCGCCGCTCGGCATTTTCCGAATGTCGAACATCCCGAAACTTTCAATCACATCATGATGGGTTGGCTGGGCGCGCAATAGCGCCGGCTGTCGAACGGAGACAATACCATGCGTATGCAGAACAAGATCGGCATCGTCACGGCCGCCGGGTCGGGCATGGGGCGCGCCGGCGCGATCCGGTTTGCCCAGGAAGGCGCCTCGGTCGCCGTTGTCGACCTGAACGCCGATGCCGCCAACGCGGTGGTGAAGACCATCACCGATGCCGGCGGCAAGGCGATCGCGCTGTCGGGCGATCTGACCGACGACAACTTCGCACGCGACATCGTCCACCAGACTGTCAGCGCATTCGGCGGGCTCGACTTCGCATGGAACCATGTCGGACACCCCGGTCCGTCCGCGATCGAGGGGCTCGATTGGAACGACTACGACCTCGCGATGAACCTGAACGTGCGCACGGTGATGGTCACGACCGTTGCCGCGCTGCCTGAAATGCGCGCCCGCGGCGGCGGGGCGCTGCTGTACACCGCGTCGACATCGGGCCTGACGGGCTCTCAGTTCAGCCCGGTCTACAACATCGCCAAGTTCGGCATCGTGGGCCTGGTACACGGCCTGTCCAAGCGCTACGCCAAAGAAAAGATCCGCGTCAACGCGGTCTGCCCCGGCCCTGTCGATACCCCCATGCTGCGCGTGTTCGTGGCCCGTCCGGACAGCCAGATGCCCGCCGGTGAGACGGCGGAATCCCTCGTCCTGAAGCGTGGCAGCCAGATTCCGATGGGCCGCCCTGCCCAGCCTGAGGAAGTCGCCAACGCGGCGCTGTTCCTGCTGTCGGACGAAGCGTCCTACATCACGGGCGTCGCGCTTCCCGTGGACGGCGGCGCCACCGCCTGACGATCGACCGCATCGAGACGGCCCGTTCGACAATGCGTCGATGAGGGTCTTCTCGGGCGGTGCGTGGCACGTTGATAGCCCCGCGACCGCGATCACCCGGGTCTATTCTTCGGATGGTCGGGTCGGGGAGATCCATTGCGGCGATGACCGTCGCAGCGGACGCTCGATAGGAAGATGACGGTCTTCGAGACATTCCCGGGTGATGCCAACCGTCCGAAGCAATGACCCGTATGGCCGCCGGCCGGAAATCGTGCGCGATTCATACCAGCCGACCGAACCAGTGACCCATGGCGACAACGGCCGCCGTCATTGCGAGCGCGGCGAAGCAATCCAGGGGCTTGGCACTACCGATCCTGTAGGTTGCCCTGGATTGCGTCGCTGCGCTGGCGCTGACAGCGGCCACCCACAGGTCCGTGGTTAGGGCGATTGCTATCAGATGCCCTTTTGGAAGGTCCGGTCGAAGTTGGCGTTTACAGCCGATGGGTCGGACGAACCCAATGTTTCAGATGCGCCCATAAATCATGATCCGGCACTTTGGTCAGATCCTTGGCCAAGGTTCCGATCAGTTTGGCACCTGTCGGCTTGTCGAGGCCGTCCTGCAATTCTTTCAGAATATGCGGCGGCGCGACCAGCACCAGTTCATTGAACTCACCCCGGGTCGATTCCTCGCAAACTCGCGCGGCAACCAGCTTGGCGAATTTCACCTTCTCGGCGTCGTGCGGGTCCGAATGAGGGGAATGGGCGTGGCGGGCCGGGGTTGCACTTTCGAACGAGCGGCCTGGATGATCGCCGCCGAGGTCGTGAGAGCGCCTATGAACCGTGGCCGAATCCACGGCGACCACAGTGTGAAGGGCGTTGTCCGACGCCGGTTTGACGAACCGGGCGTGCCCCCCATCCGCGACGACGAAGCACTGATTGTGATGCATGACCATGGGAGGGACCCTCTCTATGGCAGCATGCTGACAGGAGACGGCGTGGCGCGCGTTGATTTCGATCAACGAGGGGGCAAGCAGGGCGGAGTAGGCGCAAATCCGTTGACCGGTCGAACCTGACATTGGCCGAACGGTGGTCCGCGCAGGGGGAACCGCCTCCCGAAGCCTGCACCGCCATCATAGAAGGCGGGTGAGTACGCCGCAGCAGGAGGCCAGCTTGCGTGTGTCGTCCGACCGGCGGGGGAAGTGGCCCTGCGCGGAGGGGCGCGTCGACCGGTATGACGGCGCCAGTATGCCGCAAGCTTCGTCATGGTCCGGTGCGTCACTGCAGGGCTGGATCCGACGCCGCACGCAGCGGCCAAAGATACACCGCCTTCAATGGTCCGTGCTGATGGAGCCGCCAAGATCATACGGGGGCATGACAATGACGATGCGGCGTTCGCTCATGGTGAGCATCGCTGACCGGGATGGCCGTACTGTGCTCGGCCTGTTCGGCGGTGCTAAATTCAGCGCGGGTCCTCGACCACCCGCAAGGCCAAGCCGATCCGCCGTCCACCGGTGGACTCTTTCAACGGCGGGGTCAGCAACTCCACCGTGACCGTCGCATCGGTAAACGGTCCCTTGGCCTCGGCGAAAATCATGTTCTCCCGCACGCCGACGCGCGCATCGCGGCCATCGACCTTCACCGTGCATTGCGCCGCGTATTGCGCCCGAAACTGATGCGCGAAGGGGATACCGATATGCAGCAGATCGGCGGTCATCGCCGGAATCCGCCACTCGATACGCGGGTCCCGCGTCCATTGGAACGGTCCGTTATGCATGGGCTCGACGCCATTGAAGCCCGGCGCATTGGGCACCCCTGGCGCGCCAATCCGGCGAAATATCCGCCGCGGCCCGCTCAACGCGCGTGCCAGGTCGGCAAACCGATCCCCCCGGCGTAGCGCATGGAGCGTTGGCTGCTTCCCGGAATGCAGGAGAAGCCCAGCGGCCTCCGCAAGATAGGCAAGAGTGCGATCGGCGAAAGTGGAGCAATGCCCGTTGCGCGGCGCCGCATACCACCAGGAGCAGCGCGCCTCAAAGATATTGTTGGGTTGCAATGATTCACCCAGCAGGATGCAGCCGTCATCGGCCAACAGTCCCGCCATGTCGGCGAGGGTTTCGACCGGACGCGGGCTGTGCTCGATCACTTCCTGGCACATGATCAGATCGTAGCGGCCTCCGGGCGGACCGGCTGCGCGAACGGATCGTAGCCGTCGACATGCGCGAAGCCTCTCTCTCGCATCTGCTGGACCCATACGCCGCGACCGGACCCGTAGTCCAAAATGCGCGCGCCCTCATACCCCGCCAGCATCTTCGCCATCCGTTCAGCCACCAGGCGCGGGCGGATTTCCGCGTATTCGGGATCGACCTTGATGTAGTCGTCGTTATAGACGAAGCGCGCGAAATCCTGGTCGTCCCAATCATCGAAGAACGCCGTGAACAGGAAGCCGCAATGGGCGCATCGATGCCAGGCCACGGCGACGTCGGCGAAACCGAAAGGGTAGCCGGAGGAGCATTTGTTGAAATCGACGATGTCGAAGGGCACGGCGGCGTTCCCGCAGACCTTGCAGCGCAAGCTGTCCTCCGGGCGACGTTCCAGGGCCGGCAGCCCCGATAGCCGCCGATACAGTGATTGCTCGATCGCCATGCCTACCCGTCCCCGTCGCTGATCCCTGGTCGATGCGGGTGTGTAGCGGCGGGGCGGCTGAAATGTCCACGTAAAGCGATCACCCGGTGCGCACCCCGAGGCGGTTGTTGGACCGAGCGTGGCGATGCGAGCGCCCCCGGAGCGGAGCCGGTCCAGCTTCTCGGTTCGAGATAACTTGCCCTGCCAACCCGCTTATTGATACCAATGCGTACTCGTACTGCTCGCGGTGGCGGGCTTCATATCGGTTGAGGGATACATCCGCCTCATGAATGGCTTGCGGCAAACCGTTCGTCGTGTGCGACAGTCACCCGTGGGATTGATGATGGCGCCGATTCCCGGGATCGATCAATGAGCGGCGATGCTCCGGCCCATGGTGTGTCGATATGAAATTCGACATCGCCGTTTTCGTGCCGTCCGAATGGCAGGTCGTCCGCAGCCTGCCCGAGAACACGGCGATCAATTTCGCACGCGCCGGCCACCGGGTGCTGATCGTGGAGCCCATGCACACCGCGTCATCCATGCTGCGGGTCGCCGCGATCCAAAAGCGCCGGGTCGGGGGCGGCTACGGCCTGCGGCGGGAAGGCGAGCGGATGTGGATCTACCGTCCTCCGCCGATCGGTGTGCCGGGACGATCGCGGTCCCCGGTCATGGCTCGTCTGACCGGCCATATTCTTGGCCGGCTGGTCAGGCGTGTCTGCAAGCAATTGGGCTTCCAACGGCTCGTCGCCTGGACCTATCTTTACGATACCGCGCGGGCGCTGTCGGCACTGAAGGCAGAGTTCAGCGTCTATGAATGTGGAGATCAGGACGAGGCGTTGGCGGTATCGGAGGGTCAACGGCGCACCGTGCGAACAATGGAAGCCGAAACCTGCCGGCAAGCCGATTTGGTGATATGCTGCACCGAGGAGCTGTCGATCCCGCGGCGTCAGCACAATCCCCGGACAGTGACGGTCAATTGCGCGGCTGACGTCGCGTTTTTCAGCAACGCCCGCGCGCCCGAGACCGAAATCCCGCACGACATCGCCTGCCGGAAGAGGCCAGTCATCGGCTATATGGGTGGTCTGGATCCATGGAAGATCGATGTCGATCTGATTTGCGCCATCGCTCTGGCACGTCAATCCTGGTCCATCGTGCTGGTTGGATATGTTTGGTTTGGCTTCAACCCCGCCGTCTTCGCCGATATCCCGAACATCCACGTGCTGGGCCCGAAAGACTACGACGCGTTCCCTGGCTACCTGAAGGGCATGGATGTCGGGCTGCTACCATTCCCGGACAACGACATCACCCGCAATGGCGATGCATTGAAGTGCTATGAATACCTGGCCGCCGGACTACCCGTGGTGGGGCGGCCGGTCCCCGTGGCACGCCGTCTGGCCCCGTTGGTGCGGATCGCCGAGACGCCCGAGGAATTCATCGAGCAAATCGAGGCCGCGTTGGCCGAGGATGAGACCGCCCTCGCCACGCGGCGCGAGGCGATGCAGGCGCATGATTGGAGTGTCCGGGTCGCCCAGAAACTGGCCCTGACCGACGACGCCATGGCCATGCGGCAAAATTCCAGGTGACACAATTGCGCTGACGCCCACAGTCCGAACGTTCACCCTGCCAACTCTGAGCAGCACGGCAGTCCCACGGGCAATCGAACCTTGATATACCTTCGACAAAAGCCATGGCGTCAACCGGACCCGTTTGAAGCCTCCGTCTGAACGATGCTCAAAGCCATGCGACGCAGCGTCGCTGGTAATGCGAACCGGTCACGATCGAGGAACCTGGGTCGTTTCCTTTGTGGGTAAATTCACCCCTCAGGCGCCATGAGCAAGCGAGCCCGTTTGGTTCCCCCACCGCGACGAAATGCGGGATAATGGGCAACCGCAGCCTGAGCCTTGCGCTGTTTGCGCCGTCGCCGGATCACGGTTGGATCGACGCGCCCGTTCCGATACGCCATAAAACCCCCGATTCGGCCAGCGATCGGGTATATGTCGGCCAACAGTGCCTGAATCTTTCCAGCACCAGGTAACGGGTCGGGCATGCGGACGCTGCGGATCAATCGCCTGAACGGTAACTGGCGCGCGCGTTGGGACGCGCTCGCCGCCAACCCGCCCACGCCCGCAAATCTCAAACCGGCAAGCGTGTCACCGAAGCGGGCCGCGTGATCGCATAATTTTGGTTCGTACCCCGTCACAACCTATCAAACTTCAAATGCGATTTGCCTGAACGGGCACCCTGACAAGGGTCTGAAATCATGGTATCCGTTCGTCGGCCCAGCGCCTTTTTCTGTTGGACGTGCCTAGGGCGCTGGAGCGGTTCGGGTAAGCGAGAGCAAACAAGCAGTGTCTCCGTAGCTCAGCAGGATAGAGCGCAGGATTCCTAATCCTGAGGCCGTGGGTTCGAATCCCGCCGGGGACGCCATTCAATCAATCTAACTATCTGATATTGTTTGCTTATTTTCTAACGGACCGCGCCAGTCCCCACAATAGTTCCCACATTCGGCGCGCGCTTGCCTGATTTGCGGTGCGTCAGCATGACACGGGAACAGGCCCCGGGGAGGGTGTTGTCACCGAAGCCCCCCCTCTGAATTTCATGCCATTGCGAACGATGGACCCGGACGGTCCGGCGTCCTCCGGTCCCAGAGATTGACACCCCCCCTACCCTTGGGGGCGGTCCGAGCGGGCGGCTCGCCCATTATCAACCGAGCGCTTTCTCCGGATGGAGCAGGTCCCCCCAATCTGTCCCTACGCCCGCCGTTTCAGCGTCTCGCGTGGTTCGCTCCCGCTTGGACAGCCGGCCAACCCGTTCGTGTTGATAGGGCAGCAGCATCGCGGCGGCCCTCAGTCGGACTGGCATCGGGGCATCGTCGGCGTTCAGCACCGCCAGCAAGAATGCCTGTGCATCGCCGAACCGGTCCTGACCGTCTGGCGGGGTCAGCAGGATCGGCGCCTTCCTCGGTCTGCCCGCTCCCGAGCGGGTCCCGCCTCGGCCGGTTTTCG
>CAMATI010000056.1 GCA_945861095.1 Asaia bogorensis | reverse complement strand
GGGCGGCCGACCCGTCGCGGGCCAGTTCGATCAGGTCCTGTCGTGATTCGCTGTCGAGGAAGCCGCGCCGGATCATGGATGGGAGCAGAATCGCCTTCGATCCGGTTGGCAAGCGATTCCTTCGGGTTTCGGGGGAGTCGGGGTATAGTTGGCGGCGGTGCCTTCCAATTCCTGTTGCGTCAGCACGTCCTCGATCCGGGCAAACCCGGCGGGCGCGCGCTGTTCGACCAGTTGCATCACCTGTTCCGGCCCGTTGCCGCGATTGGCCAGCACGATACGGGCGGTGGCGGGACGGCGTTCGGCCTCATAGGCGTCCAGCGCCGCGGTGGTGAGGCCGAGCGCCTGGATCTCGCGGGCGAGGACGCGGGCATCGAGGATGGCCTGGGACGCGCCGTTGGACCCGATCGGATACATGGCGTGCGCCGCGTCTCCCAGCAGGGTGATCCGGCCGAAGGTCCAGCGGTCCAGCGGGTCCCGATCCACCATCGGATATTCGAAACAGCGGTCCGCCGCCTGGATCACCGATGGCACGTCCAGCCAATCGAACCGCCAATCCTGAAACGATGGCAGGAAATCCTCCAACCGCCCGGCCCGGTTCCAGTCTTCCCGCCGCCAGGCGTGATCGACCGGGAATTTGCGCTCGGCGATCCAGTTGATCACTGCCTCCCCCTGGTCCAGCGCGGGCCGAGAGATCGGGTAGGCGACGAATTTCTGGAACTCATGCCCGGCCATGATCATGGTGCGCCCGGTCAGAAACGGTTTGGCGCGGGTCACGCCGCGCCACAGGATGGCGCCGTTCCAGATCGGCGGCTCCTCGTCCGGGTAAAGGATGGTGCGAACGGTAGAATGGATGCCGTCCGCCGCGATCATCAGGGTTCCTTCGGCCGGGGCCAGGGCGGCACCGGTGCGGCGATCGACGAAATGGGCGCGGATGCCGGTCGCGGTGACGTCCCAGCCGGACAGGTGATGGCCGGCGACGATCGCGTCCGTGCCCAGCCGTTGGCGCGCCGCGTCCAGCAGGATCATCTGCAGGGCGCCCCGATGGATCGAAAACTGCGGCCAGTGATAGCCCGCGTCCAGGCCGCGTGGCTCCGACCAGATGCGCTGGCCGAGGCGCGAGTAATAGGCCAGTTCGGCGGTCGGAATCGCAGTTTCGGCCAGCCTGTCGCGCAGGCCCAGCTCGGTCAGTTCGCGCACGGCATGCGGCAGGGTGTTGATGCCGACACCCAGCGGCTCGATAGTTTCCACCGATTCGAACACCCGGCAGGGGACGCCGATCTGATGCAGGCTGAGCGCCGTGGCCAGGCCGGCGATGCCGCCGCCGATGATCAAGACCGTCATGCCGGTGCGCTCCTGGAAGGTTGACCCGATGCCTGTCTATCACAGCCCGGCCGGTCCCGTTGAGACGCTGGAATGGGGCGCCGGGCAGGAATTGTGGCTGCTGCGGCCTGCCGCCGCGGCCGGACCGAACAGCCTGTCGGGCCTGGCCGCGGCGCTGGCGGCGCCCGGACGGCGGATTGTCGCCCCTGCCCTGCATTCATATGCCCAGACCCGGATCGAAGCCGCCGGCGATCGGATCGACCGCCACGTCGCCGTCACGCGCGCCTGTCTGGATATCCTTCCCGCCGCGCGCCGGGTGGTGTTCGGCCATTCCATGGGTTGCCTGGTGGGTGTGCTGACCGCCGTGGCCGGCGCGATCTGATCGGCGCTTGGTCCGACCCGTTCGCCAACCCCGGTATCCCAGCCCTGAACCGATCGGCTAGGATACTGTCCCGATCAGGAGTAGCCGCCGGAGCGCACTGATGCCACGCAGGATGGTGACCTATTTGTTGACCCGTACACGAACCAGCCGCAACAGTGACAAAGCCGGGACGTCCATGGGGCATTGTTTCCGCCGCCTGGCATCCTTCCTCTTCCTGACAGCCTACCTCTCCCTCGCAGCCCCCCCATGCTCGGCCCAAACCACGGACGATCTACCCTACCTCCTGTCCATGCCCGACCTGTCGAGCCCGCGCGCCACCCTGCTGACATTGCTGACGAATGGCAGACGGGCGATGCAATTGTTCGAGGAACTGGGGCCCGGCTGGCTGCCCCGCGCGCCGCTGCGGCGGATGACCGATACCTTGGATTCCCGACAGATTCCCACGGCGCAGCGCCCGCTGACCGCCGCTTTGACCGTCATCCGGCTCTCCGTGGTGCTAGACCGCATCGCGCCGCGCCTGATGGATGCACCCGATGCCGCCGCGGTGGCGCGGGACGGGATCAAACAATGGCGCGTTCCCGGCACGCCGATCGTGATCGCGCGCACCGAGGACGGACCATGGGCCGGGCAATTCCAGTTCGTCGCCGAGACGGTGTCGCTGTCGGCGGACCTTTACGCGGCGTCGGAAAACCTCGCTGGACGGGGCCAACTTGACGGGCATGAGATGTCCGACGTGGCCTACTCACCCGGGCCGTTGCTGCCACGCGGGGTGATTGCCATGTTGCCCGCGCCGCTGCGTGCCCCGCTGTTGGGACAGGCGACCTGGCAATGGATCGGCCTGGTGGTGACCCTGCTGTTCAGCGGCGTGATCGTTTCGCGCGCCATGCGATGGGGGATGCGTCGGGATGCGCGGGTGCGCGAAGCGCCCGGGCGCTACGGGCAACCGGTCGCCGCGGCGGTCAGCACCGGGGTTTTCGCGGGATCGCTGCTGTTCATCGTCTTCGGCCTGAAAATCTGGGGAGAGGCGCTGGCCGTCATCCTGACCGCGCTGCAACTGGTGCTGATCCTGACCGTCGGTTGGTTCGCCATGGTATCGATCCATCGTCTGGCGGATATCGCCATCGGCGCGAGGGGCCTGCGCAATACCAGCATCGACGGTCACCTGATCAAGGTCGTTGCCACATTGCTGTGTATCGGGCTGGGGCTGTATTTATTCTTCACCGCCGCCGATCTGGTGGGCATCCCGGTAGCGCCGCTGCTGGCCGGTCTGGGGATCGGCGGCCTGGCCATTGCGCTGGCGGTGCGCCCCACTTTGGAAAACGTGATCGGCGGCCTGACCCTGTTCGCGGACGGGCCGGCGCGGGTCGGCGATATCTGCCGGTTCGGGTCCGAAATGGGCACGATCGAGGAAATCGGCCTGCGCACCACGAAGGTCCGGAAAATGGACGATTCACTGCTGTCGGTTGCCAACGCCGAGTTGGCGCAGGTCCGCATCGAGAACCTGTCGCGCCGGCGCAAGTTCCTCTACAACCCCCGCCTCGGGTTGCGTTACGAAACGACCGCCGAACAGTTGCGCCAGGTCTCGGACGAGGTCATGGCGCTGCTGACCCGCCACCAGAAGGTGCTGGACGACGGGTTTCGCGTGCGGCTGGCGGGGTTCGGGGATCACGCCATCAACCTCGACGTCTTCGCCTATGTCGACGTGACCCGGATACCCGATTTCCTGATCGTGCAGGAGGAGTTGAACCTGGCTGTCATGGCGATCGTCAGACAGGCCGGCACCGGCTTCGCATTCCCGTCGCAAACGAACTATATTGCCAAAGACAGCTTTCCGTGACGGCAACGGATCGGGCCGACCGCCAATGGCGGATAATGTGGACCATGACATAAGGGCGCCGACCATGAGCGAGACAGTTTCCCCCAGCACCGCCGCGGCCGACCGGTTCGGCTGGCTGCGTCAGGCCACCGCCCTGGTGCCGACGGACCGTCTGACGGACCTGGCGGAGGCGCACCGGGACGCCTATCGGACGGCGGAACCGTTTCCCCATGTCGTGATCGACAATCTGCTCGATCCGGCGATGCTGGCGGAAGTTCTGGCGGTGTTTCCCGACCAGCATGCGTCGTTCTGGCAGCGTTTTCGCTCGGACCGGGAGACCAAGCTGGCACTGGACAAGGAAGGCCTGGTGCCGATGCCGATCCGGCTACTGCTGTACAGCCTGAACAGCGCGCCGTTCCTGGATTTTCTGGAACGCCTGACCGGGATCGACGGGCTGATCCCGGATTCGCATTGGGACGGCGGCGGCCTGCACCAGATCCAGCGCGACGGGATGCTGGCGGTGCATGCCGATTTCAACAGCAACAAGCGCACCCACCTGGATCGGCGGCTGAACCTGCTGCTGTATCTGAACCAGGACTGGAAGCCCGAATATGGCGGCGATCTGGAATTGTGGAACCGCGGCATGACGACCTGCGTGAAGAAGATCGCCCCGATGTTCAACCGGATCGTTATTTTCTCCACCACCGATTACACCTATCACGGGCATCCCGATCCTTTGGCCTGCCCGGCCGACCGGTCTCGCAAATCCCTGGCGCTTTACTATTACAGCAACGGACGCCCGGATGGGGAGCGGACCGGCAGCCATTCCACCCTGTTCGTCCGCCGGCCAGGCGACACGTTCAAGAGCAACCTGCAGCGTCGGCTGACCCCACGCATGCCGAAATTCCTGTCGCGGCTGTTCAGGTAGGATCGCTCTTATCCCAACCGACGCAACCACTGACCCGTGGCGAGAACGAAAGCTGTCATTGCGAGCGGCAGCGAAGCAATCCAGGGCGACCAACAGGATCAATCGTGCCAGGCCCCTGGATTACCGCGCTGCGCTCGCAATGACAGCTCCCACCCATAGGTCCGTGGTTGCGGCGGTTGGTATCAGAGCGCTTTCTGGCGGAGACGGGCGGGATCCGTCGGGTTGGCGGCCAGATTCCACGGTGGGCAGGGCCGCAACCGCGCGTCTTCGTGCCCCTTGGGGTCAACCGTCAGGACGGACCCCGGGTGCCAGGCGAATGGCCGAAAAGCCACAATGTCGGGTCGGCGCGTCTCACCCCGCCCTATCCCGCGGCCTCCGCCATGGCATCCCGGCTCCACGACCATTCACCATCCCCCGCCATGGGGCCAGTCCAACAGCAACGCAGACGACCGGTCCGTGAAATCAAAGACCCGCGCACGAACATCCGATTGACAGGCCGAGCGGGGCGCGGGCACGGTGTGGCGAGGACCGAGGGGCGACAGCGGGCGCCTTGTGGCATAATGGGAGGTTGACAATGGACAAATCCGGAACCGGACAGCCGCGCCCCGGCGCGCCGGACCTATCGTGTGCTAAGGTGCCAACACCGTCACGCCGACGCGTCCTGGCGATGGCGGGTGCCGCCGCTGTCATCCCCGCTATTGTGCCCCGGTCGGCTTCGGCGCAGACCCTGCCCAGCTACTACCCCGCCGATTACGGCAAGATCATCGATGCGTCGAAGCAGGAGACCTCCCTGCTGATCTATTCCGTCCTGGCGCAGTACAACTGGGCCCCGGTCATTGCCGATTTCAACAAGCTCTATCCCTGGATCAAGATATCGACCCTCGATCTGGGTGGCGAGGAAGTGTTTCAGCGCTATTACGCCGATCGCGGGTCGGGCAGCGCCACCGGCGCCATCCTGCTGACCCCGGCGGTCGAAACCTGGATGGATTTCGTCAAACGCGGCAATCTGGTGCCGTATGTCTCTCCGGAATCGCCACATCTGCCGGACTGGAGCAAGGCGTATCCCGGCCTCTATACCGTGTCCGCCGATCCGCTGGTGATGGTCTACAACAAACTGCTGCTGCCGGAAGGCAAGCGTCCGCGCGGCCTGAAGCACCTGGCCGAACTGGCACAGGCCAATCCGCGCGATTTTCGCAACGGCATCACCAGTTACGACCCGATCAATTCCACCTCGGCGCGCGACCTGTATCTGGTCTACCAGAACCGGTATGGCGATGAGGTCTTCAAATGGCTGGAAATGATCGCCCCCGCCATGCGCCCCGAGGTCTCGGCCGGCCCGATGCTGCAAAAGCTGGGCGCTGGCGAATACAAGGCCGCTTACTTCGCGTCGGGCGTCGTCGTCTTTCCGAAGATGAAAGACACAGCGATGCAGAAGATCATGGACTGGACCTTCATGGAAGACGGCCAACCGCTGTGGATCCGTCCGGTCGGCATTCCAAAGGACGGCAGCAGCCCGAATTCCGCCCGCCTGATGGTGGATTTCATCGTCTCCCACGCCGGCCAGGCGGCGTTCGGCCGCGGCGGACTGACCCCGTATCGCGCCGATGTCCGCAAGGAGGAAGTCGCCAACTACACCATGGCGTCGATCGCCGAGGCGGTGGGGGGCGAAAAGAACCTGATGATTATCGGTTTCGACCCGGAACTGCGCAAGCGAGCGGAGGAATTCAATCCTCGCTGGAAAAAGATCATGCAGAAGAACTAGACGCGTGGCGTCCGCATCCGAGGCTACAAAAGGCGCGCCGGTCGGACAGTTCGACCGGAACACGGCCATCCAGTGGTTCGTCGCCGCGACGACCCTGGTGCTGGTCACCGTGCCCATCCTGCCGATCTTCTACCAGGCGTTTCTCGACAAGCCGCTCTATTACCCGGACGCGGAACCGACCTGGGACAATTTCATCGCCCTGCTGACCGAGCCGGAGTTTCGCGCGGTCATCCTGAACACGCTCTATTTCGCGGGCGTGATGACGGCGATTTCCCAATCCGTCGGCATCGGCTGCGCCATCCTGATCGGGCGCACCGACCTGCCGGGGCGGCATATTTTCGGCGACATGCTGCTGTGGCCGCTGTTCATCTCTCATCTGGTACTGGCCTTCGGCTGGTTCATCATGTACGGCCCGTCCGGCTACATCACGCTGGCGGTGCAGAGCGTCGCGGATATCGAGCCGTGGAATCTGTACAGCCTGACCGGCATGGGCGTGGTGGCGGGCCTTGCGCAGGCGCCGTTGGCCTATCTCTATTGCATCGCGTCGGCGACATCCGTCGATGCGTCGTTGGAGGACGCGGCCCGCAGCGCCGGCGCCGGCCCCTGGACGGTGCTGCGACGCATCACCTTGCCGCTGATGCGCCCATCGATCATCTACAGCACGATCATGAACTTCGTGATCGCGTTGGAAATCCTGTCGATCCCGCTGGTGTTCGGCGGCCCCGCCGGCATCGAGGTGTTCACCACCTATCTGTATAATCGCGTGTTCCGCACATCGACTCCGGCCTATGGTCTGGTTGCCGCGGCGTCCTTCTTCATGCTGGCCCTGGTGATGACCCTGATCGCGATGCAGGGCCGTCTGATGCGCAACCGCGCCCGCTTCGTGACGGTGGGCGGCAAGGCAACCCGCCCGCGCGCCTTTCCGTTGGGGAAATGGCGCTGGGTCGCGTTCGGTTTCATGCTGGCCTATGTCGGCCTGGCCATTGTCGCCGTCATCGGCGGTCTGGCCCTGCGATCCACGGTCACGTTGCTGTCGCCTTTGTTGCCGATCTGGGACCTGTTCACCTGGGACAACTACGACGTCATTTTCCTCTACCCGGTCTATCTTCGTTCGATCGGCAACACGATCCAGATTTCCATCGCCGCCGGGATCGTGGGCACGGCGCTGGTGACGTTGATCGTTCTTGTTTCGACCCGATCGCCGTTCCCGCTGGCGCGCCGGCTGGAATACATCGCAATGGCGCCACGCGCGGTGCCCGGCATCATCGCCGGCATCGGTATCCTGTATGCCGCCGCCATGTTTGGCCCCCTCGGCTGGCTGCGCAACACGATCTGGATTCTGGTTGCCGCCTATGTGATGCGCTACATCCCCGCGGGCTTCGGAGCCATCGCGCCATCGCTCGCCCAGATCAGCCAGGACCTGGACCGTGGCGCGCGCACCGTCGGCGCCGATTGGTGGCGGACATCCCGATCCATCCTGGTGCCGCTGATCCGCCCTGCGCTGTTTTCGTGCTTCGCGCTGATCTTCATCCTGTGCTTCAAGGAATACGTCACCGCGGTCTTCCTGTTCGCCCCCGGCAGCGAGGTGATCGGCACCACCATGCTGCAATTCTGGCAGAACGGCGACAACGGCCCGGTCGCCGCCCTGGCCACGATCCAGGTCGGCTTGACCTTCCTGTTCGTCTATCTCGCGCGCCGGCTGTTGGGGGTCCGTATCTATGGCTGAACTGCGCGTCGAGGGTCTGACCAAGCTGTTCGGCGCCGTCCGGGCGGTGGACGATATTTCATTCACTGTCGGCGATGGGGAGTTCCTGACGTTGCTGGGTCCCAGCGGCTGCGGCAAATCCACCACCCTGGCCGCGATCGCCGGTCTCGACCGGTCCGATCACGGACGCATCATCCTGGGCGACCGCGTGTTCTTCGACGGTGCCAAGGGGGATTTTGTACCTCCTGAGAAACGAGAGATCGGGCTGGTCTTCCAATCCTACGCATTGTGGCCGCATATGACGGTGGCGGAAAACCTCGACTTCCCGTTGCGCCTGCGCAAGATGCCCAAGGCCCAGCGCGCCGAACGCATCGCCGAGGCGCTGGCTCTGGTCGAAATGACCGAATACGGCGCTCGCTACCCGTTCGCTTTGTCCGGCGGCCAGCAACAGCGCGTGGCCCTGGCGCGCACCCTGGTCTACCGGCCGTCTTTGCTGCTGCTGGATGAGCCGCTGTCGAACCTGGACGCCAAGCTGCGGGAGCGCGCCCGAAGCTGGCTGCGCCACCTGCAACGGACCCTGAAGGTCACCACGGTCTACGTGACGCACGACCAGAGCGAGGCCCTGGCGTTGAGCGACCGCATCGCCGTGATGAACGGCGGCAAGATCGCCCAACTGGCCGATCCGCACACGATCTATGAGCGGCCGGCCGATCCGTTCGTCGCCGACTTCATCGGCAGCAGCAATTTCTTCCCGGGCACCGTGGCCTCCATCGCCGATGGCATGGTGCATGTGACGCTGACCGGGTTCGGATCCCTGCCCCCGTTGCTGGCGCCGACCGCGCGGACGCTGACAGTGGGGGCAGCGGTGACCGTGGCAGTGCGCCCGGAACGCATCCGCATCGGTTCGGCAGCCAACGACGCGCAAAACACCTACCAGGTCACCGTGGTGGAAAGCACGTTCCTGGGCGCGCGCAACCAGATCCTGGTACGCGCCGGGGAGCAGGAGTTCCGCGTGGAAGTCGAGGCCGGGCCGTCCGGTGGGGAGTCGGTGGTGACGATCCCGTCGGAGGCTTGCATCGTGTTTCCGGGGAGAGAGTAAAGGCGGGGCTTCCGCCCCGGACCCCGACCAGGGGCTTTGCCCCTGGACCCCACCAAAGGCACGGCCTTTGGAATGCGATTCTTTTGTTGCCTTGCAGGATGGGGCCTACCCGGACGTATCAGCGTCCGGGTAGGCCCCATCCTGCAAGGCAACAATGGTCCGGGTTCCAAGGGCCGTCGCCCTTGGCGGGTCCAGGGCAGAGCCCTGGTCGGGGTCCGGGGCGGAGCCCCGCCCTTACCCCCGGATCAAATCCAGCAACTCCTCCTCGCTCAACCGAGCCGCCGTCTCCGTCCCATCCAACAACTCCGAAGCCAGATCCCGCTTGTCCCGATGCAGCGCCAGTATCCGCTCCTCGATACTGTCGCGCATGATCAACCGATACACCGTCACCGGGCGCTCCTGCCCGATCCGGTGCGCACGATCCGATGCCTGATCCTCGACCGCCGGGTTCCACCACGGATCCAGATGCACCACATAATCCGCCGCCGTCAGGTTCAGCCCGGTGCCCCCCGCGCGCAGGCTGATCAGGAACAATTCCGCCCCGCCCGCCTGAAACGCCGCCACCCGCTTTTCCCGCTCCGCCGACGGCGTGCCGCCATCCAAATATTCATAACGTATCCCGCGAGCATCCAGGGCGGCGCGCACCAACTCCAAATGGCCAACGAACTGGCTGAACACCAGCGCCTTGTGCCGATTCCGTATCAACTCCTCCACCAGATCCATAAACGCCCCCAGCTTCCCGCTCGGCACCCCCGCGGCCGCATCGATCAGCGCCGGATTGCAGCATGCCCGCCGCAGCCGGGTGATCTCCGCCAGGATCTGGATTTTCCGCCGCCCCTCCTTCGCGTCCGACACTGCGATCCGTTCCAGGGACCGCTGGCGCAACGCCTCGTAAAAGGCGTTCTCCGCCTCCCCCATCTCTATGGTCAGAGTCTGCTCGGTGCGCGGCGGCAACTCGCTCAGCACCGCGGCCTTGGTCCGGCGCAGCAGGAACGGGCGGATCAGCGCCCGCAAGGCCTGCCGCGCATGCGGATCGCGATCCCGCTCGATCGGGCGGGCAAAGCGCTTCTGGAAGCCCTCCCGAGACCCCAGAACGCCGGGATTGACGAAACTGAACAGACTCCAAAGCTCGTCCAGGTAATTCTCGATCGGCGTGCCGGTCAGCGCCAGTCGGAACCCGGCCTGCAAGTTCTGAGTGGCGCGCGCCCGCTGGGTTTCGGCGTTCTTGATCGCTTGGGCCTCATCAAGCACCGCCATCTCCCACGCTCGGCCTGACAGCGCCTCCCCCGCCTGGTGCAGCAACCCATAGCTGCACACCAGCACGTCGCGCGGTCCAAGTCCGGCGATCAGCCCGGCGCGATCGCCCACCGACGCCAACCGATGCGTGGTCAGTGTTGGCGCGAAACGAGCGATCTCCGCCTCCCAGTTCGGACACACCGATGTCGGCGCCACCACCAGGATTGGCCCCTCCGCGGCCCGGTCCAGCATGACCGCGATGGCCTGCACCGTCTTGCCCAGCCCCATATCGTCCGCCAGACAGGCCCCCGCGCCCCAGCGTGCCAGGCGCGACAGCCAGACGAAGCCCTCCACCTGATAGTCCCGCAAGTCTGCCTGCAAGGTGGACGGCAGCACCGGGATCCAGTTTTCGGCGGCCTTGATGCGCGCGACGTGCTTTTTCCAGGCAGTGTCGGTCTTGACCTCTCCAGCATCCTCCAACACCGCATCCAGCGCCGGCGCGCCCAACGCATGCACCCGCCGCCCGGTGCGATGCGGCTCCGACACCGCCGCCAGACGCTGCAACTGCGCCTGCAGCTGTCGGGTCAGCGCCACGAAGCGGCCATCCCCCAGCGGCACGAAGCGGCCCTGAGCCTTGTCCAGCCGCTCCAACAGGAAGCGCATCTCCAGCACCTGGTCGTCATCCAGGGTGGCCGAACCCTCCACATTGAACCAGTCGCGATCCTGCCCGACCCGCATCTTCAGACTGCCGGCGGTGACCGGGCTGACCCGCATGCTGCGCCCTTCCGGCCATTCCAAGGTGACCGAGCCGGCATAGGCGCGCAGTTCCAGCAGCAGTTCCAGACAGCCTTCCGGGTCTTCGACGACCAGCTCGTGCTGTTCGGCGCCGCAACGATCGCGCAGGGTCGGACAGGCCTCGATCAGCGCCGTCCGTTCGGCCAGTTCGCGCGGCAGATCGCGGTTGGCCCGCATCCGTTGGCCGCCGACCGCCGCCAGCACCGACCGACCGCCGAGACCCGCGACATAGGCCGGACCGTCGGCACCGAAGGGACGCACCAACAAGGTCAGGGTCAGCCCCTGTTCGTAGGGCACCAACTGCACGACCGGGGCGGTTTGCCCTTCCTGGCCCGGCTGCTCGACTTCGGCGATTTCGGCACGGATCGGCAAGGTGGGGCTGTTGCGTCGGACCATGGCAACGACCTGGTCGCGCGCGGCTTTCGGCACGACAAGGCCGTCGCGGCCGAGGATTTCCTGCACCGCCAGCAGTTTCTGGGGAAACTCCACCACGCGATAGCGGGTCGGCGTTTCCGGTTCCAGGAAGACGGACGGCTGTTCCGCCGAGTGCGACAAGGCGATGCGATAGCCGTCGCGATGTTCGGAAACGACCAGTTCCAGCGGATAGGACACCAGGTCCAGCGGTTGCGATCGCTGGCGCGCGTCGAACAGCGCGGGGTGGCCGACCAGGGCCGCCAAGGTGCGGGCGTGGTCGAAGTGATAGACCTCCGGGTTGTACCAGCCGGTGCCGCCGTCCTTGCGGATCGTGCGCAGCGCCCGCCGGTCATGGTCGGTCAGATAATCCAGCCGCGGGTCCTGCTCATGCAGGCGCTTCATCGATACGCCGCGTCCGTCCGTCCAGCCGTCCTTGCCCTTGGTCGACTGCTCCGCGATTTCGATCTCCCGCGTGTCCGGGTTGACGAACCAGACCAGGCGTTTGGCCTTGCGAGGCGCCTTGGCCGCCTCGGTCTTCGGCGCACCGGCATCCAGGAACGCGTCCAGACTTTCCAGCGCCCTTTCCCACGATTGGCGGGTCTGCACGATCTCGATGAAGCGGACGACCGGGCTCGCCCCTTGCGCGTCGAGCCAGTCCCGATAGGGGGCCGGTTTCGCCACCACCTGGGTCAAAATCTCGGCGTAGATCCGCGCGATCATCGGCAGCATGTCCCGCAGATACGCGAAGCGCTCCGCCAGATCGTCGTCACCGTCGCGGCTGAGTTCCACGTCCACCGCATGTTCGGCCAGAGCCAGACAGGCCGCCGACAACGGTTCGGGCGGCCTGATCGCGCTCAGCCGTTCCAACAGCAGGCGCGCTTTCACCTCCAGGCCCTGAACCAGCCAGAGCAGCGCCTGGATCGCCAGAAACCCACGTTCATGCGCGAAAGGCTCGCTGTCCGAGCGCATGATATCGATACTGGTTTGAATTTCGGCATGCAGCTTGGGGTCGTTGGCCCGCAGCATGGCCAGCAGGAAGAACAGGCCGTACTCCCCGTCCAGAAACACCTTGCGCCGGCCCATGTCCTTGCGATGCGCCTTCAACGCATCCCGGAACTGCGCCAGCGCCGCGTCGTTGCGCCCTTCGAGGAAGGCGATGGAGCCTTCCAGCGCGAAATGCGTGGCGGCATCGTCCTTGTCCAGACCGGTCATGGTCTGCCTGGCGTCATCCAGATGGCCCGACAGTAGATCGTATCGCAGCACCACATGCCGCAAATGGCCGAACCCATCGTCCCCGAGCCGCGGACGACACTGGGCAATGAGCGCCGGCAGATCGGGGCTGGGAACGCCTTCCGTGCCGAACGCCAGCAGTTTGGCGTCCAACACGGCGGCCAGGATCGGTGGTTGGCGGCTTTCCAGCCACGCGGGTTCGACCACGATATCGGCAAAGACCATGGCCAGGAACAGTCTCGGGTGACCCGGCGCCCAGTCCTTTCGGTAACGATCGATGGCGGCGGCGAAGGCGTCCACGTCGTTGTCGTAGATCGCCAGCCGGATCACGCGGTGCAGCATGTCGCGATCGCCGACAGCGCGGAAATGGTAGTGCCCGGCCTGCCCGATCACCGGGAAGGACGCGCGGACCGCGGCGAACAACACCGGCGCGTCCTCCAACTCCAGGGCGTCGATGGCCACCGCGTGGCGCAATGCCGGCGCACAGGCCTGCGTGTTGTCCAGAAAGCCTTGACGTTGCAGTTCGTCGATCACGCCGTTCAGGGTCCGCACGGCCCACGCCTTGCCGTCAGGCCCAGACAACCTGGCGCGCGTCGCACATTCGAAGAACTCGGGCTTCCCGGTCGGGAAGTAGATCAGGGTTTTCAGTCGCAAAAGCTGCTTTCGGTCGGTCGGCAACGCCGCGTAGCGCGCCAACAGCGGGTCCGGTCGAGGCAGGGTGCTAGTCGAGTTCATGACGGCACTACACCGCACATCGCCCGAGTCGTGAACCGCTAATCCAACCGGCGGACGCAATAACCGGTGCGGCGGCTGCTCTCGCCCCCGTCGTCACCGCCGGGTTTGACACGGTAACCCGCGCTTCGACGGCAGGGGGCGGGTTGGCGGATCATGTGTGGCAATGACGGTGATTGGGTGCCTGTGGGTCACTGTTTCGGCCGGTGGGCATTCGTCGTGGCATCCGATGGGTCGCAGGCGGTGGGTCGCATCCGATGGGTCGCACGTCGTGAGTCGCACGTCGTGGGTCGCATGGGGTGGGTAGCATGGGGTGGCTCGCATGCGGCGGGTGTCCGTTGTGGGGGCAAGCCGAACCAGGGATGCCCCCAATGCAGACACATCGTGGGCGAGACACATCATGGGCAAGACACATCGGGTGCCCCCACTACCAACCGGCGCCGCGACCCGGCACAATGTCCCCCGCATGGACACCGAACCCCACCACCCCGATCCCAGCCCCGCGGAGGCCGCCATGGCGGTGCGGGTCGCCACAGCCGCCGCGGCCCGCGAACCTGTTCTGGTGCGGGGCAACGGCACCAAATCCGGCATGCTCCGCCCGGTACAGGCCGATCGGGTGGTGTCCACGGCGGATCATGCGGGGATCGGCCTGTATGCTCCGAAGGAGCTGATCATCACCGCCGCCGCCGGGACAACCTTGGCGGAGATCGAGCGGGCGCTCGCCGAACAGGGCCAGCATCTGATCGCCGAACCACCGGACCTGTCCGCGATTCTGGGACCGACCGACCGACCGCAGACCATCGGCGGGATTGTCGCCACCAATCTGTCCGGACCGCGCCGGGTCGCCTGGGGCGCCACGCGCGATCACGTGATGGGCATCCGCGCGGTGACCGGCAGGGGCGAGGTCATCCATTCCGGCGGCCGGGTTCTGAAGAACGTCACCGGGCTGGACCTGTGCAAGCTGTTCACCGGCAGCCACGGCACCCTGGGGATCATCACCGAGGTCACGTTGAAGGTTCTGCCCGCCCCGGAAGCCACCGGCACCATCATCCTGCCGGTTGCCGACCCGGCCGCGGCGGTTGCTTTGCTATCAACGGCGCTGGGCTCTCCGTATGGCGTGTCCGGGGCGGCGTGGCTGCCCGCCGCGGGGGCCGAACGAGCCGGGCTGCATGGGGCCGTGGCGTTGATCCGGATCGAGGATTTCCGTGCCTCCGTCACCTACCGCACCGAAAAGCTCCGCGGCCAACTGAAGCATCCGGGCGCCGAGATCCTGGATGACCCCACGTCCCGCGCGGTCTGGCGCGCCGTCCGCGATGCGCGCCCGCTGCATGTGACCGCCGGCGAGGCCGTCTGGCGCGTGTCCGTCCGGCCCTCCGCCGGCGCCGATGTGCTGCGGGCGACGGGATTGGACGGGTTCCTCGATTGGGGCGGCGGGTTGGTCTGGTTGACCGGTCCGGCCGATACCGCAACCCACACCGCGGTCGAGCTTGCCGCTCGGCGGTCCGGCGGCACCTGGACCCTGATGCGGGCGCCCGACAGTTTGCGGACCGCGGTGCGTGTCATTCCGGACGAAGCCGCGCCGCTGGCCGCCATCACGCGGCGGCTGAAAGCGGCGCTGGACCCGGCCGGCATCCTTAACCCCGGTCGCCTTTACGCGGGTCTGTAAGCCACCATGCAAACCAATTTCACCGCCGAACAGCTTCGGGACCCGGATATCGCGTCATCCAACCAGGTGCTGCGAACCTGCGTGCATTGCGGCTTCTGCACCGCGACCTGTCCGACATTTCTGCTGCTGGGCGACGAACTCGACAGCCCGCGCGGGCGCATCTACCTGATCAAGGACATGCTGGAAACCGGGCGGCCGGCCACGCAGGACGTGGTGCGGCATGTCGATCGCTGCCTGTCCTGCCTTTCGTGCATGACCACCTGCCCATCCGGCGTGAACTACATGCACCTGGTCGATCACGCCCGCGCCTATATCGAGCAGACCTACCGACGCCCGCTCGCCGAACGGCTGTTGCGATGGCTTCTGGGATGGTTGCTGCCTCGGCCGAACCTGTTCCGGCTGGGGTTGATCGGCGCGCGGGTGGCAGCACCTCTGGCGGGGCTGATCCCGGGCCAGTCGATGCTGGCCAAGCGGTTGCGCGCGATGCTGTCGTTGGCGCCGGCCCGGATCCCGTCCCCCAGCGCGACGGAAACGCCTGGCGTGCATAAGGCGGTTGGGGTGCGCCGCGGGCGGGTCGCCCTGCTGACCGGGTGCGCCCAGAAGGTGATCGCCCCGCAGATCAACGAGGCCACCATCCGGCTGCTGACCCGCATGGGGGTGGAGGTCGTGGTGTCTCAGGGGGCCGGCTGCTGCGGCGCGCTGAACCACCATATCGGCCAGCACGATGCCGCGATGTCCTTCGCCCGCACTAACATAGAGGCATGGCACCGCGAAGCCGAGACACTGGATGCGCCCCTGGACGCTATCATCATCAACGCATCAGGCTGCGGCACCACGGTGAAGGATTACGGGTTCATGTTCCGGGAGGCGGAACCGGCCTTGCGCGCCCAGGCGGAACGGGTTGCCGGGTTGGCCATGGACATCACGGAGTTCCTGACCCGGTTCGGCTATGCGCCCACGCGGTCGCCGAGCGATCTGACGGTGGCATATCATTCGGCGTGCAGCCTGCAACATGGTCAACGGGTGACCGCGGAGCCGAAGGCGTTGCTGGCGCTTGCCGGGTTCCGGGTGCGGGAGCCGGCCGAAGCTCATATCTGCTGCGGGTCGGCGGGCACGTATAACCTGCTGCAACCGGAAATCGCCGGGCGGTTGCGCGATCGCAAGCTGGGCAATTTGCGCAAGACGCAGCCGGATTTGATCGCCGCGGGGAATATTGGCTGCATCACGCAGTTGTCGGGCCATGGGGTGGCGGTGGTGCATACGGTGGAGCTGCTGGATTGGGCGAGCGGGGGGCCGGTGCCCGAGGTTTTGCGGGATGTTCTGCCGGGGTAAGCGGGAATCGGGCCGTTTCCGGGCATGCGCTTCTGTTCCCAAGCCAGGCGGACATGGGCGCGTTTTCTATCGGGAGCAGCCATTGCCCCTACAACAAGATTGCCCTTGTCGCTGCCCATGCCCACGCCCAGGACACCGGGTAATCTTGCGTTCACGGGGTTCCGGATGACCAACCCCGTCGATCGATCGGACCGGTGACCCATGCCGACAACGGAAGCTGTCATTGCACGCGTAGCGAAACAATCCAGGGCATCCAACAGGATCGATCGTACCAGGCCCCTCGATCGCTTCGCCGGGCTCGCAATGACAGCGGCCAGCCATAGATCACTGGTCCGGTCGGTTGGTATAATCGTCGCCCGCTCCCGGCAACGCGGCTGGGTCGCCAAGGGCCGATACCCCCTCCGGCCGCGCTGCCACACAACTTCCACAGTAGTGTCATTCTATCTTAACCGTATGGACCAATATTTCCCGTCGTGAATCGCGCCGTTCGGTGCGATAAATGTCAACCAAGCATCGCCTGGACGGGGTCCTTACAGATCATGAGCTAGCTCGCTCGCGCAACGCCGGCCAACACACAACCGCATAGATGCGGGCGGGAAGCCGATCGAACAACCGGCCGGTCGCCGCCATTACATCCGTCCTGACACCCAGATAGACACCCAGAGGAACAAGATGGCCCTAGCGAGCGCGATGGATCGGGACCAGGTGGCGGACGCGTATGCGCGTTGGGCGCCGATCTACGACCTGGTTTTCGGCCCGGTCTTCCGCCGGGGCCGCCGAGCGGCGGTGAACGCGGCGGAAGCGGTGGGGGGAAGGGTTCTGGAGGTTGGGGTCGGCACCGGTCTGTCGCTGTCCGACTACGGCCCGAACACGCGCATCGTCGGCATCGATATTTCCGATCCCATGCTGGAAAAAGCGCGCAAGCGGGTCGAAGCCCAGGGGCTGACCAATGTCGAGGCGCTGGAAGTCATGGACGCCGAGAATCTGAGCGTGCCGGACGCGTCGTTCGACGTGGTGGTGGCCCAATACGTGGTGACCGCGATCCCCAACCCGGAAAAGGCGCTGGATGAATTTGCCCGCGTCGTGCGCCCGGGCGGCGAGATCATCCTGACCACCCGCATCGGGGCCGATACCGGTCTGCGCGGCACGATCGAGCGGTGGCTGATGCCGCTGACCAGCCGGATGGGGTTCCGCACCGAATTCTCCTGGTCGCGCTACGAGCGCTGGGCCGAGGCATCGAACACCGTGCGACTGGTAGAGCGGCGGGCCCTGCCCCCGCTGGGGCATTTCTGGCTCCTCCGCTATGTCCGCCTGGCCGGCCCCCCCGTGGAGCGGCCTTGATCGTCCATTGGTCCGGAAGACCGCAAACAGCCCCTGGAATCTGCAAGGAACATCGATGTCCGGCTTTCGCGAACAGCTTCGAATACAACGGTGGGACGACCATCGGTACTATCATCACAGCGTGGTCAATCAATCGCTGCATCTTCTGAGCGCGACCAGTTTCGTTTGCGCCTATGTGATGATGTTCAAGGATCCCGCCATGGCGGCCTTGATTGGATGGCTGGTCGCGATGACAAGCCGGCAGATCGGCCACTTCTTTTTTGAACCGCGTGACTACGACGTCATCAACCAAGCAACCGACGAATACAAAGAGGAAATCAAGGTCGGCTACAATATCCGCCGCAAGATGGTGCTGATGAGCGTCTGGGCGCTGTCGCCGATCCTGCTGCTGATCGATCCCACATTGCTGGGCTTGATGGCGGCGGCCGAGACCTGGACTCAATTTGCCCGCAATGTCGGGTACTCATGGCTGTTCGTCGGGCTGAGCGGCCTGCTGTTCCGCACGGTGCAGCTTTTCGTGATCAAGGACTGGATGACGGGCCTGGTCTGGGCGACCAAGATCGTTACCGATCCGTTTCATGACATCAAACTCTATCACCGGGCTCCACTGCAACTCATGCGCGGCACCCTGATCGCGCCGCCGCTGGCGCTAACACCCGAGGACGAGAGGATCGAATCGCGCCACTGAAGGCGCGGTCCGCACAGACCGGTTCCAACAACCGGCCGAAAACTGTAACCCGGGATTGGCGGCAACGGAGCCGCCACCCGGGCAAACCGCTATTCCGGCCTATGTCGGAATGACGGAAGCGCTCGGCCGGAAAAATGGTTCATTCGGCCGGTTGCGGCATGGGCGACGGTTCGGCCGGGCGGGACGATGTCAGAAACCGCCGGTTCGCCCACATCTCCCGCAGGATACGGCGCTTGATGGAACGGTTGGTGGTGGCATCGTCGGCCCACCACCAACCATCCGCCCGCATGGCAACGCAGGCGGCGGTGAAACGATCGACCACGGCATCGAAATCGGCGTCCGTATAGTTCAGGCTGAAGATCAGCCGTCCGGTGCCAACCCAGCTTAACGCCAGTCCTTCCGCGCGCAGATAGTATTGCAGCATCCAGTTGTAGCGAGACGGGCGTGTATAGCAGATCGTCCAGATCGACGACAGGTTCTCTACCCTGACCGGGATTTCCGCGGATCGTAAACGGGCGTTCAGGCGTTCCGTGCGTTCGTTCCACAAGTCGTCCAGACCGTCGTACAAAGCCTGAGCGGATGGCTGTTCCATATGTTGCAGGAATGCCGCCATCGCCCCCATGACATAGGGGTGGGCGTTGAACGTCCCGCGGGCAAAGCAGACATCCACCGGCCGTTCCGCGCTGTAGCGCTTCATCAGCGCGCGCCGGCCGCACAGGACGCCGACCGGCAGGCCGCCGCCGAGGGTCTTGCCGTAGGTGATCAGGTCGGGTTGGACTCCGAAATATTCTTTCGCCCCGCCCATCGCCAGGCGGAAGCCCACGAAAATCTCGTCGAATATCAGGACGATCCCGCGTTCGTCGCACACCTGCCGCAGTTCCCGCAGCCACGCGGTATAGGCTTCGCGGTCGAACCCGGCGGACCGTCCGCTGTCCACCAGGGACGAATCCGCCGGTGCGGCCTGGTTCGGATGCAGCGCCTGCAACGGGTTGACGAGCACACAGGCAATGTCGCGGCGCCGGCGCAGAACCTGAAGCGTGCGGGCCGACATGTCCGCCAGGGTGTAGGTATCGCGCGCGGTCGACGGATTGCCGATACCCGGCTGCACATCGCCCCACCAGCCATGATACGCGCCGCAGAACCGGACCAGGTGCGACCGGTTGGTGTGATAGCGCGCCAGACGCACCGCCTGCATCACGGCCTCGGTTCCCGACATATGGAATGAGACTTCGTCCAGACCGGAGATCGCGCGCAGTCGCTGGACATTGTAGGCAACCGTGGGGTGGTAGGCGCCCAGCACCGGCCCGAGATCGCGCACCAGATCGGCGCCGCGCGCAATGCAGTCCTTGTAGAAGTCATGCCCCAGCAGGTTGACCCCATACGACCCGGTCAGGTCGTAAAACACGTTGCCGTCCATATCCGTGACGGTCACGCCGGACGACGACGTCAGAAACGATCCAGTGGGAAGGGTCTGGCGCACGACGCGGCTGAACTGGAACGGTACGCGATAGGCCGCGGTGAACTGAAGGTCGGACACGCCGACGGCGGCTTCCGCGGTCAGCCCGATGGTTTGCGGGAATCGTTGCCGCCACACCGTCGACAGACGCGCGAAACCGTCGCGCCGCTGTTTCACGATCGCGTCCGGTGCGTCGTCGCATCGGAAAAACCGATCCTCGTCAAATTCATAGAACGGGATCAGCGAGGCCACGCGACGCGCCATGCGCGCATGCCCGGTCAGCGACCGGTGCTTCGCCCGCGACAATTCCATGCGCGCTTTCGCCTTGACGGCAACCGCCGCCAGCGCGCCGGCCCCGCCGGCTGTGTATAAAAATGTCATGAACATCTCTGCGGACATCGCGTAGCCTTCCATGCTACCACCCTAATCTCATGACATTCCGTTCAACGATAATGAATATTGTGCAGCAGGAGGAATTGAACTTCCTGCTGACCAATCGCATCCCCCGGCGCACGCTGACCCGGTTCATGGGCTGGTTCAGCCGCATCGAACAGCCGCTGGTGCGCGATGTCTCGATAGCCGTGTGGAAACTCTTCGCCGACCTCGATCTGAGCGATGCGCAACAGACCCGATTTCGCAGCATGCATGATTGCTTCACGCGCCGGCTGAAGGATGGCGCCCGCCCGGTCGAGATGGATCCGAACATCGTCGCCAGCCCATGCGATGCGATCGTCGGTGCGTCAGGCCGCGTAACGGATGGCCAGGTGCTTCAGGTCAAGGGCCTTCCCTATGCCCTGGAGGAACTGCTTGGCGATCCTCGCCACGCGGCGGTGTTTCGCGATGGGTGCTACGCCACCCTGCGCCTGACATCGAGCATGTATCATCGCTTTCACGCACCGCACGACTGTCAGGTGAGCCTGGTTTCGCACTTCCCCGGGGATGCCTGGAACGTCAATCCACCCACCCTGAAACGCATCAAGGGCGTGTTCTGCAAGAACGAACGCGCGGTGATCCGCACCCGCCTGACCGCCACCGGCCATGCCATGACCCTGGTGCCGGTCGCCGCCATCCTGGTCGCGGGAATCCGGCTGCGCTTCCTCGACCTGGCGCGCGGCACGCACCGGCGCGATCTGTCCTGCAATGTCGCTCTCCGCAAAGGCGAGGAGATGGGATGGTTCGAGCATGGCTCTACCATCATCGTGTTCATGCCGGACGATTGCCGGCTGTGCGACGGCGTGACGGAAGGCCAAGCCATCCGTGCAGGCCAAGGCCTGATTCAGATCGCCCCCCCGCCGCTCGCCTAGGCCATCACTGGTCCGCCGGGCAATCAGGTCCCCGGCTTTGGCTGCCGGGGACCTGCCGCATCGGATCAGGCGAGATCGAACCGATCGAGATTCATCACCTTGGTCCATGCCGCGACGAACGCATCCACAAAAACCGCCTCCGCGTCGTCGGTCGCATAGGTTTCCGCCAGAGCGCGCAGTTGGGCGTTCGAACCGAAGATCAGGTCGACACGACTGCCAGCCCACTTCTTTTCACCACTGGCACGATCGCGCGCCTCGAACACACCCGCCGTATCGGATGACGCCTCCCACCGCATGCCGGTGCTGGCCTTCAGCAGGTTCACGAAAAAGTCGTTGGTCAACGTCTCCGTCCGATCGGTGAAGACACCGAGGTCGGACGCCCCGACATTGGCGCCCAGCACGCGCAGGCCGCCGATCAGGACGGTCATTTCGGGCGCCGTCAAGGTCAGCAATTGCGCCCGATCGACCAACAATTCCTCGGCCGACTGGCGTTGTGCGCCGCCGATGTAGTTCCGGAATCCATCGACCTTGGGTTCCAGCACGGCGAACGATTCTACATCGGTCAGCGCCTGAGACGTATCCGCTCGGCCTGCCATGAACGGCACCCGGACGGTGTGCCCAGCCTCTTGCGCGGCCTGCTCCACGGCTGCACCACCCCCCAGAACGATCAGATCAGCCAGCGAAACCTTCTTCCCACCCGACTGCTCGGCGTTGAACCCGGCCTGGATCTCTCCCAGCTTCGCCAACACGATCGCGAGTTGCGCCGGTTCGTTGACCGCCCAATCCTTCTGCGGTGCCAGCCGGATGCGTGCCCCGTTCGCTCCGCCACGCTTGTCGGAACCGCGGAACGTCGACGCCGATGCCCAGGCGGTCGCCACCAGCCGTCCGATCGAAATCCCCGCGCTTAGAATCCGGGTCTTCAGGATGGCGACATCCGCCGCGTCGATCAGGGGGTGATCGACGGCTGGAACCGGATCCTGCCACAGGCGCGGTTCGGCGGGGACGTCCGGGCCAAGGAAACGCGCGTGCGGGCCCATGTCGCGGTGGGTCAGCTTGTACCAGGCCTCGGCGAAGGCCTTGGCGAACTGGTCCGGATTCGCGTGGAAGCGCCGGGAAATCGGCTCGTAGATCGGGTCCACGCGCAGCGCGAGGTCGGTCGTCAGCATCATCGGCGCGTGCCGCTTCGACGGATCGTGCGCGTCCGGCACGGTTGTCGCGGCCGATGGGTCCTTCGGCGTCCACTGATGGGCGCCCCCGGGGCTTTTGGTCAGTTCCCATTCATATCCGAACAGGTTGTCGAAGAAGCCGTTGTCCCATTTCACCGGATCCTTGGTCCACGCGCCTTCCAAGCCGCTGGTGATGGTTTCGACTCCACTGCCTTTGCCGAAGCTGTTCTTCCAGCCGAGACCCTGTTCCTCGATGGAAGCCCCCTCTGGTTCCGGACCCACATACCGGCCCGGGTCGGCCGCGCCATGCGCTTTGCCGAACGTGTGACCGCCGGCGATCAGCGCCACCGTTTCTTCATCGTTCATCGCCATGCGCGCGAAGGTCTCGCGAATATCGCGGGCCGACGCCAGCGGGTCGGGCTGGCCGTTCGGCCCCTCCGGATTGACGTAGATCAGCCCCATCTGAACGGCGGCGAGCGGATTTTCCAGGTCCCGGTCGCCGCTGTAGCGCTCATCCGCCAGCCACTTGCCCTCGGCACCCCAGTAGATGTCGTCCTGCGGTTCCCAAACATCCACGCGCCCGCCGGCGAAACCGGCGGTCTTGAAGCCCATCGATTCCAAAGCGCAGTTGCCGGTCAGGATCATCAGATCGGCCCAGGAAAGCTTCCGGCCGTATTTCTGCTTGATCGGCCAAAGCAACAGGCGTGCCTTGTCAAGGTTGGCATTGTCGGGCCAACTGTTCAGCGGCGCGAAACGCTGCGTGCCCGCCCCGGCGCCGCCGCGGCCGTCGCCAATCCGGTAGGTGCCCGCGCTATGCCACGCCATCCGGATGAACAGCGGCCCGTAATGCCCGTAATCGGCCGGCCACCAATCCTGCGAACGGGTCATCAGCGCGACGATATCCGCCTTCACCGCCGCCAGGTCGAGGCTCTTGAATGCCTCGGCATAATCGAAATCCACGCCCATGGGATCGGCCTTGGGCGAATTCTGGTGAAGCACCGCCAGATCCAGCCGGTTCGGCCACCAGAGCTGGTTCGACATGCTCCTGGTGGATTCGGTCCTGCGATCTCCGCTGGCCTCACCGCCGGCGCTCATCGGGCATTTGCTTTCGGTACTCATGACTTCTCCAATCGTGATCCGTGACCCTCAACTCCGACACCGGCATTAACGCCCCGGCACCCAGTAGTCCAATCAATTAAATTCGTCATAATCATCGATCAATTCGATCAAACGCAGAATCGCCCCGCGGCCGGATGCCGTCCGCATAACCGGCCATCTGCCGTGCCCTATGATCGTCACGATGCGCGAGACTGTCCTTGACCTAAACATGGCGTTTCCGGCCGCGCCCGCAACCACGCGTCGCCAGGCGGCCGGCCTCGTGGACGAACCCGGGCCAATTGCCGGCTCGCCCCCGGGCGTAGGAGGGTCTTCCTGGCGAGAGGCAGGAGCGTGCCGCCATCGCCCATTCCGTCATGGCCGAGCATGACGGTAAGAGGCCGCGTGCGGGGTGCGATTCAACGTTGTGGGGAGTAACCTGACGCCTCCTCGATAAGGGAATCGGCCCCATGGCGACGGCGAGGCTCAACGACGAAGCACTTTTGGCGTCCTTTCACGCCCATCCGAAACTACGCGACCGAGTGACGTCGATCATGGGCGCGGTGGAGAACGCCAACGGAGACCTCGGGGAAGCGGACGCGGCCGAGGAGCGGCTTGTCGAGGAGATGCGGCTTTTGGGCCGCGAGGCGTTGCAAGGTT
>CAMATI010000055.1 GCA_945861095.1 Asaia bogorensis | reverse complement strand
GCCGCCGGTCCCTCCCCTATTATCAGGTCGAGCTGGAAGTCCTCCATCGCCGGGTACAACACCTCCTCGATCGCGGGTTGGAGGCGATGGATTTCGTCGATAAACAAGACATCCCGAGGTTGAAGGTTTGTCAGGATTGCGGCGAGGTCGCCGGCGCGGGCGATCACCGGGCCGGAGGTCGCGCGGAACCCAACGCCCAGTTCGCGGGCGACGATCTGCGCCAAGGTGGTCTTGCCCAGCCCGGGCGGGCCGTGCAGCAGGACATGGTCCAGGGATTCCCCGCGATCCCGGGCCGCCTGGATGAAGATCGCCAGATTCTCCCGGGATGCTTTCTGACCGGTGAAATCCGCCAGGGTCTGGGGGCGCAGCGACGCTTCGGCGGCATCCTCCTCCTGGCGGACCGAAGATACGGTGCGGTCATCGGCCTCGACGGGCGCGGGTGGCGGCCTGGGCGGCTTCATCGACGTGGCCTTGGGAGCGACGGTGCGGCGTTCCGGGATTGCCAGGGGGATGGGGCGGCTGTGGGATCGTCAGGCCGATGCCCATGGAGAAACCTCTCCCCCTCCCGCGGGGCTGGCGACCTCACACAGCCCGGGATCGTAGACGGATTTTCTTTGGGCGAGCGTGGCAGAGGCCGAGCGGTTGGGGCCATCGGGATCATCCCAGGGTCCTCTTCGCCAGATCACGCAGACTTTCGCGGATCAACGTGTCCAGGTTCGCCCCGTCGCCCAGCCGTTCGGCAACCTTTGTGACGACGGGCTGAACCTCCGTCCGGCGGTAGCCGAGATTGACCAGAGCCGATATCGCATCGTCGGCCGGACCCATCGTGCGGCTGGCCGGCATCGCAATTCCGGGTGACGACGGCATCGCCCCGGCCTTGTCGCGCAACTCGGTCAGCAGACGGACGGCCAGACGCGCGCCCACGCCTGGCGCGCGGGTCAGGCTCGCCTTGTCGCCCGCGGCGATGGCCCCGATCAGATCGCGCGGCGATAGAGCCGACAGCACCGACAGCGCCACCCGCCCGCCGACGCCCTGCACCGTGGTCAGCAGCCGAAACCAATCCCGTTCCGCCGAATCGGCAAAACCGTAAAGCAGGATCGCATCCTCCCGCACATGGGTTTCGACCAGGACCTTTGCGGACGCGGGCGGTTGCGGCAAAGCCGCCAGAGTGCGCGAGGAGGCATGCACCAGATAGCCAACCCCGTTGACGTCCAGCACGCAGGTCCCATCCCCAAGCGCGTCCACCCGGCCGGTAAGTTGGGCAATCACGGCCCCACCCCCGCGCGATGGCTCGACCCGACCTGCCCGGCCAGCAAAACAATACCTTCGCCACCCTGGCCGCGAATCATGGCGTCGCTCGGCTCCGTTCGTCGATTCGGCGCGACTGTATACGATTCGCCCGGATTCGGACGATGCGGCTTTGCGGTTTGGCGTGTCCCTGATCAGGTGCGCCTTCCGCGGTCCCCGTTTGGCGGATCGCCTATGCGCGGAGGGGGACATTCCTGAAACTGGGTGGGGCGTGCCGAGATCGAAGTCGGTCGTCGCCATCGGCGGCACGGCCGGGCTTGAGCCGGCCACGCACCCAAAGACGGAGATGTCCAGGTTTGCACCTGCACGCCCAAACTCCGGGGCGGTGGCCGGGTCACGCTCGGCCACCGCCGAGGATCCGCCATAAGTTCCGGCCGGGAGGTCTAATGCCAACCCGCCGAAGCAATGAACCACCGGCCCTGAAATTCCGTCATGGCGGCCCCACGGGTCAAGCCCGAGGACAGGCTCCGGGCCGCCATCCACGACTGGCGTTGTTGTAGCCTGGGAAATCCGTGGATGCCGGCCTGCGCCGGCCTGACGAGGTGGCACCGACCGGAGAGTCGATCTTTTCGCGGGTGAATATAACCTACCACTCGATCGTGGCGGTCTTTTCCTTGATCGGCGTCGGCGCGTTCGGGTCGATGTCGGCGACAGGTTCGATGTCCGCGGGAACCGGCTGTTGCTCCACCGGGCGCGGCATAGGCTGCCAATTGGCCAGCCCGCCCAAATACAGCGCCAGCCCGACCTCCGGTATCCGGTCGGCCCGGACGACGACCAGGCTCCCGTCCGGTCCGATTTGCGTCAACCCCTGGTCCTTGTCCGCCGATCGCAGGATGGCCAGACGTCGGGACACCTCCGCCTCCAAATCCTCGAGCGGTCCGAACAGCCCCTCATGCGCCTGCAAACGCAACAACTGGTCCAATGGCAGCCCGCCCTCCAAAGCGGCTTCCTGTAGCCCGACACCGACAACGAAACGCTGGTTCCAGGACGAGAGGCGCAGATCGTTGTCCAACAGCGCGATACCGTCGGACGACCCGTCCAACAGCGCGCGCACCTGCCCGGTGCTGACGAAGGCCCGCGTACGGCTGGTCGTCAAATCGGCCAGGGCCGTATCCGCCTCCTGCTTGTTGCGCTGGAACAGGCGCTGCTGCCGGCGCATCGCACGCCGCCTTGCCAATCCCCACAGGACGATACCGCCAACCGCCCCCACCAACGCCGTCGCACCCGCCGCGAGCGAATAGGCGCCCGAAGCCAGGGTAGTCGCCGGCGCCATCGCGTAAGCGCGGGTCGTGGCCACCGTCACCACCATGTCGCGACCTGAGACCTTGCGGTATCCATGAATGCGCTCGATCCCGTCCACGCCGGACGGTCCGGTCCAAACGCCGCCGTCGCCGCGCTTGAACGCCTCATACATCTCGGTCTTGGAGACATCGATCTTCGGCCTACGCGACGGATCGCCAGCGATCGATTGGATGCCGCCCCGCCTGGTGTCGATCAGCGCGGCCATCCCGTTGGGACCCAGCTTCGCATCCGCATAGATGCGGGTCAGTTCGCCGGAGCGATAAGACGCGCCGATGATCCATTGGGCCGGGACTTCCAGCGGTCGGACGACATACATAAGGAAGCGACGTGCCTGAACGCCCGGCGCGATCGTGGCGGCAATCAGGCGCCCTTCGCGGCCCTTGGTTCCGTCCGCCTCGAAATCCTCCAGCGATCCGTGCGGGATATTCAGATAGGCGGCGCCGATGCCCTGGCCGACCGCCTGAGGCAGAATGTCCTGCTGAATGATCCTGGCGCCGTCGGCGATGAAGATATCGTCGGCCACCGCGGTCAGGGCCGGCATGCGATCGTGCCAATCGACCAGCTTGAACGTCTCCGGGTCCTTGTTGGCCGCCGCCTGCAGGATGGTCAGGCTCTGGTCGACCATCAGGATTTCCAGGCGTGCCGTTTCCGCGAGCGTGGCGGCCTGGGCCGTCAGCATCCGTTCCGCCTGATCGCGGACGGCGGTTTGCTGGTCCTTAACCGCCGTCTGGGTCATGATCCAGATCAGCGCGGTCAGCATGGCCATGACGATGGACACGGCGATCGCGGCCAGCACCGCTTCCTTGCTGACCTGGCGGCGTGGATCGACCGGGACGAGTTCGGATGGATTGTAACGCCGAGCGGTGGAACCGGTGCGGCGACGCTTGCGGGAGCCGCTCATGGGTGGGTGTGACCCGCGATCGGGGGGATCGGCGCAGTCTGCATGTCAGCACGGTTCCTGAACGCATGAGGGCGAACGTCCACCTGTTTATACCGCCGCCCCTATCGCAAAGCAACGTCCACGAGAGACACGACCGTATAAATAATAAGTAAATCGGTCACAGGGCGGGATTTGAGCGACCGACGCAAAGACCCTTGACGATCTGGTATACAAAATACAAAATGCCATCGTCACACTGGACCACCCCCTTGGCAAGCCCAGACACCCCCCCTCCCCGCCTCAGGATCGAACCGCTCGATGTCAGCCTCGGCCTACGCAAACAGGCCTGTGAGGCGATCAAGCGCGCCATCACCGAAATGGACATCTACGGCACCAAGGAGGACATCAGGCTCGACGAACGCCAGCTCTCGCAGGATCTCGGCGTCAGTCGCACGCCGATCCGCGAAGCACTGTCGATCCTGGAACAGGAAGGCTTCGTCCGCTCCATCCCGCGCCGCGGCATCCATGTGGTGCGCAAGTCCAAGCGCGAAATCGTCGAGATGATCACCGTCTGGGCCGCGATCGAGAGCATGGCGGCCCGTCTCGCCGCCCCACGCGTCACACCGGCGGACCTTACGGGAATGCGCGGCTTCGTCGATGCGTTCCAGGACGATCCCAGCGGGCAAATCGGCGAGTACTCCGACGCCAACATGGAATTCCACAAGGCAATCATCCGTCTGGGCGGGATCGACCTGATGACCGGGCTGACGGACACGCTGTTCATCCACATGCGCGCCGTCCGCGCCGTCACCATGACTCAGGACAACCGTGCTCGCCGGTCCATCGCCGATCACCGGGCGATCATCGCGGCGTTGGAAGCGCGGGACGCCGATCTCGCGGAACGGCTGGTGCGGGAGCACACGATGGGCCTTGCCGCCCATGTCGAACAACACGGCGATTTCCTGGACGTGCGACCCCAGGAGGAACCGCGTCGCCGCTACGCATAGAAAAGGGAGGAGCAACCATGCCCGCAGCACCTGAACCGAACGTCGAGGAAGCCGAACTGACGGATGGGTTCCATCTGGTCATCGACGCGTTGAAGCTGAACGGCATCAAGACGATCTACGGCGTGCCCGGCATTCCGATCACCGATCTGGGCCGTCTGGCGCAGGCGGAGGGGATGCGGGTGATCTCGTTCCGCCATGAGCAGAACGCCGGCAACGCCGCGGCGATCGCGGGGTTCCTGACCAAGACGCCGGGCATCTGCCTGACCGTCTCGGCGCCCGGGTTTCTGAACGGCCTGGTGGCGTTGGCCAATGCCACGACCAACTGCTTTCCGATGATCCTGATCAGCGGGTCGTCGGAGCGGGAGATCGTCGACCTGCAGCAGGGCGACTACGAGGAGATGGACCAGCTCGCCATCGCCAAGCCGTTATGCAAAGCGGCGTTCCGCGTGCTGCATGCGGCCGATATCGGCATCGGTGTGGCGCGGGCGATCCGCGCCGCTGTATCGGGCCGGCCGGGCGGCGTGTATCTCGACCTGCCCGCGAAGCTGTTCGGCCAGGTGATGGACGCCGAGGCCGGTCGCCGGTCCCTGGTGCGGGTGATCGACCCGGCGCCGGCGCAGATCCCGGCGCCATCCGCGGTGGAGCGCGCGCTGGACGTGCTGCGTGGCGCCAAGAAGCCGCTGATCATCCTGGGCAAGGGCGCCGCGTACGCCCAGGCCGACGACGACATCCGCGCCCTGGTCGAAAAGAGCGGCATTCCCTACATCCCCATGAGCATGGCCAAGGGCCTGATCCCCGACACGCATCCGCAATGCGCCGCGGCCGCTCGGTCCACCGTGCTGGCCGAAAGCGACGTCGTCCTGATGATCGGCGCGCGGCTCAACTGGCTGCTGAGCCACGGCAAGGGGCGGCAATGGGGCCCGCCGGGATCGAAGAAGTTCATCCAGATCGACATCGAGCCGCGCGAGATGGACAGCAATGTCGAGATCGCCGCGCCGCTGGTGGGCGATATCGGCTCCTGCGTCGGCGCCCTGCTGAAGAGCATGGGCGATGGCTGGGCGGTGCCGCCGGCCGAGTGGACTCAATCGATCAACGCCAAGAAGGAACAGAACATCGCGCGGATGGCGTCGCGTCTCGGCAAGAATTCGATCCCGATGGACTATCATTCGGCGCTGCGGGTGCTGCGCGATGTGATCAGGGACCGCCCGGACGCGATCCTGGTGAACGAGGGCGCCAACACCTTGGACCAGGCGCGCGGCGTGATCGACATGTATCAGCCGAGGAAGCGCCTGGATGTCGGCACCTGGGGCGTGATGGGCATCGGCATGGGATTTGCCGTCGCGGCAACGATCGAGACCGGCAAGCCGGTGCTGGCCATTGAGGGCGACAGCGCGTTCGGCTTCTCCGGCATGGAGGTCGAAACGATCTGCCGCTACAACCTGCCGGTCTGCGTCGTCGTGTTCAACAATGACGGCATCTATCGCGGCGATGGCGTCAACCCGACCGGTGGCGCCGATCCGGCCCCCACCATGTTCGTCCCAGGCTCTCGTTACGACCGGATGATGGAAAGCTTCGGCGGGGTCGGCGTGCATGTCACGACTCCCGACGATCTGAAGCGCGCTGTCGATCAGGCCATGGACTCCGGCCGCCCGACCCTGATCAACGCGGTGATCGACCCCGCCGCGGGCAGCGAAAGCGGCAATATCGGCAATCTCAACCCCAAAAGCGCCCTGACCAAGAAGGGAGGAGCTTAACATGTCCAAAGCACTCGACGGCGTACGCATTCTCGACTTCACGCATGTCCAGTCCGGCCCGACCTGCACGCAGTTGCTGGCGTGGTTCGGCGCCGACGTGATCAAGGTGGAGCGTCCCGGCGTGGGCGATATCACCCGCGGCCAGTTGCAGGACATCAAGGGCGTGGACAGCCTGTATTTCACGATGCTGAACCACAACAAGCGGTCCATCACCATCGACGGGCGCAATCCCGGCGGCAAGGAGGTGCTGGAAGCACTGGTAAAATCCTGCGACGTGATGGTGGAGAATTTTGCGCCCGGCGCGCTGGACCGCATGGGGTTCACGTGGGAGCGGGTGCAGGAACTCAATCCCCGCATGATCCTGGCGTCGATCAAGGGGTTCGGGCCAGGCCCGTATGAGGACTGCAAGGTCTACGAGAACGTCGCGCAATGCGCGGGCGGGGCGGCGTCCACCACCGGGTTCGACGATGGCCCGCCGATGGTGACCGGCGCGCAGATCGGCGATTCCGGCACCGGGCTGCATCTGGCGCTGGGCATCGTGTGCGCGCTGTTCCATCGCAACACGACCGGCCGTGGGCAGAAGGTCGATGTGGCGATGCAGGACGGGGTGCTGAACCTTTGCCGCGTCAAGCTGCGCGACCAGCAGCGCCTGGCGCACGGGCCGCTGACCGAGTTCCCACAGTATCCGGATACGCCGTTCGGGGATTCCGTGCCTCGGTCGGGCAATGCGTCCGGCGGCGGGCAGCCGGGCTGGATCCTGAAATGCAAGGGGTGGGAGACCGATCCCAACGCCTATATCTACTTCATCGCCCAGGCCCCGGTGTGGGAGGCGATCTGCGACGTGATCGGCAAGCCGGAATGGAAGACCGATCCGGATTATGCCAAGCCCCCTGCCCGGTTGCCTCGGTTGAAGCATATCTGGGAGGTGATCGAAGCCTGGACCATGACCAAGACAAAATTCGAGGCCATGGACATCCTGAACAAATACGACATCCCCTGCGGCCCGATCCTGTCGATGAAGGAAATCGCCGAGGAACAGTCGTTGCGCGACACCGGCACGGTGGTGGAAGTCGATCACCCCACGCGCGGCAAGTATCTGTCCGTCGGAAATCCGATCAAGATGTCGGAGCATGTGTCGGAAGTGAAGCGATCCCCGCTGCTGGGGGAGCACACGGAAGAAATCCTGCGCCAGGTGCTTCAGTTCGACGACGGGACGGTGTCGCGGTTGTTGGCGTCGGGAGGATTGGGGGCGGTGAAGCAAGCCGCCGAGTAATCGGGGCACGACGGTGGCGGACCATACGGACCGCCACCGTCACGTGCCGCTCAAGCCGACCAAGCCAACCGCGAAGACCGGTGATGCGCGTGGCAGATCGCCACTGCCAAAGCATCGGACGCGTCCGATCGCCGGATCGTCGCACCCGGCAGCAACCGGCGCACCATCATCTCCACCTGGTCCTTGTCCGCCCCGCCGGTTCCCACCACCGCCATCTTCACTGTCTTGGCGGCATACTCCGTCACCGGCACACCCGCCAAAGCCGGAGCCAGCAGGGCCACGCCCCGCGCATAGCCCAGTTTCAATGTGGCCGAACCGTTGCGGTTGACATAGGTCTCCTCGACGGCCGCCTCCGCCGGGTGGTGCAGCGCCAACAGCGCCATCAGCCCGTCATGCAGGATTTTCAGCCGCTCCGGCACCGGTGTGGCGGCATCGGTCGCGATGACCCCATCGGCGATGTGGCGCAGGCGATTCCCGTGGGATTCGATCAGCCCCCAGCCGGTGAAGCGCAAACCCGGATCGATACCCAGCAACATGACCATACGCGAATCGGACCTTGTGCATCTGCAAGGACGCTATAGAGGTCGCGCGCTATTGTCGGCACCGATTTACGTCGGTTCGTCCACTTCTCTCGCGGAAAGCCGGTTCAGGCCGACAGGCGCTGCATCACCGCGTCCGGGATATCGAAGTTCGCATAGACGTTCTGCACGTCGTCATTGTCTTCCAGCACATCCAGCAGCTTCAACAGGCTGCCGGCGCGATCCTCATCCAACGTCACCGACGTGGTCGGCCGCCAATCCAGGCGAGCACTGTCCGGGGCGCCGAAGCGGGCTTCCAGGGCGTCGCGGACGGCGAAGAAATCCTCCACCGCGCAGGTCACCTCATGCCATTCGGTGTCGCTTTCGGCATTGTCGGCGCCGGCTTCGATCGCCGCTTCCAGGACATCGTCAGCACTTCCGGCCGAGGCGGCATAGCGGATCGCACCCATCCGGCTGAACATGAAACTGACCGAGTTGGTCTCCCCCAACGCACCGCCATGCTTGGAAAACGCCGATCGGATGTCGGAGGCCGTGCGGTTGCGGTTGTCGGTCAGCGCCTCGACAATCACCGCCACGCCGGCGGGGCCGTAACCCTCGTAGCGGACCTCGGCATAGTCGTCACCGCCACCGGCCCCGGCTGCTTTCTTGATGGCGCGATCGACCGTGTCCTTCGGCATGTTGGCCTGGCGAGCGGCCGTCACCGCGGCCCGCAAGCGCGGATTCGAGCCCGGGTCTGGCAATCCCTGGCGAGCCGACACCGTGATCTCACGGATGATCTTGGCGAACTGGCGGGCGCGCCGAGCGTCCTGGGCGCCCTTGCGGTGCATGATGTTTTTGAACTGGGAATGTCCGGCCATGCTCGTCTTTGTCGAAATTGGTTGTTGGGGGCTGTTAGCACAGGCTGCGCACAATCCGAAACCGGGGCGTGGAAAGGCTCGGGGCTCTGCCCCAAACCCCGCGAGGGCTTTGCCCTTCGAACCCACCAGGGGCTACGGCCCCTGGACCGCGATTCATTGGGTCTGGCGGGAAAGGGGGCCGACCACGGCGTTTCAACGTCCGTGTTGGCCCCCTTTCCCCCCAGACCCCATAAACGGCATCCAAGGCCCAGCCTTGGTGGGGGTCGAGGGGGCAACGCCCCTCGCGGGGTTTGGGGCGGAGCCCCAAGGCTTCCCGCCCTTCACCCAATCGCCCTAGGGTGCATAGAATAGAAAACCGCCTCAACGCAGGGAAACGCCGCCGCATGATCAACAAATTCGTGGCCACGCTCGCCGAAGCGATGGCCGGCATCCAGGATGGCTCGCGCATCCTGCTGGCCGGTTTCGGCGCCGGCACTCCAGAACTGCTCATGCGCGGCCTGATCGAGCAGGGCGCCAAAGACCTGACCCTGATCGCCAACGCGGGCGGTCGCATGGACGGACCAATCGCGGAGCTGCTGGCCACCGGCCATGTCCGCAAGCTGGTATGCAGTTTCGTGCGCGCCGACAGCGAGGCCGGCAAGCGCATGCAGGCCGGCAACCTGGAGGTCGAGATCGTGCCGCAGGGCACGCTCGCCGAACGCATCCGCGCGGCTGGCGCCGGCGTGCAGGCGTTCTACACCCCCACCGCCGCCGACACGTTGCTGGCGGAAGGCCGCGAGACCCGCATCATCAACGGCCGCAACTGCCTGCTGGAATACCCGCTGCACGGCGACGTGGCGCTGGTCGATGCCTGGCAGGCCGACCGCTGGGGCAATTTGACGCATCGCGACAGCGCACGGAATTTCAACCCGGTGATGGCGATGGCGGCGCCGCTGACCATCGTGCAGACGCGTCATGTCGTGGAACTCGGCGACATCCAACCTGAACATGTCCACACCGCGGGAGTCTTCGTGCAGCGCGTGCTGCACGTGCCCATGCTGCACTCACCGGCGTGAAGGAGGCACACATGGCCGACATCGAATTCCAACCGCTGGACCGCAACGGCATCGCGGCGCGCATCGCGCAAGACATCCCGGAAGGCTGGTTCGTCAACCTGGGCATCGGCATCCCGACCGGCGTGTCGGACTTCGTGCCGATGGACCGCGAGGTCATCTTCCACGCGGAAAATGGCGTCATCGGCATCGGCCCCGCTCCGGCGCCCGAGGACATCAATCCGTTCCTGGTCAATGCCGGCGTGCAACCGATCACCCTGCGCACCGGCGGCGCCTATGTGCACCATGCCGACAGTTTCGCGATCGCTCGCGGTGGCCACCTGGACCTCTGCGTCCTCGGCGCCTTCGAGGTCGCCCAGAACGGCGACATCGCCAATTGGGCGCGCGCCGCCGGCGAACCGACCAAACAGGTCGGCGGCGCCATGGACCTGGCGGTCGGCGCCAAGCGGCTCTGGGTCGCGATGGAACACAACACGAAGGGCAAGGGCCAATCCCGCATCCGGCGCGTCTGTTCCTACCCGCTGACCGCCAAGGGCGTGGTCAAACGCGTCTATACCGACCTTGCCGTGCTCGACGTCACCGATCGGGGATTCCTCGTGCTGGATATGGTTCCGGGCCTGACGCGGGACGCGTTGCAGGCCCGCACGGAAGCAGATCTGATCTGGCCATGATCACCGGCCTGGCCGTCAAGGCTCGCACGAAGTTGACCGGTGGCGCCGCGTTCGGCTTCTCCGGCGCCTACGAACGGATCGAGGGAACCGCCCATGGCACCCTCGACCCCACTCATTCGAGCAATCGCGGCATCGCGCTGCTGGACCGGGCACCGCGCAATGCGGCCGGACTGGTCGAATACAGCAGCGACTTCGTGCTGCTGACACCAGCCGACCCGGCTCTGGGCAACGGGCGGCTGTTGTATGAGGTCAACAACCGCGGCCGGATCATGATGATCGCCAATCTCTGCGCCGGCATCGCGGGCAACCAATGGGCCAAACCAGCGGACCTGGGAAACGCTCTGCCCCTGCGGCTGGGATTCTCCTTGCTCTGGAGCGGTTGGGATGCCGGCGTGCCGAAGTCCACCGGCCTGTCGCTACAGGTTCCCGCGATCGAAGGGCTGACCCGGAGCATCCGCGACGAATTCGTGTCCGGCACCCGGTTGGGCGTGCACGATGCCTTCCGGCTGTCGCATGAAGCCGCGCACGAAGACGCCACCGTGACGGTTCGGCGGACGCAGACAGCCCCTCGGCAGCCTGTCGCGTTCGCGTTTACGGACCGCCGAACGGTGCGGTTGCTGCCGGACGGAACCGCGACGGAACCAGGCTCGATCTACGAAATCCGCTACCACGCGACCAATCCGCGCGTGCAGGGCATCGGTTTTGCCGCCACGCGCGATCTGGTCAGCCACCTGCGCGACCATGGCAAGGACCTGACCGGACGCGCCATCACGCACAGCCTGGCGTTCGGGATATCCCAGGCCGGCCGCTATCTGCGCGACCACATCGCCCAGGGTTTCAATGCCGACGAGAACGGGCGGCGCGTGTTCGACGGTGTCCTGACCCATGTCGCCGGGGTGGGGCGGGTGTTCCACAACACCGCGTTCGCGCAGCCGTTCCGCACCCGCACCTGGCACGAGGACCACGATTTTCCCGAAGTGGAATTTCCATTTTCCTCGGCCCAGCTAACCGACCCGATCACCGGAGCGACCGCCGCCCTGATGCGCGGGGACGACACCGATCCGAAGCTGATCGAAACCAACACCTCTACCGAATACTGGCAAAAGGGCGCATCCCTGTTGCACACCGACCCGCTCGGCTTGGTCGATGTCGCGCTGCCGGAGAACGTGCGCGGCTTCCTGATGGCCGGCACGCAGCACGGTGGCAAGGCGGGCATGCCGCGGGATAACGGGCCTTGCGTCAACCCGCGCAATTGGCACGATCCGATGCCGGCGGTGCGGGCATTGCTGATCGCGCTGGACGAATGGGTAACGGTGGGCCGACCGCCGCCGGACAGCCGCTTGCCTCGGATCGCGGATGAGACGCTGGTGGCGGCGGACAAGGTTGGGTTTCCGCGCGTTCCAGGGCTGGTGCCGCCGAATTCCGCCAACGACGTCTCCCCACTGCCGGACTGGACCGCGCCCATGGCGGCCGAGCGCTGTTATGGGGCGCTGGTGCCTCAGGTCGATGCGGATGGGAATGAGGCCGGTGGGGTTCGCCTGCCCGATATTGCCGTTCCACTGGGCACGTTCACCGGGTGGAACCTCTACCATCCCCCCTACCCCGCCGGTGAATTGGCGGACCGTGACGGCACGTTCCTGACCTTCTCGCCAACCCGGGCGGAGCGAGAGGCGGTGAGAGATCCTCGTCCGTCCGTGGCGGAACGCTACGTGGACGCGGCGGATCATGCGGCGAAGCGTCGGGCGGTGGCGGATGCGCTGTTGCGGGACCGCCTGCTGCTGGCGGAAGACGCGGAGCGGTATCGGGAAGGGTAAAGCCGGGCCGCCGAAATCATGGCCGAGGCATTGCCCCCCGTCGGCCCCGTCGTCATTGCAGGGGCTGGGCCCGGTAACCGGCGTCAAAATCCTGACCAGCCCCCCCCACCAAACCCTACACCGGTTTCGTCCGCAACTCATCGCTCGGCCGCACATCGGCGACCTGGGCATAGATCGAAACCGCGACCAACAGCACCACGGCCATGAACCCGAACAGCCCCCGATAGGCAAGCTCCGAGCGCGTTCCGTCGGCCATCGCGGGAAACAGGCCGAGAATGATGCCCGACAGGCTCTGCATACAGGCGACGCCGAACATCACGGCGGTATTGATGGTCGCCATGCCGCGGCCGATCAGCCGGTCCGGAATCACGCCGCGCCCATGCGTCATGATCATCGTGCTCGACGCGCTGAAGAAGCCGATGGCAATGATCGACGCAACCGCAAGCCAGGCCGGCCCGCCCGATGTCAGGCCGAGCGTGGCCAGGATCGAGGCGATCACGACGGTGCCGGCAACGACGATCCATTTTCGCGTATCGAGCAGCCGGTCCAGCGGCCCGAACAGCAGAACACCCACCTGATACGCGATGACCGCGGCCAACAGCACGTTGCCGGACTGGATCTTGGACAGCCCATGCACTTCGCGCAGGAACGGCCCACCCCACAGGCCCTGCACGGTAAAGGTGCAGGCGTAGTTGCAGAAATTAAGGGCCAGAATGAAGTGCAGACGACGATTGCGAAGCACCTCCCCCAGTCCACGCAGCATCTCTCCCGCGGTTTCCGTCTTGCGGTGCAGAAAAAGATGGTCCGGCGGCGCGTCACGCACGACCAGAAGCACCGCAATGGCGGACACGAAGGTGAACAGCACGACCATGGCAAACACGCCGCGCCAGCCGATCTGCTCCGCCCCCCAGGCGAGCGGCGTGGTCGCCAGCAGATTCCCGATCAACCCGATCGACATGACCATCCCGGCCAGGGTCGAAAACCGGTCGGGCGAAAACCAGCGAGAGATCACGACCATGCTGCCGATCAGCATGACGCCGAAACCGGCCCCCATCAGCACACGTCCGGTCAGCAGCAGCGGCCAGCTCGTCGCCAGGGTGAAGACCAAACCGCCGACGGTTGCCAGCAGCAGCATGCCGAACACGGTCAGGCGCGGGCCGTAGCGATCGAAGAAGAAGCCGCACGGGATCTGCATGGCCGAAAAGCCGAAGAAGAACGCCCCGGTCAGCGCCCCCAGAGCTTCCGGCCCGATCGACAGGTCGCGCATCAGGTCGAGCCCGATGGTCACGTTGGACGCCCGAAAAAAATGGCTGGCGACATAGGCGGTGGCCAGCGTGATGACGATCACCAAGCCTTGGCGCCGGAGGGCTGGCGTCATGAATACGGCGTTTCCTGTTTTGGAGTTGAGTCATTGTAGGGGGTCGGCGGGACAATCCCAAGCGATTGTCCCTGGGTAACCGGCAGGTCCAGACCGGGCGCGAATCCGACCTCTCACCGGACCGGGTCAGCCCCCGCCGCCAACTCCGCCCGATGGGCCGCCACCAGCGCCCCGAGGCTGTCAAAGCGCAGATCGTAACTCACCCCGGCCGGGGGCGCCGAAGTCGCGCCCCACCCCGGCGAACCCGCCCGCCGGTCGATCCAGGCCGAGGCCAGCCCCACCGCATTCGCCGGTGCATGGTCATGGAAAAGACTCTGAGCCACGTGGAGCACGCGGTCCGGGGCCACCCCGTCGTCCTTCAGCCGGTCCAGCAGATAGCGGAAATTGCGCGGATCGGGCTTGTAGGACCCGATATCCTGCGCGGTGTGGATCGCGTCGAAGGTCACGCCAAGACGCTGGTTGGAGCCACGAAAGCTCTCCCGATCGACATTCGACAGAATCACCAGACGGAAATGCCGTTTCAAGGCCTGCAACGCCGCCACGGTGTCCGGGAATGCCGGCCAGTCGCGGACCGACGCACCGAAGCGTTGGTTTTCCTCATCCGAGACCGCCATCCCCCAGGCGCGCGCGAGTTGACCGTGCACCTCGGCCAGCAACGCCGCATACGGCATGTCCGGGGTCGCGGCCTGCTGGCTGGCTTCGCGTTCGGCGAAAATCGCGAGTACCGCATCGCGTTCGGTCGGCGCATCGGACGCTGGGACACCCGCCCCTGGGATATTGGCACCGGGGACATTGGCACCTGGGACACTGGCACCTGGAACACTGGCACCTGGGACATTGGCACCTGGAACGCGGCCCCCTGCAACATTGGCGCGCGCCAGCAACGGCCCCAAGGCGGCGTAAAGGCCGCTCTCCCAATCGATCAACGTGCCGTAGCAATCGAAGGTCAGAACGTCGAAATCGCGCAGCCTCACGCGGTCCTCCCAGGTCAAGCGATTGGCAGAGCCGGCCATTCCGCCGCGGCAGCCGCCTGTTTCAGCCAGGCACGCACCCCGGCCGGATCGCCGAACGCATCCTGCACGCGCAGCCCGGCGCCTCCCATGGATCGGGCGACCCGCATGCCGTCCTCGTCGGTGACGTCGTCGCCGATGAAAATCGGCTGCCGGCCGGCAAACGGCGGAGAGCGCATCAGCGCCACGACCGCATCGCCCTTGTCGACCCCGACCGGGCGCACTTCCCACAGCATGTGCCCCTGCAACAGCCGAAACTGGTCCGAGCCGGCCAGCAACGATGACAGTTCGGCGTGGAAGATCGGACCGGCTTCCTGCGCCAGGCGGAAGTGCAGGCCGAAGCCACGGGCTTTGCGTTCCAGGATAGACCCGGGGAAGCGGGCGGCCAGCACCGCCGCCGCCTCCAGCCATCGCTCGGGCGGGATCGGCAGATCGGGTCGCTCGATCGGTTGGCCGGGCGCGTGGCGAATGGCGCCGCCATGCTCGCCGGCGACGGCATGGATGCAATCCCCCAGCAAGGTGTCGATGGTTTCGATAGGTCGGCCGGTGATCACCGCCAGGGCGTTGCCAACCAAGGGCCGCAAACGGTGCAGGGTCGTGGGAAGGGCCGGGGGAACGACGACCGAATCGGGGGTCGGCGCGATATCCAGCAACGTGCCATCCAGATCGAGCAGCAGAGCCGCCCGCGCCAAAGGGGGCAGGGGATCCAGACTCATGGCGCGCATCCCGCTCTGTTCATGGCGCACATCCCGCTCTGTTCATGGCGCGCACCCCGCGACGCGCACGTCGTAGATCGGGTGTTGCAGCATGGACGCGGCGGGCGCCGATTGCACGATCCAGCCGCTGAACGGGCTGGCCGCACCCAGGCTGTCGGTGGCGGTGACGAAGGCCGCCGCGTCGGGCGCCTGGTCCGGACCGCGGACGACACAGCCGAGCACGGCGATGGACAGGGTCTCGAACCGGACGGTCTCGCCCTTCTTGACGGTCAGTGCAGTGTAGCGGGCATTGACCTTGTCCAACACCTGCAGGATGGCGGCCCCACGCGGAACCCAGGTCCCCGCGATCGGCTGGGGCGCGGGCGGCTTTTCGGCGGCGGTCGGCGGCGCGGGTTGCGACGGGCCGGGCTGCGCCGTTCGGGGATCGGGCATCTTCGATGGGGGTGTTTGGGGCTGGTTCTGGGGTGCGGTCGGCAAGGTCGGGACGCGCGGTTCGGTGCCCGGCAGCGGCGGCAGGGGCGTGGCCGTGATGGGCGCTTGCGCCAGAACCGACATGCCGGCGAGCAGGATTGCCATGACCCGAAAGGGGCGGATCATGCGCGGGGGCGCTTCGGCGACTCCAGGCCGCGGACCATGCCGGTCAGGATCTCCCGCATGGCATCTTCATCGACGCCCATCAGGACCGCGTCCTCGAACGCATCGGTCAGCACCTGGGCGACTTCGGCGTGGTTTTCCGCCAGCATGCGCAGTTTTTCCCGACACCCAACGGCGTTTCCGTCCAGCCCTGGCCAGACGGTGGGCGGCGGCGGGATCACTTCTTGCCTTCCGGTGGGTTGCCCTCCGGCTGGGCGGTGTCGGCTGGCTTCATGGAGGTCACGCTGAAGATGAATTTACCCAGAAGCTGCTCCAGGCTGACTGACGACTGCGTGATGGCGATCGCCTGCCCCGGCTTCAATATAATGGTGTCGCCGCCCGGTGTCAGGGACAGGAACTTGCCGCCCAACAGGCTCTCGCTGGTGATTTCGGCACTGGTGTCCTTGGGCAGCTTGACGTCGTCCTGGATGGTCATCGTGACGACGGCGAGGAAGGTGTCGGGATCCAGCTTCATGTCGGTCACCGCGCCGACCCTTACGCCGGCGATCCGGACGTCGGCGCCGGCGTTCAGCCCATCGATCCGGTCGAATCGGGCGATCAGCGGATAGCCGGACACGCTGGCCCGCCCGGTATGAGACAGCGTGTACAACACGAATCCCAAGGCAAGCAGGATGACGAAGGCACCGGTCAGTATCTCGGCGGTCCCGTGTTTTTGCATGGGTTCGCTTACGAGCCCGGGGTCCAGGATTCGTAGTCGCCGGTGGCCCGCGCGCGATGGCCGCCCTGGTAGTCGTGCCCGGCGGGGCGATAGCCCTGTCTCGTGCCGGTCGCGTTGGCGACATGCGGCTTCTGCCAGGGTTTGCGGCCGGTGTCGGGCAGCGGGGCATCCGTTGTGTAGTGCAGCCAGGAATGCCATTCCGGCGGCACGGCGCTGGCCTCCGGCAGGCCGGCATAGGCCACCCAACGGCGCGAGCGCAGCCCACCGCCGCGCGGTTGCTTTTCCTCATAATAGATATTGCCCGCCGCGTCGGAGCCGACTTGGCGGCCCTTCAGCTTGGTGAACAGCCAGGTTCCGATGTTCATGGCCGCTGATATACGCATCCGCCCGCGATTGGTCTACCCATCCGAACGGATCGCTCCGAAACGCGAATTTCCAGGGGCAAACCCGCTGACACGGAAGTATCCACAGGATTTTGTGGTCGGACGACGAATGTGACGCTAAATGTGCTTCCACCGTCTGAGACTCGGGGATAGCATCCTCCCATGAAGACGCATCGAACCTGGCATGGCGTAAGGATGCGGCAAACCCGCATCGCTCCGGATCCCGATCAGGCGCCTCGGTTGGTGACCTTGCCCGCGTCGTGGGAGGAGACCGCGGCCGCGGGCCTGGCCAGTCTGGCGGGCGGCGAGGAGCCGAACGGTTTCGTGCCTGCTCGACTGCCAAGCGGTCGGGCGATGACGGGACGGGTGACGTTGGCGTGTGCGGCGCAGGCCTGGATCGGGCCAGTAAGCAAACGCGCCCGGGAGGCCGGTTTCGCCATCGAACTCGAAGACCGGCTGCATCGGATGCTGCTGTTGCGCCGGGGCACGCCGACGGATGCGATCTGGGCGGGGTTCGGCGATCGGGAGCCGAGCTTCGTGGTCAATTTGCCGGCGTTCCTGGATGGCGGCGGGCATTTTGACGCGGCCGACTTTGCCGAGGCGGTCGAGACCGCGGTTTACACTCTGACCTTTGCCGCCCCGGATGCCGTCGATATCGCGATCGGCATGGCCGACCTGGCGGGGTTGCTGGCAGCCTGCGGCGTGGATTACGGATCGGATTCGGCACGCGACATCGCGCGCTCCCTGGCCACCATTCTGCGCGGCCGCGCCGACGTGGCGTCCGCCGCATTGGCCGCCCGACTCGGGGCGCGGGGACAGGCGGCACAGGATTGGCCGGCGCCCCCCGCGCATACCATGGTGCCTGGCCTGGAAACCGCGGCGCTGGCGGCGTGGCATGCCGCGCGGGGTCTTGGCACGTCGGCGCCCGGCGCTGTCCATCCCGGCGCTGTCCATCCCGGCGCACCGGGCGCTGTCCATCCCCGCGCACCGGGCGCGATTCATCCCCGCGCGCCGGGCGCGATTCACCATCGCACGACCACCGCCATTCTGCGCCCCGGTCCGGCCGACGCCCTGCTGGGGGTCGAAACCGGTGGCATCGCCCCTGCCTTTTCCGCCCTGTCGGCGTCGGGCGCGCTGAGCCGATCGGCGCGGGCCTGGCTGGCCGTTAGTGGGATCACGGCCGAGGAAGCGCTGGCGATGGTGCTGGCCGGGAGCAATCCGCTGCCGCAGGCGACCGCCACGGCGCATGCCGCAATGCATGTCGCGGTGGCACCTTATGTCGCGGCGATGCCCCCTCGCCCGGTGCCGCTATCCATCCCGGCGGCACCCGCGGAACGCCGAGACCTGCCCGGGCGGCGGGCCGGCTACACGCAGAAAGCGTCGGTGGGCGGGCACAAGGTGTTCCTGCGCACCGGGGAATACGACGACGGGACATTGGGCGAGATCTTCATCGCCCTGCACAAGGAAGGTGCGCCGTTCCGCGGCCTGATGGACAATTTTGCCCACGCCGTTAACCTCGGCCTGCAACACGGCGTTCCGTTGGAAACCTTCGTCGAGGCCTTCACCTTTACGCGGTTCGGTCCCGCCGGCGCCGTCGAGGGCGACCCGGCGGTCCGCTCGGCAACCTCTCTGCTGGATTACACGTTCCGCCATCTGGCCGCGAACTATCTGGGACGGCGCGACATCCCGGCCGCGGAAATCGAGGAACCCGATACCGTGGGCAGCGGCGCGCGCGACCAGTCGCCTTTGCTGCCGCTGGAACTGCCGCCGGAGGCTTCGCCTCGCGCCCGTCGGCGGGAATTGCGGCTGGTGTCGCGGTAGTGGTTCGGTTCCGACGGTCGTCGGATGCGCGCCAGGCCGCGCGGTCTAGCGTTCCAGTGGTGGCGACCGGCCGGTGCGTCGCGTCCTGATCGAGCCACACGGGATCCAGCATGGACGGTCGTTGCCGTGGGACCGAGCCGAGCTGGTCAATTTCTGATCCTACGTTCCGGATCGCGCGACCGCTCGAAACGATGGGGTGCGATCGGCGGCCGGGACTAGGACAGTCCAATTCTGCAAGGAGACCCATGATGGCTGGCCGGATCGAGACGAAACTCGCGGAATTGGGCATTACTTTGCCGTTGCCGATGGCGCCAATCGCCAACTACGTGCCTTATGTCGTCAGCAGCAACCTGGTGGTGATTTCCGGCCAGTTGCCAGCGATTGACGGCAAGGTCGCCATTACCGGCAAGGTGAGTTGGGGCGTTTCGGTCGATCAAGGCCGGGAAGCGGCACGTCTTTGCTTCATCAACCTGCTGGTGCATCTGAAAGCGGCCTGCTCCGGCGACCTTGACCGGGTGCGTCGGGTCGTGCGCCTGGGCGGGTTCATCGCCGCGCCGTCGGATTTCCGCGATCACGCGCTGATCATGAACGGCGCGTCCGACCTGGCCGTTTCCGTGTTCGGAGAGGCCGGGCGGCATGCGCGCACCACGATCGGGGTCCCTTCCCTGCCCGCCGACGCCGCGGTCGAAGTGGAAGGTCTGTTCCAGATCGATTACTGATCTTGATTGCCCTGGCCCGCCGATCAAGAACTGTAGCGTTCGACCCGCGTTCCGACGTAGGCTGCGCTCACACTTTCGTGGCGGGTATCCCCCCGAAGTAGCCTTGGGAGAAGTCGCCTCGAAGTGACTTCGTCGTGGGCGTTGCCCGCGAATAATCAAAAGGCAAACGGCCTGGGTGCTTCCCGGGTCGTCGAGGGAGTTCTGCGTCATGACACACAAGCGTCGCATCACGCGCCGCACCGCCATGTTGGCGGCGTCGGCGACCGCCTTGCCTCTTGTCCATATCCGCACCGCGGGCGCGGCTGGAAAGCTCAATCTGGCATTCTGGGATCACTGGGTGCCGGCCACCAACGACACACTGCGCAAGCAGGTCGGCGAATGGGCCGAGAAAAACAAAGTCGAATGCACGATGGATTTCATTACATCCGTCGGTGGCAAGCTGATGCTCACCCAGCAGGCCGAGTATCAGGCCCGCAAGGGCCATGACATCCTGCCCGTGGCGAACTGGGAGGTCCGCAATCTGTCCGACCGGATGGAGCCGATGGACGATGTCATCGCCCATCTGCAAAAGGAATATGGGGAGTATGCGCCGGCCTACAGCTATCTGGGCAAGGTCAAGGACCGCTGGATGGCGGTGCCGTCCAGCACCGGATCGCTGAACCTGACCCTGTGTGGGCGGATCAGCCTGTTCAAGCAGCACGCCGGCATCGACTTACGCGAACTCTATCCCGCGAAACCGTCCGACAAGGAAATCGGGCAGAGTTGGGACTACGACGCCTTCATGAAAGCAGCCGAGGCCTTCCACAAGGCCGGTATGCCGTTTGGGATGGGAATCGGTTCCACCAACGATTCGATCAACAACACCGGCGCCTGGTATGCCGCGTTCGGCGCCGAGTTGATCGACGCCAAAGGCAAGATCCAGGTGAAATCCGACAAGGTTCAGGCGTTCCTGGAATGGGCCCAGCGCTTCGTGAAATTCCTGCCGGCCGACGCCAAGAGCTATGACGATGCGTCCAACAACCGCGCCTTGATCTCGGGCAAGAGCGCGCTGATCATGAATCCGCCCTCGGTCTGGGCGGTGGCGAAGCGCGATGCCCCCGCGATCGCCGAGGATTGCTGGACCTTCCCGATGCCGCGCGGACCGGCCGGGCGCTACATCCCGTATAGCTTCACCTTCTACGCGGTCTGGGAATTCGGCCGGAACAAGCGCGCGGCCAAGGACCTGGTGCAGTTCCTGCAAGAACGCAAACAGGTGGAGGAGCGTTGCACCGTCTCCGAAGGCTACGACCTGCCGCCGTTCCTCACCATGTCCAACTTCGACGTCTGGTCCAAGGTCGGCCCGCCGCCAGGCACGATCTATAACTATCCGATCCGCCCCTGGCACAACTCCTTGCCGAGCATCACGGCGCTGCCGGCGCCTCCGGAGATCGCGGTGCAGATGTATAGTCGGGGCGTGCATCCGGGGATTCTGGCGCGTCTGCAATCCGGGCAGTCGATCAAGGAAGCCACGGCCTGGGCGCAGGAGGAACTGGAAGGGTTCCTGGGCTGATTTTTCCCTGATCGCCCGCTCGGGTGGGCGAGGCGCTTGCCAGTCGTCGTCCGGCGACTGGCGAGATGTGCGTTTTCGCTCGGTTTGGATGTGACAAGCTGGCCGGTTGGGCATAGGCTGGTCTTATGCCCGACGGTTCGGCCACCTTGACGATGACCCTGCACGCTGCGATCGCGGAGGTGCCGGCCGCTGACTGGGATGCCTGCGCCGGGGACGACAACCCGTTCGTCTGCCATGCGTTCCTGAGCGCCCTGGAAGACAGCGGATCGGCCAATGCTCGGACCGGGTGGCTGCCTCAGCATGCCGTGTTGCGGGATGAAGCGGGTCTGATCGTCGCCGCGGCCCCGATGTATGCGAAATCCCATAGCTACGGCGAATACGTGTTCGACCATGGCTGGGCCAATGCGATCGAGCGGGCCGGCGGCACCTATTATCCCAAGTTGCAGGTCGCGGTGCCGTTCAGCCCGGTCCCGGGGCCCAGATTGCTGCGACGCCCGGGGTCCGGCGTGCCGGTCAGCGTGCTGGCGCAGGCGTTGGAGCAGGCGTGCCAGTCGCACAAGCTGTCATCCGTGCACATCACCTTCTGCACCGAGGACGAATGGTCGGATTTGGGCGAGGCCGGCTGGCTGCAACGCCTGGGCATGCAGTTCCATTGGGAAAACGCGGGTTATGCGGATTTCGAGGGGTTTCTGGGGGCGTTGTCGTCTCGGAAACGCAAGGTGTTGCGGCGGGAGCGGCGGGATGCGAACGCCTGCGGCCTGACCTTTCACGCTCTGTCCGGGGCGGATATCACCGAGGCGCATTGGGATGCGTTCTACCGGTTCTACCAGTCGACCGTGGATGGGAAATGGGGGTCTGCGTATCTGACGGGGCGGTTCTTCTCTCTGCTGGGGGAGCGGTTGGGGGACCGGGTGGTGCTGATGTATGCGGAGAATGCGGGGGTGCCGGTGGCCGGGGCTTTGAACCTGGCGGGGTCTCAGGCGCTGTATGGGCGCAATTGGGGGTGCCGGGGGGACTGGCCGTTTCTGCATTTCGAGCTTTGCTACTACCGGGCGATCGATTGGGCGATCGCGCATGGGTTGCAGCGGGTGGAGGCTGGGGCCCAGGGGCGGCATAAGATCCAGCGTGGGTATATGCCTAAGGCGACTTATTCCGCGCATTGGATTGCGCATGGGGGGTTGCGGCGGGCTGTGGCCGGGTTTTTGGAGGAGGAGCGGGAGGGGGTTCGGCGGGAGATGGTTGGGTTGGCGGAGGAGAGTCCGTTTCGGCGGGAGGGGGAGTAGGGGCACGTCCCTAGATAGATCCAGCAGAACGATTTAGATGGACAGGGATGCCGACCACATTGCGCGATGCCAAACCTGGGCCCGCTGCCCCTCAAAATCCGCAGTCTCCCGCTCCCGATCCAACCTTGATACACAACCTTGGTACTGGCAATATCTCGACGCGTGGTGGCGGATTGATGTTGTTCACGTAGGTAGGCTTTCCGCAATCGAAATGCAATGCTTGGTGTTGCTTGAGGGAATGTCAATGCGGCCGGAAACCAGTACACGTCGTGGGGGACGCGAACCCAACTGGATAAAATCAACTCGGCCGGCTTCGCCCCGCCGCTTTGCACCGTCATCGCCCAAGAGGCTTGTTGGGCCGACTACGGGGAGGCCACGTTTGATTGGGCAAGGCGCATGCCAGTACCACGGCCGCTCGTTACATAATTTGGTAAGTACTGACTGGGAGACATCGTTCCTCTGGACATGTGTTTTCAAGATTTTCAAACAAACTCTCGAACGATGCCTGCCCAATTTGCGCGCGAGGCACTAAACCCAATGCAGTATATCACAAAATACCGGAGAATAGTTGCAATATTAGCGGCTCTTTTATTATTAATAGTAGCACAAATCATCTCTTATTCTCTTTCCGGATCCCCTAAAAGTCTATTAGAATCAATGTCATCCTTGCTTATAAATCTATCCAGTGCCGTGATAGCTTTTTTTGTTGCCTCACTTTTTTTGCGACAGAAGATAAGGATGCGTATGAAAATTCTCTAAAAGAAATAGTCGTCGAACCAATTGTTGCTGCAATTCGCAACGGATCCAATTCAGATGTTCTGGAACAAATTGCAAACATGGATGGACGCATATCCGATATTATATTAAGGTCAGGGAATAGTGGCACTACTCTGTCACAAGTTCCCTGGGCGGACCTGATCGCGAGCGCGTCAGAAATAGACTTTGTCGTGCAGGGTTGGGATCGCTGGACAGAACATCAGAACATTGCCAGAGATCTTCGGACTTTTTTCGAAAGAGGCGGTCAGTTTAGGCTTTATGTGTATGAACCCACCTCGGACAAGGCGTCGTCCGTTCGAGCATCGATGGCACACCGGATCGGACGGGGACCTGGTGCGACCGAAGAGGAGATTACCGGTACAATCAAAAATATTAACGATATAGTTGATCGTCTTCCACCAGAAAAGAGGGCGCTTGCCAAGCCGATTGAAGTCTACAGAAGTTGTAACATTAACTGGTATTTCGCTGCTTTGTTTACAGGGAGCAGGACCACGGAGCAGGACCGGGCCCGAGACGTAATGGTGTTTTCCATCTACTCCCATACACCGACCCGACGGCCGTGGGACATGCCGGCCATCATGATTTACCCAGACATGCATGCCGATAGCAACATGAGGGACTGGTTTAAGGCTCATGACTCCCCTCATTTTTGACTCCTGCATTACTATGTCCAAGCGGGCCGCGACTCTCCTGGACACCGCTTTTTGTATCAGGCTGGGTTACGTGACTCGGGGTGTGACCCGGTCAGCTGGCCCAGCTTCCGGTTGCAAATGGCGG
>CAMATI010000054.1 GCA_945861095.1 Asaia bogorensis | reverse complement strand
CCCGCCACCTGCAACGGGAAGCTGGCCCAACTGACCGGGTCATACCTCGAGTCACGTAACCCAGCCTGATACAAAAAGCGGTGTCCAGGAGAGTCGTGCCTGCTTGGGCATAGTAATGCAGGAGTCGAAAATGAGGGGAGTCATGAGGGCCTATCTGCCTTATCCCTATTCCTATGCCGGCGCGGTTTACTACAACCCGGCGAATGGCGTCTGGGCGCGCGGTGGCGCGGTCTACGGACCGTACGGCGCGGCCAAGGCGGGGGCCGCTTACAATCCGGCCACCGGCGCCTATGCCAGGGGGGGCGCGGTGTATGGTCCGAACGGCGGTGCCGGGGCGTTCTCCGCCTACAATCCCAGCACCGGCAGCTATGCGCGCGGCAGTGCCAGTTGGAATGCCAATGGCGGCAGTGCCAATGCCAATTTCTACAACGCGAACACCGGCGTTTCCGGGGCCACGACGCAAAACGCCAACATGTATCAGCGTTGGGGCTCCACCACGATCAACACCCCGACGCAGACCGTAACGACTCAGAGTGCCAGCGGGCCGCGCGGTTCGGCGGGCACCGCCAGTTCCAGCACGGGGGCCCAGGGCGCGGCCTATAACACGGCGCGCGGGCAGGGGGCGGCGGTGCAGACGTCCAGCGGCGACGTCTATGCCGGGCGGGACGGCAACGCCTACAAGCACACATCCGACGGTTGGTCGACCTGGAACAACGGCTCCTGGCAATCGGTGCAGCCCCCATCCGGCGCCAGCGCGTCCGTCTCCCCCGCGGTCAATCGCCCAACCCAAACTGGCCCAACCCAAACTGGCCCAACCACCCGCCCCACCCAGGCCCCGGCGACCCGCCCCGCCACCACCCAGGCGGCTCGCCCCGCCGCGACCTTCGACCGGTCGAATTATCAGCAGTTGGAGCAGGATCGGTTTGCCCGCACAGCCGGCCAGCGTCCCGCCCCGTCGTTCACAGGGGCGCCCGCCGGCCATCGCTTTGGCCGCTAGAAGGGGGGCGGCGTGACCGTTCCCACACCGCCGTGACGACCTTCGACGCCGCCGCCTGGCTGTTGGGCCTGGCTGCCGTGATCGGCGTCGCCAACGACCGCTGGTTCCATCTGCCCCGCAACATCGCCCTGCTGCTGGGCGCTTTATGCGTGGCATCCGGGGTGATGGCCGTCGACACATGGCTGATCCAGGGCGAGGGCCTGGCCTATTGGCGCAATCGGATCGATCACGCCAATCTGTCCGGCGTGCTGCTGGACGGCGTTCTCGCGCTTCTGCTGTTCGCGGGCAGCATGCACGTGGACCCGCGGCAATTGCGAGACCGGGCCTGGCCGGTGGCGCTGCTCGCGACCATCGGCGTGGTCGTCGCCACGACACTGTTCGGCGTTTTGTTCCACCTGCTGACCCTGCTGGGCGGCCAACCCGTTCCGCTGGTGTGGTGCCTGGTCCTGGGTGTCATCCTGGCCCCGACCGACGCGGTGGTGGTCGAGGGTCTGCTGCGCCAGGTCAGGATGCCGGCGGTCCTGCGCGGCACGATCTCGGGCGAGAGTCTGTTCAACGATGGCGCGGCGGTCGTGCTGTTCCTGGCCGCGCTGGCGATCGCCGATGGGCAACCCGATGTGATCGGCCACGGCCGCCTCGCCCTGAAAATCCTGGAGGAGGTGGCGCTGGGCGGGCTTCTCGGCTGGCTGGGCGGCTACGCGGCTGTGCAGGTCTGTCGGTCCCTGAACGACCGGTCGCTGGAGGTGATCGTTTCGCTGGCTCTGGCCCTGGGCATCTATCGTCTGGCGGCTGCGTTCGGCGTGTCGGGCCCGATCGCGGTGGTTGCCGCCGGTTTGGCCTTCCGGCACTTGCCGCGACACGACCGGGCCCGCGCCGGCAACGAGCGCGGGCAAGGTGACGCAACCGCCCCGGCCGGCAGCGGTGCCGGGTCCGGGTCCGGCGCGAACCTGCATCCATCGGCGCATACGTCCGCATCCTGGGACGTGATCGACGACCTGTTGAATACGTTGCTGTTCATGCTGATGGGGTTTCAGATTCTGGCGATCACCATGGTTTCCGCCGTGGCGTTTCTGCTGCCCCTGGGCTTCCTGCTCGCGGTCCTGGCGCGGGCCGTCAGCGTCTGTCCGGCGATGATGCTGTTGCCGCTGCCCTTTGCCGACCGGGTCCGAGGTGTCGCGGTGTTGACCTGGACCGGCCTGCGCGGCGGCATTTCGATCGCGCTGGTGCTGACCTTGCCGCAATCACCGTACCGCGACCTGTTGCTCGCGATCGGCTACGGCGTGGTGATCGCGACCATCGTGGCGCAGGGGCTGACCGTGCCACGGGTCCTTCGCGCGCTTTACGGCGTCCGATCCGGGAAGACGGCGGGCTGATCGTGCCGCGGGCGGCGGCGCTGAAGCCGGATGTCGCGACGGCACGGATGGGCCAGGGGCCAGGCCAGAGCGCGCCAAACCCGATCCGGGCAAGCCGAGCGGTTTTGTCGGGATCGGGGTTGGCGCGGAGGTCAGTCGAAGCCTTTGAAGATGGAACTGAATGCGTAGTCCGGTTGGTGCAGCCCGCTGTAGACCGGTGACGCCCACGGCGAGCCCGGCCCGGCGCCGTTGTCGCGAGAGACCGACCACATCGACAGCCGCTCCACCTGGTCGTTGCCGCGGGCGAAGTCGAGCAGCATCTGCGCGTCGGTCAGGGTGAAGACCTCGGTCGCCACGTCATTGACGCCGATCATCGGCGTGATGCCGACCTTGGACGTCAGGCCGATGAATTCGATTTGCTGGATCGTGTTCAGCGCGGCGCTGATCGCGTTGGCCCCCATCTGGCCGCCATTGTCCACCGCCGGCCCGTAATCCATGGCCATGATGTTGACGACGTCCGGGTTCAGCCCGTCCTGCTTCGCCGCCCGCAGCACGGCCAGGCCGTTGGCATCGAGGCCGGTCGGCAGGACCGGCAGGGTCAGCGAAATCTTCAACCCCGGATTGGCGGCTTTCAGCGCAACCAGGGCCTGATCGCGCAGGGCGATGGACGCGGTGTTGGTGACCGCCCAGCCCTCGATATCGAAATCCAGTGAGGTCACGTGGTAGCGATCGATCACCGACTGATAGGCAGCCTGGAGCGCCGATGCGGATTTTGCGGCCAGGGCTGGCTCGGTCCCATTGGCGCCACCGAACGATATGGTGACGTCCGCGCCGGCCGAACGGATGGCCTGGATCTGCGACTGGATGGAGGTGCCATTTGGCAGCGTATCGTTCTGGATGGTGCCCGACCCGCCCCAGCCGACCCGCCCACCGCCGGAATCGAGCACGAACGCCAGGGTGAAATGCCTGATCCCCGACGCTGCCTGGATCGCGGTCAGGTCCTGGGATGTGTAGAGACTCATGTCGATATAGGGGGCGAACACGGTGTCGCGGGTCGGATCGGGATCGCCGCCGGCGCGCGTGGTTACGGCAAGCGGGGTGGTCGGTGCGGATTCGCCCACCACGTTGCGGGCGGACACGGTGAAGTCGTAGGCGGTTGCCGGGGTCAGGCCAGAGACGGTGAAGCTGGTGGCGGTGGTGGTGCCGACGGTCTGCCCATTGGCGCGGACCGTGTATTGGGTGGCTCCCCCGGTCGGGGCCTGCCAGGTCAGGACGGTCCCGGTGCTGGACGTGCTGAAAGCGGCGAGCGATTTTGGCACGCCGGGCACGGTGGGGGACGGGGCGCCACCGATCGCGGTCCACGGCTTGCCGCTGCCGGACGGGCCGCTGTTGGTCGTGGGATCGTTCCCCTGGGTCCACCAGTTCGCCCGATAGACCAGGCCGTTCACCGTTGCCGTCATGCCTGCGGTATAGACGGATCCTACCACCCAGACCGGTGCGGGAGGTGGCGGCGGTGGCGGTGCACCCATCGCCGTGGTGACCGACAGCGCGGCGGACGGCGGGGAACTGCGTCCCGCGGACACAGCCACCACGGTAAAGCTATAGGTCGTCTTTGCCGCCAGGCCCGAGACGGCGAAGCGCGTTTCGCTGGTCGATCCCACCAACTGGCCGTTGCGATAGACCTGGTAACCGCTGACCGTGCCGCCTGGAACCGTGGAATCCTGCCAACGCAGGGTGGTGCCGGTTTCCGTCGTCGCCTCGGCCAGCAGCCCGCCAGGCGTGGTCGGAAGGGAAGGCGGGGGTGGCGGCGATCCGGACACCAGGGTCCAGGGCTTGCCGCTGCCGGTTGGGCCGCTATGGCTGAGCGGATCGTTGCCCTGTGTCCACCAATTGGCGCGATAGGTCGCATCCCCGACGATGACGGTCATGCCCGCTGTATAGATCGCCGATGCCCCCCAAGTGCCAGTGGTCGGCGTTGAGGTGGTCGGCGGTGGCGTGGTCGTTGCGCCTCCGATCGCCGCCCAGAGCGCCGGCGCCGCGACCGGGTTCCAGGCGGGTTGCGCCATCGCCGCCTGCAACGCGCGATAGGTCACGCCCTTGTAGGATACGAGGTCGCCGACCGCGTAATTTTTGCTGGCGCTCCAGCCGGCGACGGATGCCTTTACCTTCGGTGCTGCGGCCATGACGTTGGTTCTCCTGCGGTCCGCGGACCCAGCCACGGAAGAAGAACGGCGATCAAGCCGCCAACGGCGATTCGTTACAGTTGGTCACACGTTGCGGGCATTCCGTGCCCTGGTGTGGTCTGTGAAATACGCCGAGCGCATTGGGCACATAAGGAGATGGGGGTGTTACGCGGTGGAGCGGGCATCCTCCTGGATCATGTCCGAGGCTTTTTCGGCGATCATGATCGTCGGCGCGTTGGTATTGCCGGCGATGATCATCGGCATCACCGAGGCATCCACCACCCGCAGTCCTGGCACGCCATGCACGCGCAGGCGTGGGTCGACCACCGCCATCGGGCCGTGCCCCATTCCACAACTGCCGACCGGGTGCAGGTTGGACACGCCGCGGCGTCTTGTGTCCTCGATCAGCTCTTCGTCGGTGCGGATTGAAATGCCGGGCGCGGTCTCCTCCACGATCAGCTTCTGCATCGCCTGCTGGCGCACGATGTTGCGGGCGATCCGCACGCCTTTGATCATCACCTGCATGTCGTAGTCGGACTTGATGAAGTTGAAATGGATTGCCGGTGGCGCAAACGGGTCCGGGCTTTTCAGGCGCACCGTGCCGCGCCCGTCCGGTCGCAGATGCACCGGGCTGATCGAAATGCCTGGGAATGGGTGAGAAACGATCCCGTTGCGGTTGCGGTCCACCGTGCTCCAGGCGGAGATGTTCATCTGCAAATCCGGCCGCTCCAGCGACGGGTCGCTGCGCACCATCGCGCCCACATAAAGCCCGTTGCCCGACATCGGGCCGGAGCGGAGGAACACGTAGCGCGCGCCCGACACCAGCCGGTGCATCAGGCTGTAGTGCAGCGCGTTCAACGACAGGTTCTTGGATATCCGGTAGGTGCAGAACGTGTTGAAATGGTCCTGCAGATTGGATCCGACGCCCGGAATGTCCTTCACCACCGGAACGCCCATGTCCTGCAAGTGTTCGGCCGGCCCCAGCCCGGATAGTTGCAGCAGATGCGGCGATCCATAGGCGCCGCCGGAGACGATCACCTCCCGCCCCGCCCGCGCGGTTTCCCGGCCTGCCGGCGTTTGGAATTCCACCCCGACGGCACGCCCGTTCTCGATCAGCACTTTCGTGGCATGGGCGCGGGTCTTGATGACCAGGTTGGAGCGCTTCTTGGCCTCGGTCAGGTAGGCGGCGGCGGTGGACCAGCGGCGCTTGTCCTTGGTCGTGGTCTGGTAGTAGCCGCAACCTTCCTGGGTCGCGCCGTTGAAGTCTTCGTTGTAGGGAATGCCGGCCTGCTTGCAGGCTTCGATCAGGGATTCGGCGATTTCCCATTTGTAGGGCTGGTTGGACACGCGCAACGGCCCGCCCGAGCCGTGGAATTCGTTGGCGCCGCGTTCGTTGTCCTCGGCCTTGCGGAAATAGGGAAGGACGGAGGCGTAGTCCCAGCCTTCGTTGCCCATCTGGCGCCATTGGTCGTAGTCGGCGGCGGTGCCGCGCATGTAGATCATGCCGTTGATGGAGCTTGTGCCGCCCAGCACCTTGCCGCGTGGTTGATACATGGTGCGGTTGTTCAGTTGTTCTTCCGGCTCGCTTTCGAACATCCAGTTCACGCGGGGATCGACGAAGGTCTTGGCATAGCCGATGGGGACGTGGATCCAGAAGCTGCGGTCCTCGCCGCCGGCTTCCAGCAGCAACACGCGGTAGCGGCCGGATTCGGTTAGGCGGGCGGCCAGGACGCAGCCGGCGGAGCCGGCGCCGGTGACGATGTAGTCATAGGTGTTGGCTTCGGTTGGCATTGTCGAGTCCCTCGAGTGTGGCAGGAGCGGGGCTCCGCCCCGAGACCCCGCGAGGGGCTCTGCCCCTCGACCCCGCCAAGGGCGACGGCCCTTGGAACCCGGACCATTGGGGGGATTGAAGATGGGGCCTACACGGACGGTGATAGGTCCGTGTAGGGCGCCATCCTACAAGGCACCCATGATCCGGTTCCAAGGGCCGTCGCCCCCTTGGTGGGGGTCCAGGGGGCAAAGCCCCCTGGTGGGTTCAGGGCAAAGCCCTGACCTTTACTAAACCGTCTCCGGCACACGCTGCTTCCGCGCCGCCAAGGCCCGATCCGCCGCATCCCTGCGAGCATCGAACTTCGCCAGCCGCCGGTGCGGGTTCATATGCACCTGATTGTCCGGCTCCCCAGGGTTCTTCTGCGACCCAGCCCAGCCATGCGCGGCGATATCGAAAATAATCCCCGACATATCGGTATGTTTGATCTCATACCCATCCGGATTGGTCGGATCGCCCATGATCCACTTCGCACCCGCCGCGCGGACATCGGCGCCCGCCGCGATCACGTCGTCGACCCAGAACCCGATATGGTGCAGCCCCACGAAATCCGCGCCGGTGCCCTGAGCGGCCTCATCCGACTTGAACTTCAACAGCGCCAGATTGACCACGCCATCGGTCAGGAACAGCCCCTCGGCGAGCTCCCCGTCAATCTCCGCCACTTCTTCCAGTCCCAGCGCGTCCTTGTAGAACGCGGCGGTCTCCCACGGGTCGGCGACGCTCATGGCAACGTGGCGAATACGGCCTTTGGTTTTCGCGGTCATGGCTTGGACTCCCTTGGTCTGTGGTTGAAAAGAAACGACTACTCCGCCGCCATCGCCTTCTTCGGCGGCGTCTGGATCACCGGCGCCAACTCTGGAGCGTCGAACGACACCACCCGTCGCTCATTCGATACCCCACCGTAAGCCGTGCTCCGCTGCACCGCCACGCGGCCGATCGAGGATATCAACCCCTCCATCGCCTCCGGCGGAAACTCCTGCCCATGCTGAGTCCCAGCCGCTCGGCTGATACTCTCATTCATCAGGGTGCCCCCCATGTCGTTGGCCCCAGCGTTCAGAGCGGCGGCCGCGCCCTCCGGCCCCATCTTCACCCACGACGTCTGGATGTTCGGGATCAGCGGATGCAGCACCAGACGCGCCACCGCATGCATCAGCACCGCCTCCCGGAACGTCGGTCCCTTCCGCGCCATGCCCCGTAGATACATCGGCGCTTCCATGTGCACGAACGGCAGCGGCACGAATTCGGTAAACCCGCCCGTCTCCGCCTGCAAATCCCGCAGCACCAGCAGATGGCGCGCCCAGTTCAGCGGACCTTCCACATGTCCGTACATGATGGTGGACGTGGTGCGCAGCCCGAGTTCGTGCGACGACCGGATCGCATGCACCCATTCGGCCGTGTTGATCTTGTCCGGACAAATGATGGCGCGAATTTCATCGTCCAGGATTTCCGCCGCCGTGCCCGGCAAGGTGCCCAGGCCGGCCGCTTTCAGATCGACCAGGAAGTCCGGCACCGACTTGCCGAGTGTTGCCGCGCCCTGCGTGACCTCCAGCGGCGAGAAAGCGTGGATGTGCATCCCCGGCACCGCCGCCTTGATCGCCTCGCAGATTCTTACATAGGTGGCGCCGGTGTAGTCCGGATGGATGCCGCCTTGCAGGCAGACCTCGGTCGCCCCGCGGTCCCAGGCCTCCACGGACCGGCGGACGATTTCGCCCATATCCAGGTCATACGGCGTGCCGCGCAACGCTTCGTGAGTCTTGCCCTTGGAGAAGGCGCAGAACGTGCAGCGGTAGTAACAGATATTGGTATAGTTGATGTTACGGTTCACCACATACCGGATCACTTCACCGCTCACCGCTCGGCGCAGTTCGTCGGCAACCGCAAGCACCCGGTCGTAGTCAACGTCGCGCGCGGCGAACAGGCGGATGATCTCCGCCTCCTCCAGCCGCTTGCCGGAGGTCGCCTTGGCCAGGACCGCCTCGATGGTCGGATCGACGTGATCCAGCAGGGCAGGGACCGGCTTCGGCGCGGTAGTTTCCCCCGGGGACCAGTCATCCGCCCGCGCCCAGCCTTCGGCATCGACGGATTGGCGCACCCGGGTCGCCACCTTGGGCACCATCCAGCGCGTCGGTTCCGCCACCCAGGCGGGATAGACCGGCAGCCGAGGCACCAGGATCTTGCCCATCTCCGCCGTCCGGCGCGCCAGGTCATCCAGTCCCGGCCACGGCGCTTCCGGGTTCACATGATCGGGCGTGACCGGCGACACCCCGCCCCAGTCGTCAATGCCCGCATTGATCAGCATCTGATAGACGCCCGGCGACAGATTGGGCGGGGCCTGCACATGCACGTCGATCGGCAGGATCAGGCGCGCGGCGGCAATGGTCCAGCACAGATCGTTCAGGTCGGGCTCATCCGCGCCGGATGCCTTGGTCAGCGGCTTGGCGCGGAAATTCTGCACGATCACTTCCTGGATGTGACCGTATTGCGCGTGCAGGTCGCGGATGGCGATCAGGGATTCGATCCGGTCCTCCCGCGTTTCCCCAATGCCGATCAGGATGCCGGTGGTGAAGGGCACCGCAAGCTCCCCGGCCAGACGCAGGGTTTCCAGCCGCACCGCCGGGTCCTTGTCGGGGGAGCCGTAATGCACGCCACCCGGCTCACACAGCTTTGTGCTGGTCGATTCCAGCATCACACCCTGGCTGGCGGAGACCTCCCGCAGCGCCGCGATCTCCTCCCGCGTCATCACGCCTGGGTTGGCATGCGGGATCAGGCTGGTTTCTTTCAGCACCGCCGCACACATGGCCGCCAGATAGGAGATGGTGGTCTCGTGCCCGAGTTCCGCCAATGCCTCCCGCGCCGCGCGGTACCGCAGTTCGGGCTTGTCACCCAGGGTGAACAGCGCCTCCGTGCAGCCGGCGGCTTCGCCGGCGCGGGCGATCGCCAGCACTTCGTCCTTCGACAGGAACACCGGTTTGCCGGGTTTCGGCGTTTCCGCGAAGGTGCAGTAGTGGCACACGTCACGGCACAGTTTGGTCAGCGGAATGAACACCTTCCGCGAGTAGGAGACCAGCCGTCCATGCGTTGCGTCGCGCTTGTCCGCCGCCGCCTGCATCAGGTCTTGAAGGGGCGCGGTCCGCAGCCAGGTGAGATCGGTCATCATGCCTTCCGTATCACGTCCTCGGCGAAGCGTTGTTGCAGGTCGAGCGTCTGTTCGATCGTGGGCCGTTGCAGGTAGAAGATGCAATGGTCGACCCCGATCGCCGTCAGGGCCGCCACATCCTCCAGCATATCATCTCCACTGCCGGTGAACATATGCCGTTCGCCATCTGGCCCCGGGCGAGCTTTCCAGGATGGCGGCATGAACCAGACATAGGCAATTTCGATAGAGGTGGGGTCGCGCCCGGCCTTTTCCACCGCTCGGTGCATCCGCCCGATACCCGCCTGCAATTTTTCGGGGGTGTTGAGCATCACCTGCGCGTTGTTCGACACCGGATACCAGGCATCGCCGTGTTCCGCGACGCGCCGCAGCGACCGCGGGCTTTCGCCGCCGACCCAGATCGGGATCGGCTTGGACACGGGCTTGGGTTCGAACACCACATTGTCGAACTGGGCGTATTTGCCCGCCATCACTGGCCGGTCCTGGGTCCACAGCGTCTTCCAGGCCTGGATGTATTCGTCCGTCACCGCGCCACGTTCGGCGAAGGGCGGTGTGCCGAGCGCGGCGAATTCCTCGGGCATCCAACCGGCGCCGACGCCTGCGATGATGCGCCCGCCGGACAGGACATCCGCCGTGGCGAATAATTTGGCGGTCAGCACCGGCTGGCGATGCGGCACCACGATGACCGAGGTCAGCAGCTTGATCCGTTGCGTGCACCCGGCGAGGAAGGCCAGCACGGCCAAGGTGTCCATGCACTCCCCGGTCGGCGCGCCCGGCCAGATGCCGTCGGCGGTGTAGGGATAGCGGACGGCGGTGGTGACCGGGGCCACCACATGGTCGGCGACACCCAGGATGGCGTAACCTTGCGCCTCGGCCCGTGTGGCGAGGGCCATCACGTTGTCCCGCGTCGTCATGCAGCCGCGCGTGCCGATATGGATGCCGAAGTCCACCGCGGCCCTCCCCGTTTCGATGTTCGCTCCATCGTGTGCTATCCAGCCGGCGAGTGCAATTCACACGGGAGGAATCACCATGCAGTTCGGTTGCAGCGCGCCCAGCAGCGGGCCTTTGATCGGCCCCGACAATCTCGTTCGGATCTCCACGGAAGCCGAACAGCTTGGCTATGATTACGTGACGGTGAGTGATCACGTGATGATCCCGACGTCCATCGCATCCCGGTACCCGTATTCCGACTCCGGGGAGTTCCCGTCCGGCGCCGCGGCCGATCGGTTGGAGCAGTTGACGGCGGCCACCTTCATCGCGGCGTCCACGTCGAAGCTGCGCATCGTGACCTCGGTCATGGTGGTGCCGCATCGGCCGGCCGTGCTGACGGCGAAAATCCTGGCGACGTTGGATTTTCTTTCCAAGGGCCGGATCACGTTGGGCATCGGTGCTGGTTGGTGCGAGGAGGAGTTTCTGGCCATTGGCGCGCCTCCGTTCGCCGAACGGGGCGCGGTGACCGACGAATGGATGATGGTCTGCAAGGAGTTGTGGGAGTCGGATACGCCTTCCTTCAACGGCAAATATGTGCAGTTCAAGGACGTGCTGTTCCCGCCGAAGCCGGTGCAGCAGCCGATCCCGATCTGGGTGGGCGGCGAAAGCGGGCCGGCGATGCGCCGCACCGCTAAATACGGAGACGCCTGGTATCCGATCGGCACCAATCCGGCGTTCCCAATGGATACGCTGTCTCGGTTCAAGGCCGGTGTCGCCAAGCTGCGGGTTCTGACCGAGAAGGCCGGGCGTGACCCGAAGGCGGTGACGGTGGCTTATCGGGTGTCGTCCAACCCGTCGGCTCAGCCGAAGGGGATGGTCGATGGGGAACGGAAGCTGTTCACCGGATCGGCCGAGGATTGGATCGGCGATATCAAGGCGTTGCAGGAGGCCGGGGTGACGGCGTTCGATGCGGGGCTGTTCGGGGCGAGCTTGCAGGCGACTTTGGACAATATGAAGAAGTTCCGGGACGAGGTTGTTGCCAAGGTTCGGTGAGGTCTGAGACGGTTGGTTGGCTGGCTCGGGGGACCGGGCCGGCTTTCCTTTCGGTGCCAGGGGGCAGCACTGTCCACGTCGGTGTGACATCCTGTCCGTTTGGTGCGGTTCGGTCGTTGGGAATGGGCGTAACCTGGGACGGCGTGGCACGGCCATGACCTTGGCCGGCTTGGCAGGCCTGGGGGCTTTTTGCGGGCTGTGCCGACTGTCCCGTCATGCGGTTTTGTGCTGGACTTATGCACCAGAAAGATTGCGTGATTTCAAGGCTCCGATTTTGGTGCGGAATACCTAATTTCTGCACCAGCTGCAATTAGATGACGAGCGGCTTTTTGATGACTACCATCTAGGAGTGAGCCAGCACCCGCCCTTGAAGTTTTCTCGACTGCGAGACATCGCATTCACGCATTGGGACCCGATCGGCATTTTGTCGCCGGGCGAATCATGGGATCACCACCCGGCGGGTGACGACTATGATCGCTATCTCCTTCACGCGGCGAGCCGGTTGCGTCGCGACTGGTCAGTTTCAGAGGCCGCGGACTATCTGACGCGGGTCAGGAGTGAGCACATGGGATTGGGCCATCTAGATGATCCATCGGACCGCAGCCGTGCTGCCGCTACTGCGAGAGCCATCAAAGCATACGTGGACGACCTGGTTGCGCCTTGAACGACGCCGTTCCGGCGGTGGTTAGCTGGCTAGAATATCCCGCGAGCGGCTTAAAGTGGCTAGTTCGTGGCTTTAGGTGAGGCATGGCAAATATTTACGAAATAGAAATGAATATGCTCGCCGCTGAAGCTGAGAGCGAACGGTTCTGGAAACCGTATGCAGAGTGGTGCCGCACGCGGGCGCGCCGTCTCACCGAGCAAGCCGAGATAATCGCAGGGCAATTTTCTGAAGCTGCGCGGCAGTGGCCCTTCGATGAGCGGAAACGCTTCGCCGTTTGGCTCGTGAATAGCACCGGGGTCGCAATAGAGCGATGCGGGGGTCAACGCTACCAGTCGAGGTTTAGCTATAGCGGGCCTCGCATGTTTGATTCGCGCACTGTTGTCGATGTGGTTGTGCGGCCGACGCTTGCAGAGTGGCGCAACACCGATCCGAGCAACCCGGAGCCTTGCTTCTGGATTGCTTTGTATGAGGAAGACTTCTGGAGCAACTTGCAGGAAGCGCGGAGACTTGACCCGATGCACGGTCCATCTAACGAGGCATTCGTCGTTCAGAACATTCGAGGGATCGAGTATAACCAGCACGAGTTACCCTCGGGCTACATCGATGATCCAGCCGACGATCTGATTACCTTGACGGAGGCCGAGGTTTTGCTCGCTCACGCGGTCGATCCCAGGGTCCGCCAAACCCTCAGTCAAAGAATTGATACACTTCGAGCAACCGCCGAAGATTGGATCGGCCTACGCGAGCAACTGAGGGGATTGGGTTGGGAGGCCCGAGCTTCAATCTGGAAAGTCCGCCCTCCGCGCGTGCGAACTTCTTGAATTCAGACGAGAAGGACCAGGGAAAACCCGTTATCTTGCCCCGTGCCGGCCGATCATAGATACCCCACGATCGACGATAGCCAAGCGCAAGCGTCGCGGGACCAGAAACCTGACGATGGACGATCGCAGCTCGCATGTGTATATCGGACAAGCATTCATACACACGGAACGCCATGCGCACGAACATCGACATAGACGATGATCTCCTGACCAAGGCCATGGCCGCAACCGGGCTCGCGACGAAAAAGGCAACGGTCGAGGAGGCTTTGCGCCGTCTCGTCCGCCGCCAAGAAAGGTTGGATGCACTCGCCGATCTAGCTGGGCTCGGCTGGGAAGGCGACCTGGACGCGATGCGAGAGGGACGGGACGCGGACCGGCATAGGTGATCGTCGTCGATAGCTCGGTCTGGATCGCGCAACTGCGTGGCCTTGCCACACCCGCGGCGCTGACACTTCGCGCGATCGTTGAGGACGGTGATGACCAGATCCTTGTCGGGGACCTGATCCTGCTTGAAATCCTCCAGGGCGCGCGCGATGAGGCACATGCCGCGAGGATCGAGCGGAATCTGCGGTGCTATCCGATTGCGCCCATGCTCTACGAGACCATCGCGGTTCAGGCCGCCCGAAACGTTCGCCTCTTGCGCGCACGCGGGATCACCGTTCGGAAGACAATCGACACAATCATCGCCACGTTCTGCTCAGCCAGGGGTCACGCGTTGTTGCACGCCGACAGGGACTTCGACCAGATCGCGGCGCATCTCGGACTGCGGACCGTGCCGGTCTGAGAAGAACCAAACAACGACCGCCCACCGTTATGACCCGGTCATTCTGACCGGTCGTGCATCACGCCATCACCACCCGAGCGGTCGCCTGCGCCGTCGCACCCCGCTCATCCTGCCAGACAAACTCGAAATCACTGGTGCGCGTGATGCGCGCGAAGAACACATGATACGGATTGGCCGAACTCCCATTGCGCAGATCGGCAACGAACAGCGTCTCCCCATTCATCCGCACCAGCAGCCGGTGCAGCATGTCTCGAGGCCGGACCGATCCAGCCTCATGACGCAATCCGGTTTCCATCGGATGCTCGATCAGGGTGCGGATTTCGATCACCTCCCCGGCCTTGGCCGAACGAGGGATCCGAACGCGGGGCTGCACGGCCAGACGGCTCATGACAAGCAGCCGCCTTGCACGACCCGCGCCTCGGCCCCCGCGCGCCAGACGACACCGTTGGACAGGACGGCCAGCACCACAACCGCCTGGTCCTCGGCCAGGCGGATGCGTGTCTGCACCTCGGCTTTTCCCATGGCCGGCGTCAGGTGGAACGATGCGATCCCGGGTGTCGGGTTGCGCGTCGCGAATACATGGATCGCGGTCACATGGTCCGCCACGGTCATCGGGCTTTCGACCGTGACGGTCAGCGGCACCTGACCGCCATTTTCGGCGACGGCGGGCAACCGCACCGTGATCGGGCCGTCCACCGGGCGAACGTCGCCGATCTCGGCCCGGATCGCCGCGTCGAGCGACGGATCTTCCGCCGCCTGAGTGGACAACGGAGCCCACGCAAGCAGCGCCAACCCACCCAAGGCAACCCGTCGTGTCGGTTTCAGGAGAACATATCCTTCGTGATGCTGGAGTACCAGGCGTCGGCATACAGCGCCTCCAACCGCCGCTGCTCCGGCAGATCGCCGCGCGGGGACACGCCGCCGGAGTTCGGCACCTCGGCGATGCCCTTGTCGGTCGCCCGATACACGCCGACGATCGAGATGCCGTATTCGTCGCCGACATGGCTGTAGCACGTATTGAAATACACACCCTCGGGCGGGGCTTCGTTGCGCAGGCTGGCAACCGCACAGGCGACGGCATGCTTGGCGGTGTTGGACGCGACATAGCCGGATTTCGGCATCGGCGCGCCGTTGTTGGCGTCACCCACCACGTAGATACCGGGGGCGGATTTCGCCTCGAACGTCGCGGGGTTGACCGGAACCCATCCGGATTGGTCGGTCAGGCCGAAGTCAAACGCGATGCGCGCGGCCGACTGCGGGGGCACGACAGTGCCGACATCGACCTTGTGCCGCGTGCCGAATTCCGTGACGAATGTTTTCTCGGCGGCATCGACCCGCACGACCTTGCCGTCCTTGTTGGATGGCACCCATTCGATCATGTCGCCATACAGCGCCTTCCAGCCATCCAGGAACAGGCCCTGCTTGCTGAACGCCTCCTTCGTATCCAAAGCCAGAATCTTCGACTTTGGCTTGTTCTTCTTCAGGTAGGACGCGACCATGCTGATCCGCTCATACGGACCCGGCGGGCAGCGGAACGGGTTCGCCGGCAGCGCGAAGCCCACCGTGCCGCCGTCTTGCATCGCCTCCAACTGCCGCCGCAGCAGCGCCAGTTGAGACCCGTCACCCGGGATCCAGGCATGCGGCATCTGTTGGGAGGCTGCCTCGTCATAGCCTTCCAGCGCGCCCCATTTGATGGCGATCCCCGGAGAAACGATCAGGCGGTCATAAGCAACGGTCTGGCCGCCGGCCAGACGCACGGTCTTGGCCACCGGGTCGATCCCCGCGGCCATGTCGTGGACGACCTTCACGCCATGCGCCCGCAACCCGTCATAGCCGAACGTGATCTGGTCGGGCACGCGCATCCCGCCCAGCACCAGGTTGCCGTAGGGGCAGGTGATGAAACGTGTGCGTGGCTCGATCAAGGTCACATCCAGGGTGGGATGGTTGATGCGGGCGTAACGCGCGGCGGTGGCGCCGCCGAAGCCGCCGCCGATGACCACCAGGCGAGCGGTCGTCTGCGCGCGGGCAATCCTGGGCGCCGCAAGCGGGTCAGCAAGCGCGGCGGCGGCGAAACCAGCCATCCGCAGGGCGGAGCGGCGGGTCGGATGTTGCCGGATGGAATGGGACATGATCGGCCTCCCTCAGCGGGATGTGGCGTAGTAGGCGGCGATGGCGGCGATATCCGCCTCGGTATAGCCGCGCGCGATGCGGCCCATGATGGTGCCCGGGCGCTCATTGGCGCGGAAGGCATTCATGGCCGCGGCGATCTCGGTGGCGGGCCGGCCGGCGATCCCCGGGATCGCGCCCGCCCCCGTGCCGCGGACACCATGGCAGCCAACGCAGCCTTGCGCGGCGAGCGGGACCGGTTCGGCGGCATATGCGGCCGATGCATGGGCCGCGAACGCCAGGCAGATAGCCCCGGCGAGGATATGTCGGCGCATTCAAGGCTCCCCGTTGCGTTGTTGATCGATATGGTTCGGTGATCGCGGACAATAACGTCATATAATCAATGAAGCAATCGACCTCGACGGGGAGTGAACGCGTTGCCTCGCCACAGAAAAATAACCTCCCATGACGGTGCACGGAAGAAGTCATTGTCGAAACGGCGTCTATGGGCAGTCGAAACCGGGTGCGCGCCGGCCGGTCATGGGGCCAGACGGAACCAGGGGCGCAATCGGATGCCCACAAAGTTTCCCGCCAGGGCCGGCACGATCCAGACCCAGCCATGCAGGCTGCCCGACGCGATGCCTCCGACGAACGCGCTGATATTGCAGCCCGTCGCCAGGACCGCGCCATACCCCAGCAGCAGGCCGCCCAACACGGCCGCCAGGGCCGGGCGCAGGCGCGGGTTCGGCCAGACCGGGCGAGCGCGCCCCGACAGGATCGCCGCCAGACCGGCACCCGCGACCAATCCGACATCCATGATGGTCGTGCGGTCCGACAGCAGGGGGCGCAAGAGCGCCTCCGTGCGGGTTGGATCGTCCCAGAACGCCCAGAAGGTCGGATCGTCGAACCCGGTCGCGTCGATCGCCTTGGACCCCCATAAGGGAAACGCGGCGGTGATCGCCCAGGGCCTGCCGGCCACGATCAGGGTCAGGAAATTCAGCCCGGCCAGGACGATGGCGCCCGTTGCCAGTGGCCAGAGGCCCATTACCAGTGGCCAGAGGCCCATTGCCAGTGGCCGGAGGCCCATTGCCAGTGGCCGGAGGCCCATTGCCCATGGCCGGAGGCCCATTGCCCATGGCCGGAGGCCCGTTGCCAGTGGCCAGAGGTGGAACCGGACACCGGTCGGCGCGCCCGTTTCCGATGCCGGGCGGGTCGATAATGCCTGGATTTCCCCATGGCGGCCTCGCTCGACCCGTCCGGCCAGCAGCACGAAAGCTCCCAGCACCGCCACGCTTCCCGCCATGCTCGGCCACACCCCCAGCCAGGCGGGCAGGGACACCGGGGCCAGCGCCGGCCAGGCCAGCCAGCGGTCCCCATCCCAGGCCGCGATTGTCGCGCCGGCGACGAACGAGGCCAGGGTCAGCCACGACCGGGCCGCGCCGCCACCCGCCGCGAACAACGTGCCCGAGCCACAGCCGCCGCCCAACTGCATGCCGATGCCAAACAGGAACGCGCCCGCCAGCAGCGCCATTCCGATCGGAAAGACGAACCCACGCACCGGTTGGCCGAACACCGAGCCCGCATCCAATGCCGGCAGAAACAGGCAGGCCGCGACCGCGATCATCAGCAACTGGGCGCGCAGGCCGGCTGTCCGCCGCTCGGTCAGAGCCAGTCGGTAGGCACCGGCGAAGCTGAAGGACGACTGCCACAAGGTTCCGCCCAACGCCGCTCCGATCAACCACAACCCGCCCTGCCGCCAGCCCTGACTGGCGGCCAGGAATGCCCCGACCGCGCCGATGGTCGCAACAAGGCTCAGCGCGGGAAGCGTGGGACGGGTCATGCCCCGGTTCATGCCGTGGGATGCGTCCGGCCCGCAAGCGGGACGCACCCGGCGGTTGCGTCAGGCGAAGCGCACGAAGCCAAGATTGATCGAATCCATCCGCCGTCCGGCGCGGGTGAACACGCCGATCCCCTCGCGGGACCCGCCGTCATTGGTGTTGCCCTCGATCGTCACCAAGCGGCCCTGCACGATGTCCGACACGAAGCCGGTATGCCCGGTGCGCCCGCCGGTATCGAGGAAGAACACCATCCCGGGCGTGACCCGGGACGAATCGCGGACGGCTTCGGCGGCGGTGACGACCTCCACCCCCGGCATGGCCTGCGCCGCTTCCCATGCGTTCCAGACGCTGGCGGTCTTTGGGGCGGGGTTGGCCACGCCGTGTCGATCGGCCGCCTGGCCGAAGCACCAATACACAAAGGCCATGCACCAGGGATTGCCGAGCAGGGCGGGGCTGACACTGCGGAGGTAGAGGTCGACCATGGGGCCGCGGTTGGAACCGAGCGGGACCTCTCGTTCGCCGATCTGGTCGGCCGCGATTTCCAGCACTGTCCGTGGCAGCGACCCGGCCGGCATCGTGGCGGCCGGGGGGGCGACCGGGGGGGTGTGCACGCCGAACAACGCCCGCCAGGTCTTTGACCCGACCACCCCATCGGCGACCAGCGGCTCTCCCGCATCATCCTCCGACCGCGCCTGGAACAGTCTGACGGCGTGTTCGGTGTCGTCGCCGAACTCACCATCGACGGTCCCGACCTCTCGTATGCCGAGGTCCAGCAGACGTTGTTGCAGCAGGCTCACGTCCGGGCCGATCGACTGGTTGCGCAGGGTGTGGCCGGGATAGGGGGGCGGGGTGGGGAGCGCCGCGGCAACCCCCTCGGTCACGTGCGGGGTGATCACGACGTCGCCCGCGTCTTGCGGAACCGCGCGGACATTCAAGGCGACGCGCCCGGTCTCGACCAGGTGTTTCAGGATCGCCATCCCACCGCATTGCTTGCTGACGGCGGTGTCGGACCATTTGCCATCCGCAACGTATTTGCCGGCGGAGTAGATTGTCGTGTAGCTCCACAGATACGGGCTTTTCACGTGCGAATGGAACTTGCGGTAGCCGAACCCGTTGTAGCTTTCCAGGACGAAGGCGATCCCGGCGACGGTCCAATCCGTCCATTGTTCCAGTTGTTTCAGGGCCAGCGCGTCGATCGCGCTGGTTTCCCAGGTGAACGGCGGGCTTCCCGTCTTCGGATGCCCCGCCGGCACTTGCACGGTCCGCGCGGTCAGCGGATCGCCGTTGTGCAGGTGGCCGTTGAACCGACCGCTGGCTTCCATGTTATGGATGATGCCGACCACGTGGGCCGGCACATTCGTGGTCGCCTCGATCGCCTGGTAGCGTGCCAGGTTCGCCGGGGCGAACATCCGGTTCGCGATGGAGGCGACTTCCCCGGCCCGTTCCGGTCGGATGCGGGCGGCGGCGAACAGATCCTCGTATTCGTCGCGCAGGGTATTTGTTAGGCCGGCTGGATTAGGCATGACTGATCCTCCCGTTGTCCCGCGACAATACCGAGGTCGTCAGCCCCGGCGTGTGACTGCTTTCACCTTATCGGCGTTGTGTTAGGCGACGGACGCATCGATCCGCGCGATCAGGTCTGCCGGCAGCGGACCGGCATCCGCGGCGGCCACGCATTCGGCGAGTTCCTGGCGGTTTTTCACGCCCAGAACCAGGGTGTCGATCGGCAGCGACAGGGCGTAGCGATGCGCCACGATCGCCGGATTTTCGCCGATTTCCGCACAGATGGCGCGGAATCCGGCGGCGCGGGCGTAATCCAGCACCTCTGGGTGGTCATCGGGCAGCGCGCGGTCGATCGCCGCGGTCAGCGCGCCGGCCTGCACCGCGCGGATGCCCATCACGCCCACGCCGTTGGCCCTCGCCGCGGCCATCACGTCCCGCGGTTTCGCGGGGCCGTCGAAGAATTTAAGCCCACCCGGACTGTCCAGCAGATTGGCGATGCATTGCACCGCGGCCGGTTTCGGGTCCTGGCCGAGCAGTTCGATGATCGCATCCGGGTGGCCGATGCCGGTCAGGCCCCAGGCGCCGATGGTGCCTTCCTGGACCAGTTTCTGAAACACCGGGCGGACATGGTCAGTGAACAGCGACTGCGCGGTGAAACGCTCGGTATCCGGGCGGTTCCACATGGGATGCCCGTCCGGCACGATGTTGGAGTGCAGGAAAAACACGTCGATCCGGTCGCGTTGCAGCAACCGGAGGCTGGCCTCGATCGACTGGCGCAGCACCCGTTCGACCCGGTCCGGCGGCTGGGTGCCCAGGTTGCACTTGGTGGTGACGCGCACCCCATCCGGCAGGCGGCCGCCGAAGGCTTCCCCCACCACGCGTTCGGCCTTGCCGTTCCCGTATCGTGGCGCGAGATCCAGCAGGGTGATCCCCGCATCCACCGCGGCGCGCACCGTGGCGACGCATTCGTCGAAGGTGGTTTCGCCCCACAGCATCCCCAACCCGCCGCCGCCAAGGGTGAGGGTAGAGACCGGGGGAAGCGAGCCGAATTCGTGCTGGCGCATGGGTTGGGACCTTTTGGGGCGTTCTGGATCGATATGCCTCAGGTCGGTGCGCGACAACAGGGGTGGGGGGCGATGCGCCGCCGGTTCTGGCGGGCGCCGTAGTCGCACGCGGGCGGTTGTTTTGGGTGCGGGTAGGCGGTCATGACGGGTCGGGTCCGGACGGGGTCGCGGGTTGAACAACGGGTTTTATCGTATTGATGGGATGTCGTTTGTTGAAATGGTAGGCAGTCGTTTAACGCGCACATCGTAAATTGAGAGGCCGCGCCGGTGGCGCCACGGCGGGGTGTTTGCCAATTTTGAGATCCGACATCGGATCCCGTGCCACCGCCCACCGCCCCAGGTTGCCCCGGCTCCCCCGCCCCCTGTAGTCTCGCCCCTCTACCAGCAGGAGGCATCGGGCATGGCGATCGACATCCAGGACATCGAATACCAACGCCCGGGCGGCACCCCGTTGCTCGCGCGCCTGTATCGGCCGGAGGGGACCGGCCCGTTCCCCGCGGTGTTGGAAGTGCATGGTGGCGCCTGGACCGGCGGCGACCGGCTGAACAACGTCTCGATCGCCGAGGACCTGGCCAGGAACGGCGTCCTCGTCATGTCGATCGACTTCCGCATGCCGCCGGTGGCCGGCTATCCCGACACCGTGGCCGACGTCAATCTGGGCATCCGCTGGCTGAAGGCCCACGCCGCAACCTACGGCAGCAAGCCCGAACTGGTCGGTGCGCTCGGCACCTCCTCGGGCGGGCATCTGCTGTTGCTCAACCTGCTGCGGCCCGCCGATCCGCGGTACACCGCGCACACGCTGCCTGGATCGAGCATTGATGCCTCCCTGGCCTTCGGCATCGTCTGCTGGCCGGTGGCCGACCCGCTGACCCGCTATCGGGTGATGAAGGATCGCGGCAACGACCGCCTGGTGCAGGCGCATATCCTGTTCTGGCCGTCGGAGGCGGCGATGGAGGAAGGCAGCCCGCAGCACATCCTCGACCGCAAGGAAGAAGTCGCGAAGCCGCCGATGCTGATCATGCAGGGCACCGCCGACAACAATCTGACCGACGAAATGGCGTCTAAGTTCGCCGCCTCCTACCGCGCCCTGGGTGGGTCGATCGAACTGGAGATATTCCCGGGCCAGCCGCACGCCTTCATCCCCAACGCGCCGACCGCACCCGATTCCGTCCGGGCCCTGGCGCTGATCAACGGTTTCATCCGCAAGCACGTCGGCTAGACGAGCCGATGCCAGCCCAACCTCTCGCGGCCGACCGGTTCGCCGACCATGTCCTGGGCACGACATACCAGGACCTGTCATCCGACGCGGTGGCCCAGGCCAAGACGTTCATCCTCGATACAATCGGCGTTGGCATCGCCGGGTCCACCGCGTTTGGCGCCGACGCATTGCTGCGAACCGCCAACGGCTGGGGCAACCGGGACCAGGCGGCAATCTGGGGCCGACGGGCGCGTGTGCCGGCGTCCGTGGCCGCGATGGTCAACGGGTTTCAGGTCCATTGCCAGGAATACGACTGTCTGAGTGAGCAAGCGGTGCTGCACCCGCTGGCCACCCTGCTGCCGGCCGCGCTGGCGCTGGCGGACTCCGAAGGCGGGGTTTCCGGCCGCGACCTGATCACCGCCGTCGCGGTCGGCACCGACGTGTCGATCGGCCTGGGGGTGGCCTGCAAGAACGGGTTGCGGTTTTTCCGCCCGGCCACCGCCGGCGGGTTTGGTGCGGTCGCCGCGGCCGGGCGGCTGATGGGCATCGATCACGCGCAACTGGTCTCGGCATTCGGCCTGCAATACGCGCAGGCCAGCGGCACCATGCAATCGCATGTGGAGGGCAGTATCGCGCTGCCGTTGCAGGTCGGCTTCAACGCCCGCGCCGCGTTGCAGGCGGTGGATCTGGTCCGCGCCGGCCTGGACGGACCGAAAGACGTGTTCGAGGGTCCGTTCGGCTATCTGCGCCTGTTCGAGGGCGACTGGGACCTCGCCCCGGTCTTGGCGTCGCTGGGCCGGACCTGGCGGATCGCCGAACTCAGCCACAAACCCTATCCCAGCGGTCGGGCCACGCATGGCGGGGTGGAGGGTCTGCTGTCGCTGATGGCGGAGCACCGCTTCACCGCCGAGGACGTCGCCCATGTGCGGGTGATCGGTCCGCCCTTGATCCATGCCCTGTGCGGCCGCCCGCCGCGTCCGGATCCGACGCCGAACTACGCGCGCCTGTGTATGCCATTCGTGGGGGCCAAGGTGCTGCGGCATGGGCTGATCGACTTGTCCCATTACCGCGGGACGCACCTGACCGACCCCGACACCTATGCCCTGGCGCAAAAGATCGTGATGGAGCCGGACGGCACCACCGATCCCAACGCCCTGGCGCCGCAGCGCGTGGTGGTGCGGCTGAACAGCGGTCAGGCGCTCGAGTGGCGCTGCGAGGTCATGCTGGCGCACCCGACGCGGCGGCTGTCGCGCGACCAGCATCTGACCAAATTCCGCCGCTGCTGGGGCTTTGCGCAGGAGCCTCTGACCGACGCCGCGTGCGAGGCGCTGATCGCCATGGTCGATTCTCTGGACACGCTGGCCGATGTCCGGGAGATCACCCGCCTGATCGTGCCGGCGGGCTGATCTTCGGCGGTTCCGTGCCGAACCGATCCGACGCCGGACGGGCGCGGATCAGTGCGGGGCGGCGGGTTGGGCCCTGGCTTCGCGTTTGTGCACCGCGAACCGCTCGACCATCGTCGCGCTGGCCTCGTTAAGGCCGACGACCTCGACGTCGTGTCCGTGCCGGCGGGCTTTCAGCACCAGACGATCCAGCGCGCCAATCGCCGAGATGTCCCAGAAATGGGCCGAGCTGACGTCGATGACAATGCGTTGCACGGGTTCCGCGACGTCGATGGCGTCCGCAAACATACCGGCCGAGGCGAAGAAAATCTGTCCTTCCACCAGGTAGGTCCGCACATGGCCATCGGGCGACAACGACGGTGTCACCCGGCTGAGCCGCGAGACCTTCCCCGCGAAGAAGACGCCGGACAGCAGCACGCCGATCAAAACCCCAAGCGACAGATCGCTGGTGGCGACAACGGTCACCACGGTGGCCAGCATGACAACGGACGATGACGGGGGATGGGTCCGCAGCCGCAGGATCGAGGACCAGGAGAACGTGTTGATCGACACCATGATCATCACCGCGGTCAGCGCGGCGACCGGCACGATCGCCAACAGGTCTTGCAGCAGCACCAGCAGGATCAACAGGAACACGCCGGCGACCAGGGTGGACAGTCGCCCGCGCGCGCCGGACGAAACATTGATGCCGGACTGCCCGATCATCGCGCACCCGCCCATGCCGCCGAACACCGCCGACGCCATGTTCGCCACGCCCTGTCCCACGCATTCCCGGTTCTTGTTGCTGGGAGTGTCCGTTATGTCATCGACGATCTGTGCGGTCAGCAGGGATTCCAGCAATCCGACCGCGGCCAGGGTCAGCGAAACCGGGACCAGGATTTTCAACGTCTCCCAGGTGAAGGGGACGGACGGCAGGCTGAAACTGGGCAGCGTCGATGGCAGCTCCCCCAGACTGGCGACCGTGCGCACATCCAGCCCGAACGCCGCGCTGATGATCGTCAGCACCACGATCGCCACCAGCGGGGACGGGATGGCGCGTGTCACGCGGGGAAACAGATAGATGATCGCCAGCCCTAGTGCGAGCAGCCCATAGGTTGCGGGTGGCACCTGGATCAGTTGCGGCATCTGCGCCATGAAGATCAGGATGGCGAGCGCGTTGACAAATCCGGTCAGCACCGATTGCGACACGAACCGCATGACCCGGCCCAGTTTGAACACGCCGGCCAGGATCTGGAAGACGCCCATCAGAATCGTGGCGGCGAACAGATATTGGACGCCGTGATCGCGCACCAGGTCGGTCATCAGCACCGCCGTCGCCGCCGTGGCCGCCGAAATCATCGCCGGTCGGCC
>CAMATI010000053.1 GCA_945861095.1 Asaia bogorensis | reverse complement strand
TGATCATCGCCCGCACCGACGCGATCGTTCCCGAGGAGGCATTCCGGCGTGGCAAGGCTTACGTGGCTGCCGGCGCCGACATCATCCAGCCGATCTCCAAGTGCTTCAAGGACTTCGCCGGTCTGCAGGCGATGCGCGAAGCCTGTGGTGTCCCGCTCTCGCTGCAGCTGCTGGGATGGCTGGAAGCCGACCTGGACAGGAAGCAGATCGAGCAGGTTGCGGCGCTTGCCACTTACCCGCTGGTAGCACTGATGAGCGCCACCCAGGCAATCCGCTTGAACCTGCGCGCGCTGGCGGAGGCCAAGTCGTCGAAGGCGCTGCCGCAGCCGGTGACGGGGATGCATGATTTCAACGACTTCATCGGCTTCAAGCGCATCGACGCGCTGCAGCGCCAGTTCATGAATGCCGAGCCGGCCAAGGTCTGACGCGACGTTGGGCGCGGTCGTGGCGCCCGATGCACCTCTGACGCGGCTATGATAGATTTCCACCGCCACTGAACAACCATATCTTCCCGAGGTAACCACCATGCAATTTGGAATCAAACGTAAAAGCCTGTTTGCCTTCGCTGCCAGCGTGGCACTGCTCGCCGGCGCAACTGACGGATTTGCGCAAGCCAAGCCACCGGTGCGGCTGGCCGCGATCCTGCCACTCAGCGGCGCCGGTACATTCGAAGGGCAACAAGGCATCGAGGGCATGCAGGCCGCCGCGGCCATCATCAATGACAAGGGCGGCATCCTGGGCGGGCGCAAGATAGAAATCATTCCCTACGACGACAAGTCCTCTCCGGAGGAGGGCGTCAGCGCCGCGCGCCGCGCTATCGAGCAGGACAAGGTCGACGCGATCGTCGGCAACATGTTCAGCCCGATCGCCCTGGCGATGAAGGAAGTAACGCGCGACAAAATCCTGCACGTGGTGCTGGCACCGCAACACCCGAAGGTCACCGAGGAGGGCCACAAGTGGCTGTTCCGCCTGAACGAGACCACCATCATGCGGGGCGGCAATTTTTCCAAGTTCATCTGCACCAAGATGAGCCTGAAATCGGTCGCCATCCTGGCCATCAATGATGATTACGGCCGCTCCGAGGCCGGCAACTATGGCAAGTGGCTGCAGGAATGCGGGATGCAGGTCAAGGGCACCGAATTCTTCCAGGGCACCGACACCGACTTCAACGTCCAGCTGACCAAGATCCGTGGCCTGCAGACCGACGCGATCTACGTCGCGGCGAGCGCCACGTCGCAGGGGGCCACCATCTATCGCCAGATCAGGCAGCTTGGCTACAAGGGCACCGTGGTCGCGTCGGGTGGCAACATGAATCCGAAGCTGATCGAGTTGTCGGGCAATTCGATCGAGGGCGTGTACAGCGTTTCGCCTTACGTCGAGGATGTGGAGAACCCGATTGCAGCCGCCTGGCGGACCGAGTATGCCAAGCGCTTCAAGAACGCGACCTCGTTTGTCGCAGCACTCTCGGCCGCCGGCCTCGAGGTCACCGCCGGGGCCATGGACAAGGCGGGAACATCCACCGACTACGAGAAGATCGCCGCGGCGATCCGGGGCAACCAGTGGAACACGGTGCTTGGTGACATGAAGTTCAACAACATCGGGCAGGGCTTCCTCGCCAGCTATATCGTGCAGGTGAAGAACGGCAAGATCACCACAACCACCCGCGCAAATTGATCGACCGGCAGATCTGGCGGGTGTCGCGGAGAATCCGGCGCTGATGGGGGGGGTTTTTTTTCAGCAACTGGCCAACGGGCTCGTCAACGGGATGGGCTACGTGCTGATCGCGGTCGGGCTGACGCTGGTGTTCGGCGTGCTGCGCATCGTCAACTTCGCGCACGGCGAGTTCTACATGCTGGGCTCTTTCGCGACGTTCTTCGCGATGTCGCTGCTTGGCGTGCCCTACGTTGTTGCCGTGCTGATGGCCACGGTCGTCGTCGCGGGGGTTGGCGTCCTGGCCAACCAGGTGCTGTTTCGCCCGCTGCGACGCGAGCACGAGTTCACGATTCTGATGGTCAGCCTCGGCCTGAGCCTGATGCTGGCCAATGGCGGTGAACTGGTGTTCGGAGCCGATCCCAAATACATCTCCAGCCCGTTCGCGGACGATGCCGTCGAGTTGGGCTCGGTATTCCTGACCTGGCAGCGCATCATCGTGCTGGTGGCCGCGTCGGTGCTGATCGGTCTGGTGTACCTGTTCATCCGTTTCACGCGCATGGGCAAGATGATGCAGGCCACCGCGCAGAACCGCGAAGGAGCGGCGCTGAGCGGGGTCAACATCGACTGGGTCCACACCTACACCTTTGCGCTTGCCTGTGGCCTCGCCGCCGCCGCCGGGGCGCTGCTGGGCCCGACCGCGGTGATCTTCCCGACCATCGGGGAATGGGCGGTGCTCAAGGCCTTTATCGTCGTCGTCATGGGCGGGCTGGGCAGCATGGGTGGCGCGGTCGCCGGCGGCCTGATTCTGGGCATCGTCGAGGCACTGGGCGCCAACTACATATCGATCGCGTTCAAGGACGCAATTGGCTACGGCATCGTGGTGGCGGTGCTGCTGTGGCGCCCGGCCGGTCTGTTCGCGCCGCGGCAATGAGGCGGTTTGTTTTCCCCCGTGCGGCCGCCGCCGGCGTTGCGCTGCTGCTGCTGGTCCCGCTGGCGGCCGTCGGGTCCTATTTCCAGCACCTGCTGGTGATGTGGATGCTGTTCGCGCTGATGGCCGTCAGCCTCAACATCATCGTCGGCTACCTTGGCGAGCTGAGCTTCGGCCACGCCGCGTTCTTCGGCCTGGGTGCCTATACCTCGGGGATGCTGACGGTATTCGGTGGCGTTCCATTCTGGCTCTGCCTGATCGCCGCGCCGCTGGTCTCCGGTGCCTTCGGGCTGGCGATCGGATATGCCTCGCTGCGCATCAAGGGCCCGCAGTTTGCCATCCTCACGCTGGGCTTCGGCGCCATTTTGCACAGCGTCTTCGTCAATTGGGTCGACTTCACCAACGGCCCGTTGGGCATCACCAAGATCTCGCCACCGAAGATCCCGCTGCTCGGCCTGGAAATCAGCGGCGGAATTCCCTACTACTACCTGGTCCTGTTCTTCCTGCTGGTATCGGCCTATCTGTGCCGCTCGCTGATGCGTAGCCGCACTGGCCGCGCTTTCATCGCGGTACGCGAGAACGACGTGCTGGCGACCTCTCTGGGCATCGACGTGTTCCGCTACAAGCTGCTGGGGTTCGTCGCGGCGACGATGATGGTCGGCGTCGCGGGCTGCCTGTATGCGCACTACCTCAAGGTCATCACGCCCGGCTTGTTCACCCTGCACTACATGGCACCGATGGTGATCATGGTCATCATTGGCGGCAAGGGGACCGTGACCGGGCCGATCGTCGGTTCGCTGGTCTACGTGGCCCTGCTGGAGGTGTTGCGCGCCAGCGGCTCGATGCGCATGCTGGTGTTCGCGGTCCTGCTTACGCTGTCGGTGATCTTCCTCCCCGGTGGCCTGGTGTCGCTGCTGCCGTTCTGGCGCGGCCAACGCGGTGGAGCCAGGCAGCATGACTGAGCCGCTGCTGCAGGTCAATGGGCTGACACGGGTTTTCGGCGGCCTCGTGGCGGCCAATGCCGTCGATTTTTCGGTCCTGGACGGCGAGGTGGTCGGGTTGATCGGTCCTAACGGCGCCGGCAAGACGACGGTATTCAACATGATCGCGGGAAGCCTGGCGCCGACCTCCGGGTCGCTGCGGTTTCGCGGCGAGGACTACGTCGGAACCCCCGCGCATCGAATGGCCCAGCGTGGCATCGCCCGGACTTTCCAGATCACCAGCCTGTTCCCGACCTTGTCGGTGCTCGACAACGTCAAGCTCGGCACCCACCGCCACAAGAAGACCGGCTGGTGGGGCGCTACCATCTTCTCCGCCGCCTACCGACGCGAGGAGCAGGAGGTCGACGACAAGGCGAACGCCGTGCTCGGGTTTCTCGGCCTGTCCGACAAGGGTGCGCGCATCGCACAGAACCTTGCCTACGGCGACCAGCGCCGCCTCGAGATCGCCATCGCCCTGGCTGCCGAGCCGGTGTTGCTGCTGCTCGACGAGCCGGCCGCCGGCATGAATCCCGATGAGGCGCGGCGCCTGACCGAAACCATCGGACGCATCCGTGATACCGGCGTCAGTGTGCTGCTGGTGGAACACCACATGCGGGTGGTGATGGGCATTTGCGACCGCATCATCGTGCTGAACCAGGGCAACAAGATCGCCGAGGGTACGCCGGCGGTGGTCGCCAACGACCCGACGGTGATCAGCGTCTATCTCGGACGGGGGGCGACCGGTGCTTAGGCTGTCCGGCATCACCGTGCGTTATGGCCTGCGCGAGGCCCTGACCGACATCGACATCGAGGTCAAGCAGGGGGAACTGATCACGCTGATCGGTGCCAATGGAGCCGGCAAGACCACCTGCCTGCGGACGATTTCCGGCCTGTTGCGGCCAGCGGCGGGGCGTCTCGAGTTTCTCGGCCAGGATGTCGTGGGCAAGGCACCGCACCAATTGCTGGCGCTGGGCATGGCGCATGTCCCGGAGGGCCGCCTGCTGTTCCCTGAGATGACCGTGCTGGAGCACCTCGAACTCGGCGCCATGCGCGCGGCGCGCGGCGGCCGCTCTTTCAGCGACCAGCTCGAGCGCTGCCACAACCTGTTTCCGAAACTGCTCGAGCGGCGCTCCCAGAAAGCCGGCACGCTGAGTGGCGGCGAACAGCAGATGGTGGCCATCGCTCGCGGCCTGATGTCCTCGCCCAAGCTGTTGATGCTCGACGAACCGTCACTCGGCCTCGCGCCGGTCGTGGTCGACAGCCTGGGTGACGTGATCCACCAATTGCACCAGGAAGGACTGACTGTTCTGCTGGTGGAGCAGCGGGTGGATCTGGCGCTCAAGCTCGCGGACCGGGGTTACGTGCTCGAGACTGGCCGGGTCGTGCTGCACGATCGCGCGGACGCGCTGCTGCAAAACCCTATGGTGAAACAGGCCTACCTGGGGACTTGAAATGGAAGCCGCTGACTCGTCGACGCCACAACCGGTGGCGCACAAATCCCCGTGGCGCATCGGCGTCGATGTCGGCGGCACCTTCACCGATATGGTGGTGGTGGACGACGCCGGCGTCCTGTCGGTGTTCAAGGTGCCATCGGTCCCCGGCCAGCAGGCCGAGGGTGTCATGGCCGCCGTTGGCGCGGCAGCGGCCGCGTTTGGCCTCGGTGTCGAGCAGTTCCTGGATGGCTGCGGTCTGTTCATCCACGGCTCGACGGTCGCGACCAACGTCATCCTGGAAGGCAAGGGCGCCAAGGTTGGCCTTTTGACGACCGAGGGCTTCCGTGACAGCCTCGAAATCCGCCGTGGGATCCGTTTCCACCAGTGGGACCATCGCGCCGCCTATACGCCGGTGCTGGTGCCGCGGCATCTGCGCCTGCCGATCGGCGGGCGCATCGACCGGGACGGACGGGAGATCGAACCGCTGGAGCGCGAATCGTTGCACCGCGCGCTCGCCACCTTCGAGGCCGAGGGGGTGGAGGCAATTGCCGTCTGCCTGATCAACTCATTCGTCAACCCCGCACACGAACATGCCGTGGCCGATGCGATCCGGCAGAAGTGGCCGCAGCGGTGGCTGTCGGTTTCGGCCGATATCGTGCCCATCGTGGGCGAATACGAGCGCACGTCGACCACAGTGGTCAACGCCTACATCGCGCCGCGCGCCATCGGTTATCTGCGTTCGCTGGACCAGCGCCTGAAGGCCGCCGGCCTGCGTTATCCGCTGCTGCTGCTGCAGAGTAACGGCGGCGCGGTCTCGGTGGACCATGTCTCCGAGCGCCCGGCCAACCTGGTTCTTTCCGGCCCGGCTGCGGGCGTGGGCGCGCTGAACTTCTTTGCCAAGGCGGCCGGCGACAACCTGATCTCGATGGAGATCGGCGGCACCTCGTGCGACGTGGCGTTGATGAGCAATGGCAAGGTAGCCGTCACCGACGACGTGATGGTCAACCAGTACCACGTCGCGGTGCCATCGGTGGATATCCATTCGGTCGGCGCGGGCGGCGGCACCATCGCCGGTGTGGATGCCGCCGGCATGATGTACGTGGGCCCGCGCGGCGCCGGGGCGCGGCCGGGACCGGCTTGCTACGGCCTGGGCGGCGAGGAGCCGACGGTGACCGATGCGCATCTGGTGCTGGGACGGTTGCGCGCCGGGCCGCTGGGCAGCGGCGCCGTGACGCTGGACAAGGAGCGGGCGGTGCGCGCGATCGAGCGGCATGTGGCGCGGCCGCTCGGCCTGGGAATCGAGGCGGCGGCGGCGGGGATCATCCGGCTGCTGGAGCGCAAACTGGTCAACGCGGTGGAGCACATGAGCGTGCAGCGCGGCCTCGATCCGCGCCGCTTCACGCTGGTTGCCGCGGGCGGTGCCGGCCCGCTGCACGGCAGCGCGATCGGCCGCATGATCGGCTGCCGAACCGTCTACATGCCGCGCCTGGCGGGCGCCTTCTGCGCGCTGGGCCTGCTGCATTCGAACCTGCGCCAGGACTATGTCGCCGTGGTGCGGCCGGACTCGATCGACAGCCTGTCGATGGCGGCGCTCGAAACCCGCTTCGCCGAACTGGAGCAGCGCGCCCGCTCGGCATTGCTGCTGGAAGGCTTCAGCGGCGACAGCGTACGGATCGAGCGCGTGCTCGACTTGCGTTACCGTGGCCAGCAATGGTCGATCCAGGTCGCGATCCCGGCCGACCGCGCGCCCGAGCCCGGCCTCGTGCGGCGGGCCTTCGAGCCGGAATACCGGCGCCAGTTCGGCCACATCCAGCCAGACGGCGTCGTGGACGTGACCGCGCTGCGCGTGGCCGGCATCGGACTGCTGCCGCCGCTGCGTCCGGCACCGGCCCCCAGCGCGCGCGGCACCCCCAAGCCGATGGGGACGCGCCAGGTCTATATCGACGACAAGAACTTGTGGTGCGAGACGCCGGTGTTCGACGGCGATGCGCTGCGCCCGGGGCATCGGCTGGTCGGTCCGCTGATCGTCGAGGAGCCCACCACCACCGCCTTCATCGGCGTGGGCGAACAGTTGGAGGTGGACGCGGCCGACAATCTGGTGGTGCGGTTTGGCGCACCGGAGGCAATCCATGGCGCATGACCCGGTTACGCTGGCGCTGGTGCAGAACCGGCTGGACCATATCTCCCAGCAGATGGGTTGGGTGATGATCCGCACCGCGCGCAGCCCGATCTTCCAGAGCCACGACTTCTCCTGTTTCGTGACCGGGGCCGAAGGCCAACTGGTGAGCCAGGCCGACGGCTGCCCGATCCACACCGGCAGCGGTGGGTTCGCGGTGCGCGGCATCCTGAAGACCTTCGGCGGTGCGATCGTGCACGATGATGCTTTCCTGGTGAACGACCCGTACCTGGGCGGTGGCAACCACCTGCCCGACTGGGTCATCGCGCGCCCGGTCTTCGTCGACGGCACGCTGGTCGCATTCACCTGCAATCGCGCCCACCAGTCGGACATCGGCGGCGGCGCGGCAGGCACTTACAACCCGCGCGCGACCGAGATCTTCCACGAGGGCCTGCGCCTGCCGCCAGTGCGCGTGGTGCGCAATGGCGAGATCGACCCGAGCATCTGGAGCATCCTGCTGGCGAATTCGCGCACGCCAGATCTGCTCGACGGCGATCTTCGCGCCATGCTGGGCTCGACCCAGATCGGCGCCGAGCGGGTGGCGCAGCTGTTCGGCGAGCAGGGGCTGGCCCAGGGCATGGACTACATCGGCGGCATCCAGGACCATGCCGAGCGGCGCATGCGCGCCGAGATCGCTGCGCTGCCCGATGGTGTGTACGTCGGCGAGGAGGTCGCCAATTCCGACTGCTTCGAACGCCAGGAGATCCTGTACCGTGTCACCATCACCGTCGCCGGCGACCAGCTGACGGTTGACTTCACCGGGACGGCGGCGCAGATGAAGGGCTTCAAGAACAGCTCCATCGCCAATACCCATTCGATGGTCTACGTTGGCATCGGGTCTTTCTTCGACCCGGATCTGCCACGCAACGAGGGCACTTTCCGTCCGGTCAGGATCATCGCGCCCTATGGCTGCACCCTCAATCCGAAGCCGCCGGCGGCCACCACCTTCGCCACCGCCTTTCCCGCGCACGATGTGATCCAGGCGATCTGGAAGGCGCTGGCCCAGGCCGCACCCGGGAAGGCCGTGGCCGGCTGGGGCAAGGCGATCATCCCGATTTCGTCCGGCCTGGACCCGGCCTCTGGCGCGCGTTATGTGCTGTACCACTGGAATGGCCTGTCCGGCGGCGGGGCGGTGATCGGGCGCGACGGGTTGAACCAGATCGCGCACCTCTCCACCCTGGGCGGCTTCACACTGCCCAATGTCGAGACCTGGGAGCAGCTGTACCCGGTGCTGGTGCACCGGCATGAGTTCAACCAGGACGGCGGCGGCGCCGGAGAGTGGCGTGGAGGCACCGGCGTGGTTTACGAGGCCGACGTCCAGACAGCGGGCGAGTATTCGTTCCGCGGAGAGGGCCTGTTCGACCCGTCCGGCTTCGGCTTTGCCGGTGGCAAACCGGGCGTGGCTGGCGAGCTGTCGGTGCGCATGCCCGATGGTGCCGTGTTCGAGCCGCCGCAGTATTCGCTCAACCAGCTGCCGCCGGTGCGCCTGCACCTGGTGTCGCCGGGCGGCGGTGGCCTTGGCGACCCGTACCGGCGCGCGGTTGAAGCGGTGCGGCTGGATGTGCGCGACGGCGTGGTCAGCCGGGAGGCGGCGCGGGCGCACTACGGCGTGGTGCTGAGTGAGGATGGCGATACGGTGGACATGCCGGCTACGGCGCACCTGCGCTCGACGACCTGAACGGGCCTGCCTTGGACGAGAACCAGCGCATCGTCCTCGCCGCGAAACCGCACGGCTTGCCGCGGGAGAGCGACTTCGCGCTGGTGCGCGGCCCGGTGCCACAACCAGGTCCGGGCGAGGTCCTGGTGCGTTGCCTGTGGTTGTCGGTCGACCCCTATATGCGTGGACTGATCGACGCGGTCTATCCCTACGTGAAGCCGATCCTGGTCGGCGACACCATGTTTGGCGGCGCGGTCGGGCGCGTGGCGGTGTCGAACGACCCGGCGTTTGCTGTCGGAGAGCTTGTCGAAGGCTACCTCGGCTGGCAACTTTACGCGGTTGCGCGCGCCAGCGAGCTGCGCAGGGTCGACCCGCAATGGGGCCCGCCGTCGACCGCGCTGGGTGTGTTGGGCATGCCCGGCATGACGGCCTATTTCGGCATGACCGAGATCGGGGAGCCGCAAGCCGGGCAGACCGTGGTGGTGTCGGCGGCGGCAGGCGCCGTTGGTTCGGCCGCGGGCCAGATCGCCAAAATCCGGGGTTGTCGCGTCGTCGGCATAGCAGGCTCGGCCGAAAAAGTGGGCCATGTGGTGGACGACCTCGGCTTTGACGCCTGCATCGACTACCGCACGGAGCCGGATCTGGCTGGCGCATTGCGGCGTTGCTGTCCGGATCGCATCAATGTCTATTTCGACAACGTCGGGGGTACGACCTACGATGCGGTGATGACATGGCTGGCGCTCGATGCACGCATCGTCATTTGCGGTCAGATCAGCCAGTACAACGACCGCGAGGCGGAAGTCGGTCCGCGCCGCCTGAAGGAATTCGAGATGTGGCGCGCACGCCAACAGGGCTTTCGGGTGCTCGACTATCGGCCGCGTTATGGCGAGGGCATCGCGGAAATGGCGCGGTGGCTGGCGCAGGGCCGCATGCGATACCGCGAGACGGTGGCGCAGGGTCTGGAGAACTCGGCCGGCGCCTTTATCGGCATGCTGCAAGGGCGAAACATCGGCAAGCAACTGGTTCAGCTCACGCAAGACGCCGCCCTGAACCACTGACCGACTATGGTCGTGCGCCACGCTGTCCCATGCGCCACGTGATGCCCAACCTTCAGGGCGCCGCTTCAATTCGCAGCTTGACATCCTGCGGGACTTCCATTGGGCGGTGGGTCATCAGGTCGAGCATCACCCCGACGATCTCGATGGTGGCAACCACCTCGCCCCGATCCGAGTCGATGACGTGATGGGCAAAGCGGATCACTTTGCTGCTGCCCGACAAATAGGACGAGCGCAACGTCAGGTTGCAACCCAGGCGCGGTCTCTTTCGAATTTCGATCAAGTAGTCGATCGCTGCCACCGTGATCTTCTCGTGGGCGAATCGGGCACCATCCAGGCCGATGGTGGCCAGGTATTGCCGCGCGCCAGTCGAACACATGTCGACCAATGCACGGGTTTGCAGCCAGCCATCGGTATCGGCGTCCCAGCTGTCGACCACAGCGACACAGCTTGTCACTGCCGCAGCAGGGGGCCTGGCCGGCACGCTCGGCGCGGCCGGCGCCCGCGCCCGGGGCAGCGACCCCCACTCGCCGATTTCCCCGCTCTCGAACGACTGCGCGTCGGTGCCGGATGGCACTGCCTGGCCCGATGCGTCCAGCCAGGCCAGCCGTGTTTCGACGACGCAGGCCAGGCGGCCGCTGGGCTGGTGCACGATGCCATGCACTGCATCCAGGCCCAGTGCGTCCACGCCACGAACGCCCGAATGCACGCTCACGACATCACCAGCGAACAATTCGGCCTTGAACACGGCGCGGGCCTGAACCACGTGCAACCGCGGTGCCGGCACCCGGGCCTCCTGGCACAACACGGCCACGGCTTCGTCCACCAGGTCGAAGAACACCTGCACGTTCACATGTCCGGCCTGGTCACATTGGTGCTTGTGCATGCGTTGCAGGAGCCGAACGGCGGGCAGCGCGTCTGCCCGACCGCACAAGTCTTGCCACATTGCAGCCCTGGGGGCAGCCACTCGAACACGCAACACGGCGACCCATGCCACGCCACGTGGACCGGCCAAATCGACCGTGAAGAGGCCCGTCGGGACGCCTGGACCCGGCGCAGTGGTGCGGCATTCGTAAACCTCGCCCACCAAGGGCGGCGCGGCGTCCAGGCGCCGCAATGAGAACAGCGACACCTCGGGCTCGGCAGCGGACGCGGTGCCGTGCGGCGTTTCGTTGGCCGGCCGGGCTAGTCGAAGGTAAACGGCCAGAGCATCGGTGGTCACGCCGGCCGCCGCGTCGACGCGCATGGCACCACTCCCGTCCGTCTGGCCGGGCTGCACAAGACCCTTGCAAAGGCAATACCGGTTGCTGTGTTGCACGTTGTCTCCCGTCTCCGAGTCCATTGCCTTCGCCGACCTGCGCCATTCCGGGCAATGCAGATTATGGGGTGCACTGGCGCGGGCACGTTTTACACTGAGTGCCTATGAACAGTCTTGCCGGAAAGAGAATCGCGGTCGGTGGATTCATGCATGAAACCAACACCTTTCAGCCGCAGAAGACGACCTATGCAGACTTCGCGGAGGCGGGTGACCGCCAGCCCCTGGTCCGCGGGCAGGGGGTGCTGGAGAAGTTCGAAGGCATGAACCAGTCCATCGCCGGCGCGCTGGGCGTGTTCAGGCCGGCAGGCGCGGCGCTGTTTCCGCTGCTGTGGACCTCGACGACGCCGGCCGGCTACGTGACCAAGGACGCCTTCGAGCGAATTGTCGCGATGATGCTGGAGGACCTGCGCCTGGCGCTGCCCCTGGACGCTGTCTATCTCAGCCTGCACGGTGCGATGGTCTGCGAGCATCTCGAGGACCCGGAGGGGGAACTGCTCGAGCGCATCCGCGCGATCGTCGGGCCGGACGTACCGATCGCGGTAAGCCTGGATCTGCATTCCAACACCACGCCGAAGATGTTTGCGGCGAGCGACGCGATGGTCTCCTATTGCACCTATCCGCATGTGGACATGGCGGACACCGGGGTCAAGGCCGGGCAGCTGTTGAGGGAAATGCTGCTGCGGGCGCGGCGCCCCGAGAAGGCGTTTCGCCAGCTCCCGTACCTGATTCCTCTTGCCTGGCAATGCTCGACCATCGAGCCCTCGAAGTCGATTTATGCGTTCGCCGACAGCCTGTTGTCGGGAAGCGTCGCGAGCACGTCGTTCACACCCGGTTTCCCGGCTGCAGACATCCACGATTGCGGGCCGGCCGTGTTCGCCTACGGATGGGACCGCGAGGCCACGGTGCATGCCGCAGACGCGCTCTACGGCGCGGTGCTGGATGCCGAGCCGCAGTACGCGGGCAAGCTGTACCGCCCGGACGAGGCCGTGCTGGAGGCGATGCGGCGCTCGCAGGAATCGTCGCGCGCCGTCCTGCTGGCTGACACGCAGGACAACCCCGGAGCCGGCGGTAGCGCGGACACGGTCGGGCTGCTCGCTGCGCTGCTGCGACATCACGCTGAGCGCGCGGTACTGGGCGTCCTGCACGACCCGCAGGCGGCGCGGGCGGCGCACTCGGTTGGTCTGGGACGCACGCTGACGATCGGCATCGGCGCGAAATCCGGTGCCTGGGGCGAGAAGCCGATCGAGCGCGAATGGACGGTGGAGCGACTTGGCGACGGCCGCATGACCTGCCGCGGGCCGATGATGACCGGCTGGGTGCTGGCGCTGGGACCGATGGCGCTGTTGTCCTGTGCCGGCGTTCGGGTCGCTGTATCCTCGAAGAAGGTGCAGGCGATGGACCAGGAGCTGTTCCGCCACCTCGGCATCGAGCCGAAGGCCGAGCGGATCGTGGCGTTGAAGAGCTCGGTGCATTTCCGGGCCGATTTCGAGCCCATCGCCTCTGATGTCCTTGTGGTGGAGTCGCCAGGGGCGATGGTGGCGGATCCGGCCAAGCTGGCGTTCACGCGCTTGCGCAGGGGGGTGCGCATCAATCCTCTCGGGCCGGAGTTCGGCACCTAGACCAGCGCCGAACGAGGGCCGCCGAGGCAACAACAAGCCCTTGCAGTGGCCGCCGACTGGTGGACTCAAACGCATGCTGCGCAGTCGTGGCGCCGTCATTGACCACCCTGCTCCGGCTGCCCCAGTCGCTGACGAAATGGGTGCGCCCATGCGGGTGCAAAGTGGCTCGCAGGTTCACCCCTGTTTCATTGGTCGAAATACATTTCGTTTGTTGACACGACGGGCGCGCAATTGTAGACTTCAAAAAATTTCAATAACTCCAGCGCTGGGCCCTGAACCCTCACCGCAATCTGATCGGAGACTTCGGTATGAACAATGTTGGAAGATTCGCGCGCGTCTTGATGCTCGCCGCTGCTTGTGTACTGCCCATGCTCATGGGGCCGAATGCCGACGCGCAGACCCCAAAGCGGGGTGGCAGGCTGGTCATCGCGCAGGACGAGGGGCCCGACCGCATTGATCCGCACGGCACGGTGATGTCGTTCCAGCACCGGATCATCGTCAACGGGCCTTATGAGGCCTTGTTGGCGATCGACAAGGATCTGGCGATATTTCCCTCGCTGGCGACCGCCTGGAAGCAGGAGAGCGCCACGTCGTACACCTTCACGATCCGCGACGGCGTGAAGTTCCACGACGGATCGACTCTGACGGTGGACGATGTGCTCTTCACCTTCAGCCGCATCATGAACCCGGAACGTCCGAGCGACGCGCGCACGAAGATGCGCATGCTCAAAGCCGTGACCAAGGTTGATGACCGCACGGTCCGTTTCGAGCTCAAGTCCGCCTCGGCGCCATTCCTTCGGTACATGGCATCGCCCGAGGTCACCGGCATCGTTGCGCGCAAGTTCACCGAGGCGGCCAACAACGACCTGACGAAGACGGCAAATGGGACTGGCGCCTTCAAGATCACGAACTTCACGCCCGGCGTCAACGTGACCTATGAGAAGTTCGCCAGTTACTGGGACGCCGGCAAGCCCTATCTCGACAAGGTGGAGCTGCGCATCATTCCGGACGATTCGACGCGCATTGCGGCGCTGCGAACCGGCGAGATCGACATGACGTTCTTCCGTCCGGACAAGCGGCCGTTGCTGGCCACCTTGCGCAACGTAGTGATTGGCGAGGCGGTCGCCAACTCGACCCAAATGTTGCCGTTCAACTGCGAGAAGGCGCCGACCAGCGACCTCAAGGTACGCCAGGCGTTTGCGCTGTCCATCGACCGCAACGCGATCATGAATACCGTATTCCCAGGGCGCGTGACCCGACCCGGCATGGCCGTGGCACCCGCCGACAAGATCTACGGCTACCAGGGCGACGGGACCGACCTCCCCTACTGGAACGCCGATATCCCGCGCGCAAAGAAGTTGCTGGCGGATGCAGGCTTCCCGAACGGCCTCAAGCTGACGATCCAGTACATCGGCACGCCGGCCTTCGCGGTGGACGCACGGATCTCCGAACTGTTGCGCGAGCAGGTCGCGCGTTCGGGCATCGACCTGCAGCTCGTTCCGATCGAATACTCCGCCAGCGCGCGCAATTCGGTCGCCGGCACCTACGAGGTCATGAGCAACGGCCGCGGCATGGACGCCGATCCGGAGGGCGCGTTCTTCGACGCGCTGGGCAGCGCAGTCCGCACCAAGTGCAAGGACCCGAAGTTCGACGCGATGATCGACGCGGCCAACGCTGAACTCGATGTGGTCAAGCGCGCCAAGATGCTGACGGATGCACAAAGGTACATCCTGGAGAACGTCTACTTCATCTACATGTTCTCGGTTCCATTCCGGATCGAAGTCTGGAAGAACGATGTCAAGGGCTACGAGCCGCTGCCGCAGGTGCGTCGCACATCACTGCGCCAGGTGTGGCTCGATCGCTAGTCCGCGCGACTGTCCCGACAAAGAGGATCGCTCCATGTTCCATCTAGGCTGGTTTGGTACGACTGGGCCGGTCAATTGGCTCGCCCCCGCGGGTGCGGTGTACGACTGGCGCAAGCCGGAGATCTTTCAGGACGTTGCCAAGTTGTGCGAGCGCGCGAAGATGGACTTCGTCATGTTCGCCGACAGCGTGGCGATCCCTGCGCTGTTCCAAGGTTCGACCGACTATTACGTGCGAAACGGCTTCATGATCTACCACGATCCGGTGCCCACGTGCGCGTGGATGGCAGCAGCCACGCAGCGCATCGGGCTTGCCTCCACGCTGTCGTGCACGTTCTATCCCCCCTATCTGCTCGCGCGCATGCTCGGAACCATGGACCATCTCAGCGGTGGGCGCATGGCGTGGAACGTCGTGACTTCGACCAAGGGGGGCGAGAACTTCGGCATGGAGATGCCTGAGCACGACGAACGTTATGACATGGCGGACGAGCATCTGGAGTTGTGCCGCCAGCTCTGGGATTCCTGGTCGCCCGATGCCGTGATCATGGATCGCGAGAACAAGATCTTCGCCGACCCGGCCAAGGTCAAGACGGTCAACTTCAAGGGGCAGCATTTCCAGTGCCGCGGGCCGCTGAACGTGGTTTCATCACCGCAAAGGCATCCGATCATCATCATGGCAGGCACCTCGCCGCGCGGGCAGCAGTTCGCGGTGCGAAATGCGGACATGGTGATAGCGCACAAGAACTCCGTTGCCGACATGAAGTCCTACAGCCATCAGCTGCGCCAAAAGGCCGCCGAAGCGGGCCGTGATCCGAAATCGCTCAAGATCTTTTACGCGATCAAGCCGGTGATGGGTGATACGCCGGCCGAGGCAGAGGAAAAATGGCAGCGGCACCTGGCCAGTGGCGATGTGGACCTCGGATTGGCAGACCTGTCAAACACCTTGATGTACGACATGTCGCAGTTCGATCTCGACAAGCCGCTTCCAAAGGACCTCAAGGTGCAAGGCATTGTCGGCAAGCTCCTGCAGTACACCCAGAGTCAGGGGCACCTCACCTTGCGCGAGATCGCCAAGCACGAGAGCCTGAAGGAAACCTTCCCGATGCACGGAACGCCGGAGCAGATCGCGGACATCCTGGAGCATGCGTGGCGCGAAGGTGGCGCCGACGGCTTCCATTTTCGCCAGATGTTCCAGGACTACGGGTATCTCGTCGACATCGCGACGAAACTGGTGCCCGTTCTCCAGAAGCGCGGGCTGGTGCGCAAGGAGTATTCCGGCACGATGCTGCGCGACCACCTGTTCGAGTTCTGAAAAGTAGCCCGAATTGGAAATCTTGCAGCAAGCGGAAAGTGACCCGCCCTCCGCGGAAGCATTGCGCGCGCCGTTGCTCCGCGTCGAGCATCTCTGCGTGACCATACCGAGCGCCGCCGGCCCGATCCACGCCGTGCGCGACGTGTCGTTCTCGATCCATCCGGGGGAAAGGGTCGCCATATTGGGGGAGAGCGGAAGCGGCAAGACGATGACCGCCTTGAGTCTGCTCGGACTGCAGCCGCCACAGGCCAGGGTGTCCGGCGCATTGACCTTCAAGGGCCGGTCCCGCAAACTGGGCCCGCACACCGACGCGGCCGCACCGGTTCTCGCGGACGCTGGCGTCATCTTCCAGGATTCGCTGTCCAGCCTGAACCCGATCTCTCGCATCGGCACGCAGCTCATCGAGCGGCTGACGCTGCGCGGCTGGAAGGCGGGCGCGGCGCGTAGCGAGGCCGCCCGGGTGCTCCGACATGTCGGCGTGGCCGACGCCGATGCGCGCATGGACGCCTATCCGCACGAACTGTCAGGTGGCATGCGCCAGCGCGTGATGATTACCATGGCACTGCTGGCCAAGCCCTCGCTGCTGGTCGCCGACGAGCCGACCACGGCGCTCGACACCACGGTGCAGGCGCAGGTGATCGACCTGGTTCGGATGCTGCAGGCCGAGAATGGCATGAGCCTCCTGCTGATCACGCACGACCTGGCGATGGCGGCCGAGGTTTGCGATCGCGCGGTGGTCATGTACGCCGGATACGTGGTCGAAGACGTGCCGATGGCCGAACTGCTGCGCCGGCCGCGCCACCCGTACGCCGCCGCACTGCTCGGGTCCCTGCCGCGGCTTGACGCGCCGGCGGGCGAACCGCTGGAAGCGATCGAGGGCGAGCCTGCGTCGGCACTGGGCCATTTTGCGTGCTGTCCGTTCATGCAGCGTTGCCGCCATGCAGACCCGCGCTGCGATGGCGCAGTTCCAGCCCTGCAAGCCGTCACAGCTTTGCATTCCTCGCGCTGCGTCCACCATGCCCGGATGGGGCAGATGGAATCGCCATGACAGGCCCGGTGCTGGAATTGCGCGACGTCACCAAGCGGTTCGGCTCGCGGCGGCGGCCGATCTGGGCGCTCGCCGGCATCAGCCTGCACCTGAACGCCGCGGAGACGCTGGGCATCGTCGGAGAGTCCGGCAGCGGCAAATCGACCGCAGCACGCATCGCGGTCGGACTGGAGTCGCCGACCGAGGGCTGCGCTACCGTCATGGGCCGCCCGATCGGCGAGAGCTCCGGCAAGGGCCTGGTCCAGATGGTGTTCCAGGATCCGTCGTCCTCGCTCAATCCGCTGATGCGCATCCAGGCGATCGTACGAGAACCACTCGACGCCATCAGCGGCGAACCCGAAGGATCCCGCAACGCCCGCGCACGGGCGTCGCTCGAGGAGGTGGGGCTCGGCGGGCACACCGGCGGGCAGTTCCCGGGTGCGCTGTCGGGAGGACAAAAACAGCGCGTTTCCATTGCACGCGCGCTGAGTTCGCTGCCCCCGATCATCGTCTGCGACGAGGCTGTCACGGCGCTCGATGTGTCGATCCGCGCGCAGATACTGAATCTGCTGCGCCGCGTGCAGGACAAGCACGGCACCGCGTGCCTCTTCATCTCCCACGACCTGTCCACCGTCGCCTACATGAGCAATCGCATCGCCATCATGTACCGTGGCAAGATCGTCGAGACGGGAGCGACTCGCCAGATCCTGGAAACACCTGCGCATCCCTATACCTACGCGCTCCTTAGCGCGGTGCCGCAGTTGCAGCAAGGGCGTCACGTCCGGCCTCGCATCCGGCTGTCCGGGGATCCGCCGAGCGCGATGGAGCAGTCCAGCGGCTGCGTGTTCCATTCGCGCTGCCCGATGGCAGACGACCGTTGCCGCGCCGAAAAGCCGGCGTTGCAGTCGCTCGGCGAAGGGCACACGGCCGCCTGCCACTATGCCCCGGTGGACGCGTCGCGAATGGCGGCCCTGGCAACCGCGCGGAGGGCGGCATGATCCGCTATGTGCTTGGCCGCCTGGCCGTGCTGCCGTTCAGCCTGCTGGCGGTTTCGGTTCTCACGTTCTCGTTCCTGCACTTGGTGCCCGGTGATCCGGTGGACGCCCTGGGTGGCGAGAATCTCAGCGCCACCGAGTTGGCGCAACTGCGGCGCGAGATGGGGCTCGACCAGCCCGTCGTCGTCCAGTTCGGCTACTGGCTGGGCCATGTGCTGCAGGGCGACCTTGGCAAATCGATCCGCAGCAACAAGCCCGTGCGCGACGAAGTGTTGAGCCGGCTCGGGGTCAGTGTCGAACTGGCCCTGCTGGCGGTCTTCTTCGCGCTGCTGATCGGTATCCTGGGCGGCGCGATCGCCACGCGCTGGCGCGGGACCTGGGTGGACAGGGCGGTCATGATGGCTGCCACCCTTGGTATGTCGGTGCCAAACTATTTCGTCGCGACACTGTGCGTGTTGGCCGTCTCGCTCTACCTGCCGGACCTTGGTGTCGTGTCCTTCGTGGCGTTGGGCAACGGGCTGCTCGCCAACCTGCAATCCCTGTTCTTTCCGGCCCTGTCGCTCGCGACACTGTCCGGTTCCGCCTTCTGCCGCTATGTGCGCGGCGCCACCGAAGACATCGTCCGCAGCGCCGAATTCCTGCGCACCGCGCGCTCCAAGGGCGCCTCGGAGGCGCGCATCCTGTTTCGCCACATCGTTCCGAACGCGCTGGTGCCGCTGGCCACGGTAGCCGGGCTGCAGCTGGCCTACTTGATCGGGGGTACGGTCGTGATCGAGTCGATCTTTGCGCTCCCCGGGCTGGGACAGCTGCTGCTGGCCAGCATTGCCCAGCGCGACTATCCGGTGATCCAGGGCTGCGTGCTGCTGCAAGCCACGGTGTTCGTGATCATCAACCTGGTCATCGATCTGATCTATCCGCTGCTCGATCCCCGGGTGCAGCTGGTTCGGGGGGCACACTGACGATGGCCGCCGCGCCAACCACCAGGGACCCGCCCGGCGGATTCGCCAGGGCGTGGCGATTCCTTGCGTCCGACGCGTCGCTGGCCGTCGGTGCCGGCGCATGCATCGCGATAGCGCTCTTGCTGCTGTGCGGCGGCTGGTTGGTCGGCCTCGACCCGCAAAAGACCAGCCCGGATGTGTTGGCGGCACCGTCCTTGCGCCACCTCCTGGGAACCGACAGCATCGGACGCGACATTCTTGCGCGCCTCGTGCTGGGGGCTCGCTCGTCGTTGTTCGTCGCGGTTGTCGCCACGGTGGTGACGATGCTGCTGGGAACGGCCATCGGCGTCACAGCGGGGTTCTTCGGGCGCTTCGTCGATTGGTTCTCGATGCGCGTCGTCGACGTGTTCCTGTCGATACCGCCGCTGTTGGTCGCCATCACGATCCTCGCGGCAATCGGGCCGAGCGTGGCGACGCTGGTAACGGTGCTGATCGTGACCTACGCGCCCCAGGTGGTGCGTGTCGTGCGGGCTTCGACCCTGCAGGCGGCGACGAGGCCGTTCGTGGATTCGGCGCGGATTTCTGGGGTCCACCCTTTTCGCATCATGTGCCGGCATATCGTTCCGAACATGCGCGGTGTGCTGATCGTGCAGGCCACGATCACGGTTGCGCACATGCTGCTGGTCGAGACCGTGTTGTCGTTCCTCGGCCTGGGCGTGCCGCCACCGGCGCCCAGTCTCGGCTTCATGGTCTCGGAGGGCCGGCAATGGATGGAGATCGCGCCCTGGACCGTGCTGGCCCCGGGGACGACCATCGTGGTCGCGGTGGCTGCCTTCACTTTCCTCGGGCAGGGCCTCGACGCCGCCCTGGCCAAGCGCACCTGAATCAAACCAGCGAAATTGCACACCATGAATGTCCGCATAGCCGTGATCCACTACAGCGCGACGGGTGTGGTACACCAACTCGCCACTTCACTCGCGCAGGGTGCCGCCAACGCGGGGGCCGAAGTCAGGCTGCGCCGGGTCGCTGAATTGGCGCCCCCTGAGGCCATTGCGGCGAACTCGAGATGGCAGGCGCACCGGGACCGGGAGAACGCGCCGGATGGTACGCCGCTGGCGACGCTCGACGACCTTGCCTGGGCCGACGGGATCGCGCTGGGTAGCCCGACGCGCTTCGGTGGTCCTGCGGCACAACTCAAGAACTTCCTCGACCAGACCGGCAGCCTGTGGTTCAAGGGTCTCCTTGCGGGCAAGGTGGTCACCGCGTTCACGTCGGCATCCACCGCGCATGGCGGGCTCGAATCCACGGTGCTCGCGATGCTCAACGTCGCCTACCACTGGGGCTCCATCATCATGCCGCTGGGTTATGGGCCGCCGGTCGTGAGCAAATCCACGGGCAATCCCTACGGTGCATCCTGGGTGTCGCGCAAGGGCAGCCTTCCGGACGATGACGCGCTGGCCGCAGCGAACGCACAAGGCGCCCGCCTTGCCGAAGTGGCCGCCGCCCTGAGCGCCGCACAGCGGACGACTTCATGACGACGGAGTGGATAGAAGCCAGCGCACGGCACGGGGTGCGCAAGCCATTCAGGCCGGATTCCAGCCTGCGCTTCGGGTTGTTCTGGCCCTATTCGCGCACGCCAATCCCGTCAGCCCTCGTGGCGCAGCGCAATCCGGACGTGATGGATCTGGGCAATCATGTGCGACTGGCTCGCGAAGTGGAAAAGGCGGGTCTCGATTTCGTCCTGCTTCCGGACGGCTACGCTTCGGGTTCGGACGACGCATCCGACATCGGCTTCCAGGACCCCTCGACCCACGGTGTGTTGTGGGCTCTGCCATTGATCCTCGCGACCGAGCGCCTGGGTGTCCTGTCCACAATTCACACCACTTTCGTGCATCCGGTCCAGATCGCCCGTTTTGGCGGCCACCTCGACCAACTCAGCGGCGGGCGCTGGGGCTGGAACGTGGTCGCGGGCAACCGGCCGGTCGAGGCGCGGTTGTTCGGCTTCGATGATGTTCCCGACCACGACGTGCGGTATGACATGGCCGACGAGGTGGTGCGGGTGGTCGACCAGTTGTGGGCCAACCCGCGTGCCATTGACCACGATGGTACGCATTTCCATGTCCATGGCCGCATGCGGGGCCCGCGCCCGATGGCCCGACCATTGCTCGTGAGCGCTGCGTCGTCGGCACGCGGGCGTAGTTTCGCGGCGGCATATTGCGAATACCTGTTTGCCTCCATCACCAAGCCCGCCGACTTGGTGGAGATCCGGGCCGACCTCGCCAGCAAGTCGGCGTCGATCGGCAAGACGCCTCCCCCGGTGCTGCTGTTCGCGACTGTGCATGTTCGGGAGGAGCCAGGCGTCGCAGTGCGCGAGTGGGAGGAGATCGAGCAATCATTGCACCCATCGGCACAGAAGGCGTGGGCCGCGCAACTTTCCAAGGCCACGCACGGTGGCAAGCTGAACCGCGACTACCCGGTGATGCTGGGCACCCCGAAGGAGGTGGCCGACCAGATCATCGACTTGCAGCGCCAGACCGGACTGTCCGGTTTTGTATTGCGCATGCCATTTTGGGCTCCGCACGAAGCACAACTGCTGGGCCTGGTGCTGGCTGAACTCGGGCGCGCTGGCCATTGGAGCCCCCCGTCAGCGCGCGACTGGTCCTGGTGAGCGCGACGGTGCTGGGAAGTTCCATGGAAATCACGACACCACTCGCACCTGGCCGGCCCCCCTGCGCGCGCAACGCGTTGCGCTTCGATACCTGTCCGGGCATACTTTGCCATATCACTTTTGAGGCGTCCGATGCGCACTAAGAAGCTTCACATGGCGTGGTTCGGCATCGCCGGGCCCGGGGGTTCGGCGGGCGACTGGAAACGTACCGTCGATGGATATGACTGGCGCCATCCGGAAATCTACCAGGACATCGCCCGCGTCTGCGAGCGGGCCAAGTTCGATCTGATGCTCTTTGCCGATCAGTACGGGATACCGCAGGTGTATGGCGGTAACTGGGATCACCCGCTGAAGGCGGGCCTTTGGTCGCCGTCGCACGATCCATTGCCGATTCTCGGTGCGTTGTCCGCTTGCACCAGCAAGATCGGCCTGGTGGCAACCTTCTCGACCACGTTTTTTCCGCCCTATCTCCTGGCCCGGTTGCTGGCCTCGCTGGACCATTTCAGCCGCGGTCGAATTGGCTGGAATGTCGTGACCTCCACCAAGAAGAGCGCGGCACTTTCATTCGGAATGGACGATCTCGTCGAGCACGACGAGCGCTACAACATCGCCGACGAGTACCTTGCCTTGTGCAACGCGCTTTGGTCGAGTTGGGAACCCGACGCCCTGGTCATGGATCGCGACGCGGACATCTTCGCCGATCCGTCCAAGGTTCATACCGTCGACTTTCAGGGCAAGTATTTCAAGAGCCTGGGCGTCCTGAACGTGCCGTCATCTCCGCAAGGCCGGCCGGTCATCGTGCAGGCAGGCGGGTCGCCGCGTGGCCAGCGGTTTGCCGCCGAGCACGCCGAGATGGTCATCATCAACAAGACCAGCGTAGAGGGCTTGAGGGACTACACCCGCTCCATGCGCGGGTTGCTGGCCCAGGCCGGGCGCGACCCCATGTCATGCAAGATCCTGTGTGGCGTGAGACCCGTGTTCGGCGAAACCGAATCGATTGCCAAAGAGAAATGGGAGGCGCTGGCCGCCGAGGCCACCGTCGAGACGGGCTTGGTCTCGTTGTCGGAACAGACCGGGATCGACATGTCGGCCTACGAACTGGACAGCCCCCTGCCAGCCGGTCTCAAGGGACCCGGCATGCAGTCAAAATTGCCCGAGCATTCGCGACATGGGCCGGTGACGCTGCGCCAGATCGCGTTGAGCGAGGCCAGGCATGACAATTTCCCGATCTATGGCACGGCGGATCACATCGCCGACGTGCTGGAGCAGACGGCGATCGACGGCGACGCAGACGGTTTCTACCTGCGCGCCGGCCTGCACAATGTGGCCTACCTGATCGAATTTGTCGACAAGGTGGTACCCGTTTTGCAACGCAGGGGCCTGTTGCGCAAGGAGTACAGCGGTACTACATTGAGACATCACCTGTTCGAATACTGAAATTCATCGACTACTTCTGGAGGATCTTGATATGTACCACTTGACCTGGTTCCTGGGAAACGGATTCGGCATTCAGGCATGGAATCCTGCGGTTGACGGTCCGTGGACCGGCAACAACGAAACCGAATGGATGAAGGCCGATCTCTACATCGACCTGACTTCTTCCCTCGAGCGGGCTGGTTTCGACTACCTGCTGATTGAAGATACCTCACAACTCGACGACGGATTTCGCGGTTCGGCCGAGATGACTTTGAGGCTCGGCCTGTGGGCACCGAAGAGCGACCCGCTTCCCCTGGTTCCGATGTTGACCCAGCGCACGCGCCACCTCGGCATCGTCCCGACACTGTCGTCGACTTTCTATCCCCCGTATCTTTCGGCGCGTCTTCTCACGACGCTCGACCATCTGACCGAAGGTCGGGTCGGATTCAATCTGGTGACGTCGGGGGCCGACCTGTCCGCCATGAACTATGGAATGGCGGCGTTGCCGCCAAAGGAGCTGCGCTACAAGCGCGCCACGGAATGGGTGCAGATCGTGCGACAGCTCCAGGACTCCTGGGAACCAGGAGCGGTATTGGCCGATGTCGATGGACGCCGCTATGCCGACCACACCAAGGTCCATCGGATCGACTTCAAGGGTGAATACTTCAGCTGCCGCGGCCCTCTCAACACCATACCGGGTCCACAACGCATTGTGCCGATGGTCGAAGCGGGCAACTCCCCGGACGGTCGAAACCTGGCGGCACGGTACGCCGATTCCATGATCGCCTCGGTCAACAGCGTAGAGGCCATGAAGGCGTTTCGAGCGGACATGCACCGCCGGCTGGCCGAACATGGTCGCAAGCCGTCGGATCTCAAGATCATGTACCTGGCCTCGCCCGTCATTGGCGCCACCGACGAGGATGCGCATCGTCAGGTCGAAGCGACCAAGGCGGCGCGTTGGTCCCCAGACGCGATCGAATACATGCTCTGGTACGTGGAGCACATTACCGGTGTCGATCTCAGCAACATCGACCTGGAGACACCGGTACCGCAAGTGATCGCCGAACTGGAGCGTTCGGGACGCATCCAGACGGCGATCCACAACATCTTCGGCGGGCAGGAAAGCAAGACCTTGCGTGAGGTCATGGCCACACGAAGCTATTCGCGTGATCTCGGTTTGATTGGATCGCCATCCACGGTTGCCG